>NZ_JAVTIK010000012.1:0-159149 GCF_031843525.1 Xanthomonas sp. WCS2018Noco2-27 | reverse complement strand
GGACGGATTCACGGCGTGTCCCGCGATGGTGGGCGGGCAAGGGCCCTGCAGCAAACTCACAGTGCGAGAGCAGGCGAGGGCCTTGCAGCCAAAACACAGATCTAGCAGCGCCCGTCCAATAGACGCGAAAGCGCAGTCCGGCCGCTCTCAAGTGAACGGCGTGACGCCCTGCGCACAGCCGGGCGGCCTCAGATCTCGGTCGGGCCGATGTGGTGGCGCTTGCGGTAGCGGATCGACGACCACACCGAGGCGACTATGAAGGCCACGCCGATCAGGCCGGTCAGCACTTCCGGCACGTGGTAGACGGTGCCCACCAGCATGATGATCGCCAGCACGCCGATGGCGTAATGCGCCCCGTGCTCCAGAAACACGAACTCGTCCAGCGTGCCCTTGTGCACCAGGTAGACCGTCATCGAGCGCACGAACATCGCGCCGATCGCCAGGCCCAGCATGATGATGACCACGTCGCGGGTGATGGCGAATGCGCCAATCACGCCGTCGAACGAGAACGAGGCGTCCAGCACCTCCAGGTACAAGAACGCGGCAATGCCCGAGCGCTTGGCCGGGCCCATGCCGTCTTCGCTCTCTTCGGACTCGAACAAGGCATCCACGCTGCCCACCAGCAGATACAGCAGGATGCCGCCCAGACCGGCGAACAGCACGCTCTGGAAGATCGCCTCGGGCAGGAACAGCTTGGTGCACAGCAGGACCGTGACCGCCACGATCACCGACATCGCATCGGCCTTGCCCAGCTTGCCGACCAGCCGCTCCACCGGGCCAAGCCAGTGCAGCTTGCGCTCCTGGTCGAACAGGAAGTTGAGGAACACCAGCAGCAGGAACATGCCACCGAAGGCGGCGATGGACGGATAGTTGTCGGTCAGTACCTGGCTATAGCGCTCCGGCTCCTTGAGCGCCATCTGCATCACCGGCACCAGGCCCATGCCGGTCGCCACCGACACGATCACGATCGGGAACACCAGCCGCATGCCGAACACCGCGATCAGGATGCCCACGGTCAGGAACAGCTTCTGCCAGAACGCGTTCATGTGCTTGAGCACGCCGGCATTGACCACCGCGTTGTCGAACGACAACGACACCTCCAGCACGCTCAGCACCAGGCACAACCACAACGCCTGCCACAAACCCATTGAGGTGGTGTGACCCCACCAGGCGGCAACGCCCAGGCAGACGGCGGCGACCAACAACGACATTCTGAACTCGCGAAACATTGACACTCCCAGGCGGGCCGAGACGACAGCCGGAACAACGGGCCAGGGCAAAGCCCGGCAGATCCGGCGTGCGGTGGAGGATGGGGGACCGCGGCGTGACGCAACGTCAGGCCGGGCGCGGCTCGCCCATTATAGGGAGTGTCACCGCCATCAGGGTCGCATCGTCCGGATCCGGGCGTACGCCAAAGCCCAGGCTCTGGCACATCGCCAGCATGGTGCGGTTCTCGCGCAGCACCTGGCCTTCGATCTGCTTCAGGCCCAGCCAGCGTGCGTACTCGATCATGATGCGCATCAGCTGCCAGCCGATGCCGT
Organism: Xanthomonas sp. WCS2018Noco2-27; assembly: GCF_031843525.1. Classification (NCBI taxonomy): domain Bacteria; kingdom Pseudomonadati; phylum Pseudomonadota; class Gammaproteobacteria; order Lysobacterales; family Lysobacteraceae; genus Xanthomonas; species Xanthomonas sp. WCS2018Noco2-27. The sequence goes on along the minus strand of NZ_JAVTIK010000012.1, from coordinate 157,608 downwards.
GGCCCTTGAGATCGGAGCGGATCAGGATGCCGTACTCGCCACGCTCGTAATCGGCGTCGGCATGCAGGCGCACCGCGCCGAGCATGTCGCCGGTCTTGGGGTCGATGGCCACCAGCGCGATCGAGCGCGCGTAATCGAGCTGGGTCAGGCGGGCGATGAATTCGTGGCTGAAATGCTTGACCGACTGGAAGAACCGCAACCGCAGGTCTTCGTCGGTGACCCGCGCAAAGAAGGCGCGGAACAGCGCATCGTCTTCCGGGCGCACCGGGCGCACCAGCGCGTGGGTGCCATCGCCAAGCGCGATCTGGCGCTCCCATTCCTTCGGGTACGGGAAGATCGCAAAACGCGGATGGCCGCGGCCCTTGTGCAGCTTGCGCGCCGGCGCCACCGCCACGCGGGCATCCAGCGCGATCACGCCATCGCAGTCGGCCAGCAGCGGGTTGATATCCAGCTCGGTGATTTCCGGGATGTCGGCCGCCAGCTGCGCCAGCTTGACCAGCACCAGCGCCACGGCGCGCTCGTCGGCGGCCGGCACGTCGCGGTAGGCCTTGAGGATGCGCGAGACGCGGGTGCGGCCGATCAGCTCGTGCGCCAGGCGCAAGTCCAGTGGTGGCAGCGCCAGTTCGCGGTCGTTGATCACCTCCACCGCGGTGCCGCCACGGCCGAACACGATCGCCGGGCCAAACACCGGGTCGTCGGCAATGCCGGCGATCAACTCGCGCGCTTTGGGCCGCAACACGGTGGGCTGCACGATCACCCCTTCGATGACCGCATTCGGCAGCGCGGCGCGGGCACGCGCCAGGATGCCGGCCGCCGCCTCGCGCACCGCCGCCACGCTGGACAGATTCAGGCGCACGCCATCCACATCTGACTTGTGCGCGATGTCGCCAGACAACACCTTCAAGGTGACCGTGCGCCCCATTGCCAGCAGCGGATCGGCCAGCAAGGCGGCCTCGTTGGCGGTAGTGGCCACCTGCAACGGCACGATCGGGATGCCGTAAGCGGCCAGCAGCCGGTTGGTCGCCACCGGGTCCAACCAACGTCGGCCCGCAGCCAAGGCTTCATCGACCACCGCGCGCGCGATGCCGGCATCCACCACGAAATCTTCCGGCAGGCTGGGCGGGGTTTCCATCAACGCCGCCTGCGCCTCGCGATAGCGCACCAGGTGGGTGAAGCCGCGCACCGCATCCGATTCGGTGGCGTAGGTGGGCACGCGCGCGGCGTTGAGCGCGGCGATCGCCGCGTCGTCCTGGCCTAGCCACACCGCAAACACCGGCTTGTCGCGCTGATAGCGGTTGCGTTGCTCCAGCGCGCGGGTCAGCGCCTTGGCCGCGTCGGCCGAGGAAGTGAATGCGGTGGGCACGTTGACCACCAGCAAGGCGTCGTTTTCGGGGTCGTCCAGCAGCGCCTCGATCGCGGCGGCATAGCGCGCGCCATCGGCGTCGACAATGATGTCCACCGGGTTGCTGCGCGACCAGCCTTCCGGCAGCGACTGGTCCAGCCGCTCCAGGGTCTTGGCCGACAACTCGGCCAACGTGCCGCCACGCAGCACCAACTGGTCCACCGCCAGCTGCCCCACCCCGCCGCCATTGCTCAGGATGGCCAGACGCCGGCCCGGGAAGCTGCCGAGCCGGCCCAGCGTTTCGGCCGCGGCGAACAACTCGTCCAATGCGCCGACGCGCAGCAGCCCGGCACGCGCGAACGCGGCGCCATACACCGCATCCGAGCCGGCCAGCGCCTGCGCGTGGGTATCGGCATTGGGATTGATGCGGAACTGCCGGCCGGACTTGACCACCACCACTGGTTTGGCGCGCGCGGCCGCACGCGCGGCCGACATGAACTTGCGCGCATCGCCGATGCGTTCGACGTAGAGCAGGATGGCGCGGGTGCGGTAGTCGGTGGCGAAGTAATCGAGCAGGTCGCCGAAGTCCACATCCAGCGTATCGCCCAGCGACACCACCGCCGAGAACCCGACCGAACGCGCCACGCCCCACTCCACCAGGGCAGCGGCAATGGCGCTGGATTCGGAGATCAGCGCCAGATCGCCGGCCTGTGGGCAGTGCGCGGCGATGCTGGCATTGAGCCGCGCATGCGGGGCGATCACGCCCAGGCAATGCGGGCCGAGGATGCGCATGCCCTTTGCCCGTGCGGCCGCTTCCATGCGTGCGGCCGGCGAGCCGGGGCCACGGCCCAAACCAGCGGTAAGGATGATCGCTGCGGCCACCCCGCGCCGCGCCGCGATGGAGACGATGCGCGGCACGATGCGCGCCGGCGCGGTGATCACCACCAGGTCGGGTACCCACGGCAGATCGGTCAAGCGCGCCACCGTGCGCACGCCATCGATCTCGCTATAGCGCGGGCTCACCCAACCGATCTGCCCAGGGAAGCCGGCCGCGCGCAGATTGCGCACCACCGCCCGCCCGGCCGAGCGATCGCGCGGACTGCCACCCACCACCGCAACGGTGCTGGGGCGGAAGACCTGTTGCAGGTGATAAGTACTCATTGTGCGGGGGAGAACACTGCCATCGCGCTACGGTACACGCACAGCAGTGCGAGGGCATGCGGCAAGGTTGGCGAACGCGAGATGGCGGGGCGGCCGACCGGTGCGCGTGCTCCGCGGCCAGGGACTTGGCGCAGCCGTCTCGCGGCATGGCCGTCGTCGACAATCGTCGATCGTTTCCACCGAAGACCGTTCGGGTTGGTGATTTGTTTGACTGGTCAGTGCACCACTGCCTGCACCGTCGTCATGCCTGCCGCAGCGCATCGCGGTGCCCAGCCTGTCGATGCCTGCCTACTTTGAAAGTGTCGAGGTCGATGTGCGGCAACGCTGGGCGCTGTAAGCCACCGAATAGGGTTCGTCGTAGCATTTGATCAAGCCATCGACGACATCCAGGTTTGGTGGCCAGCGCACCTTCATCTCAGCTCGGCCCTTCTCGGCGGGAAAAACCATATAGCCATCCTGCAGCGGCGGCATATCCTTGGCCTGCGGATAGGGCACCGTCGCAAGTCGCGCACGTGCGGCATCCAGGCCGGCGCGGTCGCGTTTGAGGAACGCGAGCATCGCATCCACATACAGATTCCAGCCGGCGAGATCCTCGGCGGCTGGCTTGTAAGACTTTTCGAACAAGGCGATCGCCTGTGCCGTTTGACCAGCCTCTGCACGCAGCTGGCCTTCGTGCCAGGTCACTATGCCGCCAGTGATCGCATGCGCCAGGCGATACTCGCGCAGCAGGTCGGCTGCCGCCAGGGCGCAACCAGGGCGGTCGGCGATGGTGCGCCAGCCGCCCTGCATGTCTTGGTCGAAGGCGTTCTCATCCAGCGCCAGCATGGCGGCGCGATCATAGGCACAGGCCGGTGGATGGGCCTGTTCGGCCCATCCTGGCTGCAACATGGCGACCAGCAATGCACTCGCCCCAAGTACATACCGCAGCGCCTTGTTGCCCATCGCGATCTCCTTATCGGTCGTGTTGGCAAAGCCTACAACAACGTTCCACTCAAGATCGCCGCAGCGATGCTGAAATAGATCACCAGCCCGGTGACATCCACCAGCGTGGCCACGAACGGTGCAGAGGCGCTGGCCGGGTCGAAGCCGAAGCGTTGCAGCACGAATGGCAGCATCGAGCCCGAGAGCGAGCCGAAGGTGACGATGCCGATCAGCGCCGCACCGATGGTCAGCGCCACCATCTGCCAGTGCGGGCCATAGTCGTACAGGCCGGCGGTCTGCCAGATGGCGATACGTACGATCGCCAGCACGCCCAGAATCGCGCCCAGGGTCAGCCCGGTGGGCAGCTCGCGCAGCGCCACTTTCCACCAGTCGCCCAGGCGGATTTCACGCAGCGCCAGCGAACGGATCAGCAGCGAAGTGGCCTGCGAACCGGAGTTGCCGCCCGAGCTCATGATCAACGGAATGAACAAGGTCAGCACCACCGCCTTGGACAACTCGTCCTCGAAGTGCTGCATGGCGCTGGCGGTGAGCATTTCGCCCAGAAACAGCACGCTCAACCAACCGGCGCGCTTCTTGATCATCTGGCCAAACCCAATGTGCATGTAGGGCTTGTCCAGCGCTTCCATGCCGCCGAACTTGTGCACGTCTTCGGTGGATTCGGCGATCAATGCGTCGAGCACATCGTCCACGGTGACGATGCCCAGCACATGCCCGCGCGCATCCACCACCGGGATCGCGAGCAGGTCGTGGCGGCGGATCAGGCGCGCCACTTCTTCCTGGTCCAGTGCCGGGTCCACGGTGACCGGCGGATTGACCTGCGCCACCTCCAGAATCGGTGCCTCCGGCGCGCCGGTGATCAGCCGGCGCATGGTGACCACCTGTTGCAGCACGCGGGTCTGCGGGTCGAGCAGATAGATGGCGTAAACGGTCTCGCGGCTGCGCTCCACTTCGCGGATGTGTTGCAAGGTGCGGCCCACTGTTAAGTCGGACGACACCGCCACGAATTCGGTGGTCATCAACGCACCGGCAGTGTTGGGCGGGTAGCGCATCAGCGCCTGGATCGACAGCCGCGCCTCGGCACTGAGCAACCACAGCAGCGGCTGGCGCTGCTCGGCATCCAGGCCGTGGAAGATATCGGTGGCGCGGTCGTCGGCCATCTGCCCGAGCAAGGAGGCGGCCTGCTCGGCCGGCAGCAGGGCGACCAGTGCGCTGGCGTCGCGCAGCTCCGGTTGTTCGAGCAACTTCACCGCACGCGGCGCCGGCAACGCGGCCAGCACGTGTGCCGCATCGTCGCGATCGAGCGTGTTGAGATATTCCACCGCATCGGCCGTGTTGAGCTCGGCCAGGGGTGCGGTCAATGCATCGACGCCTTGGGCAAGGCGCAGGGTTTCGTTGTACATGGTGGTTCGCCTGGTGACGACCGTCGTCGATGACAGCCGGCGAACCTGAGCCTCAGGCGCGCGCCAGCTGGGTCATCGACCCGGGTCTAGGGTGACTGTCGCTGGACATGAGTAAAGGCTCCGAAAGGTGCGCACCGACCGGTGATCCGGGCGGCGGCGCGGCGCAGTCTGCGCGCCTGCGCTCGCTTGGTCAATCCTTCGCAGCAGCCCCGCTTCACTGGGCGTCCAGCATGCCGAGCCTGCACTGCACGTCGCTGGCGCAGGCCATGCCGCTCACCCCGCCGACAACGCGCGACTGACGCTGCGCAAGAGGCGAGTACGCGGAGGTGCCATCGTCGTGGCACCTCCGCGCGGGATGCAGGCATTCGCCTGCACACCTGTCGCCGCGATGGGCCCAGCCGCGCCAAGAGGTCGTGCTGGTCGGAGCGAATCCACCGGCCGTCGCAAACCTGTGGTGTGCGGCACAGCAATAGGTACAGTCCGCTTCTTGGCACAGCCAACCCACCGCACATCTTCGTGGAAGGGCGCGCGCCATCGCGTCCCTCCGCTCCCGTCGCTGCTCAGGAATCACCAATGCCGTCTTCTATGTCGTTTTTGTTACGCCGTCTGCGCCCGGTGTGTCTGTGTGCCGCCGCGGGCTGGGTCACGGTCGGCATGGCGCAAACCACGCTGCCTGCAACGCCCCCCGTGGAGGCGCACGAAACCCCCCAACACGTCGGGCATGAGTGGGGCTATACCGGTCCGGAGGGCGCCGAGCACTGGGCCGAACTGGCCAAGGAAAACGTGCTGTGCGGCAACGGCCAACAGAACAGCCCGATCGATCTGAAAGGCGCGCTCGACGCCAACCTGGGCAAGCTGGAGCTGGACTACAGCGCCGTGCCGCTGGCGGTGCGCAACACCGGTCATTCCATCCAGCTGGAGTTGCATGACGGCGGCACCATGGTCATCGGCGGCAAGCAGTACACCGCGTTGCAGCTGCATTTCCATCACCCGAGCGAGCACCTGTTGAACGGCCGGCGCTTCCCGATGGAGGCGCACATCGTGCATCAGGGCCCGGATGGAACCCTGGGCGTGCTGGCGATCTTCTTCGAAACCGGCAAGGCCAATCCTGCCTTCCAGCGGGTGCTGGATGCCATGCCCAAAGACAAGAACCAGACCCGGCAGGTCGCCAACGCCTCGGTGCGGGCCAGCGATTTCCTTCCGCCCAAGCAGCAACGCCGCTTCTATCGCTACGAAGGCTCGCTGACCACCCCGCCGTGCAGCGAAACGGTGGACTGGGTGGTGCTCGAGCAGCCGGTGCAGGTGTCCGAGGAGCAGATCAACGCCTTCGAGCGCGTCTACCCATTCAACGCCCGGCCGCTGCAGCCGCTGGATCGACGCTTCCTGCTCAAGAGCCACTGAACGCAGCCAAGCGAGCGTAGCGCGGCCACACGGCGGGAATGCATGGCGCATTGAGATGCGTCGTGCTGCCGCATAGCGCACCGGCCGCGCGCCTCTGGCGGCTGCGCAGTGGCCCTGCGCAGGCTGCTCGGCGTCCTGCTATCGCAAGCGCAGTAGCGGGTCTTGTTCGCTTCGAGAGTGCGATCTCAGCGCGTCCAGCACACCAGCTCCGTCTGGCGGATGCTAGACGCTGCGGTCGCCGCATGGCCGCGCTTGCCGGCGTGGCCGGTTGCGTGGCGCTGCCGCATCTCACAGTACCGCACCGCGCGTGGCATGCGATGCGCATCGGCGGCGACTCCGGCACGTTGGTGCAAGCTGGCCGACTGCTGCGGGCGGCATAATGCGCACCTCAACGGAGAACGTGCATGCATAGCGGTGGCCTGGAACTGGCTCTGGTCCTGATGCTGGCCGCCATCGTGGCGGTACCGGTGTTCAAGCGCTTCGGCCTTGGCGCGGTGCTGGCCTATCTGGTCGCCGGCGTGGTGCTGGGCCCGGATGGTGTGGGCGTAGTGCAGGATGCCGAGCGCATCAGCGGCGCGGCCGAAATCGGCGTGGTGATGCTGCTGTTCGTGATCGGCCTGGAGCTCTCGCCAGCCCGCCTGAAGGTAATGCGCCATTCGGTGTTCGGCGCCGGCGCCACCCAGGTGGTGGTGACGGCCATGATCCTGGGCGGCCTGTTGATGCTGGGTAACCTGGGCTGGAAAACATCGCTCATCGTCGGCGTGGCGCTGGCGTTGTCGTCCACTGCGGTGGGCCTGCAGCTGCTGGCCGAACGCAAGGCGCTGGGCAGCGATTACGGGCGACTGGCCTTCGCCATCCTGCTGTTTCAGGATCTGATCGCGATCCCGTTGCTGGCCGCCATCCCGCTGCTCGGTGGCAGCAAGAACGCCACTCTCGCCTGGCCCGAAGTGGCCAAGGCGATGGCCGCATTGGCGCTGGTGATCTTGTGCGGGCGCTTTGTGTTGCGCTATCTGTTCAACGTAGTGGCGCGCACCCGCATGCCGGAGGTATTCACCGCCAGCGCGTTGCTGGTGGTGCTGGGTACCGCCTGGATCATGCAGGAAGCCGGGCTGAGCGCCAGCCTGGGGGCCTTCATCGCCGGCGTGCTGCTGGCCGATTCGGAATTCCGCCACGAACTCGAATCGCAGATCGAACCGTTCGAAGGCTTGCTGCTTGGCTTGTTCTTCATTTCGGTGGGCATGGGCATCGACCTCAATCGCGTGGTCGCCGAACCGGGATTGATCGCCGCCGGCGTAGCGATCTTGCTGGTGGTGAAGTTCTCGCTGCTGGTCGGTATCGGCAGCGTCGCCAAGCTGCCGCTACGCAGCAGCCTGATGCTGGGCAGCGTGTTGTGGCTGGGCGGCGAATTCGCGTTTGTGGTGTTCAACGAGGCCGATCGCGTCGGCCTGCTGGATCCGGCCAATCACGATCGCCTGGTGGCCATCGTCGGCGTCTCCATGGCCCTGACGCCGCTGTTGCTGCTCGGTATGCAGCGCCTGCTCAATGGACCGTTGCGGGTGCAGGTGCCCAAGTCCGAGCGCCCCTTCGACACCATCGATGCGCAGTCGCCGCAGGTGCTGATCGCGGGCGTGGGCCGTTTTGGCCAGGTGGTGGCCCGCCTGCTTACCTCGCGCCATGTGCCGTTTGTCGCGCTGGAGCACAACCCCGACACGGTGGAGGATATCCGCCGCTTCGGCGGCGAACTGTATTACGGCGACCCGACCCGGCCGGACCTGCTACGCGCCGCCGGCGCCGACCGCATCAAGGTGTTCGTGATTGCGGTGGACGACCCGGAAACCAACATCAAGACGGTGCGGCTGATCCGCCGCCTGTACCCGCAGGCCACCGTGCTGGCGCGCGCGCGCAACCGCCAACACGCCTGGAAACTGATGGACCTGGGCGCCGAACCGTTCCGCGAGGTATTCGCCTCCAGCCTGGAACTGGGCGGACGCGTGCTGACCTCGCTCGGCGTGGGCGATGCGCTCGCGCGCGAACACATCGAGCGCTTCCGCAAGCACGACGAAGACCTGATGCGTGCGCAACACCTGGTCTACGACGACGAAGCCAAAGTGCTGCAGACCTCGCGCGATGCGCGCGAAGACCTGATGCGCCTGTTCGAAGCCGACGTCAAGGCGGATGTGGATGGGGATGACGTGCCAGTGGCGGCCACGCGCGATGCGTAAATGCGCTTGGCAAACTCATAACCAGATGTGCGCTGCGAGTGCGCTTGACCGAATGACAATCAAACGCCCTCGCTGAATCGCCACGTGAACCAGCCACACGACACGCAGGCCGCAATCACAGTTGCAAGGCCAATCTGCGAACGCGTGCACCCACAAGAGCCGATAAGGCGCTGTGCGCCCAACCCGCCCAGCAGAAGGCCCGTGCCCACGCAAATCGGAGCAGTCAGGTGTGCCCACTCACCGCGCAGATCATGTGCAAAGTCGCTGACACCGTAGGTGGCCAACACACTGCTGATTCCTGCACCCAACAAGACAGCGCCAGCAGCGAATAGTAGCCAACAAGATAGCGTCTTTATTGACTGCAAAACTTTATCCACTGGATTCACTCCATAAGCCGCCTGCGCGATACAGCGGAACTGCTAGCGTCTGCTGCGCGCCATCTGAATTAATGCGTCGCGACGTCCTACAAGGCGCTCTGGATGAAGCCTGTAGATGCTCGGCGCCCACGTATAGGCAACCACGGTTGCCGCCTCCTGCTCTGTCAGGGTATTCAGTGGCTTTGCAAACAGATGGTGAGACAACGCGTTCAAACCATTGCCCTGTCCGTTATGGGCAAGAGTCGAATAGAGCGCAATAACCTCGTCCTGCGACAGATGTAGCCAGAGAAGTTTCCCCCAAAGCAATTCACCCATACGTGACCAAAATCCAGTGCTGCCCGGCAGAAAGCGCGTGCGCAACCGCATTGCGACTAGAGCCGAGGGCGCTGCATTCCCCCGATGCAGTACTTGGATATACCGCCGAATATTCGGCGGTGGGGAGCGGTCAAAAGGATCTGCACTAACAAGAATGGCCCGGATATCGCTCAAACGGGGCGATAATACGAAAACGTCGTAAGCGACGACTACAAGGATGGGCAGAACTAGGGTCGAGATGGCAATAAAACTCAGCGCCCTTGAATGAAATTTCATCGCAAATCCCGTCCACTTTAAGATTTTATCCAACCCAGCGAGCCTGCAGGTAGATTGAACAATTGTCCAGCCAAACCACTTACTTTCGTGCACGCCATCGGAATACTAGTAATGTCGCCCTCACCTAGCCATTTTCTGGAAGTGGCTCCTTCAGCTGCCGAGGCAGCCCGCACCCCATACAATGCTGCTTGATAAATCCCTTTTCAGCATCGCAATTTTTTTCAAGTGTTGCTAGATAAAAGCGTTATCCGAGACGAGATACTCGATTGAATTATGCAACATGATCGATTCCTCTGATTCGCTTTAAAATGACGCTGGGATTTCACTTCGCTTCATCCCAGTCTACGGCCATTTCGCATTCTTAACGAACAAAACACCAAGGGGCCCTGCAAAACCCCTAAATACATGACCGAAGCAACAAACCAACCATACATTTGAGAGTGAATGCTGCCAAATCGCACGTGTTGACTGATTGAAGAATGAAAGTGAGGAGAGAAGGTCCACTCCAAAACAATACTCACCAGGAAGCTAATTAACCAGCCCAACAACGCCGACAAAATCAAGCCAACAATCGTTCCGCCGCTTGCTTTTCGTAGCGCAAGGCCAACGCCAAGAACAGCGGCACTTTGGAGAGCTGCAAACAGGACTGCCGGAGCTCTAAGCTCCAGCCCTGCTATCCACGCCCAAACCAAAACAAACGTGGCAACGCAGACTACTAAAACCGGCCTACTTAACTGTTGCATCCCGAAATCCCCTCGACAACGACCCTGGAAATACGGACCCTTCGAAGTTTTTGAAGACTTCCGAAGCGTTCAGAACATTGGAAACGTTCAAAGCACATGTCGGACCGGTCGCAGTTGGAGACATCCTGACCTGACGTCTAATTTGTTTCTGCTGATTTTTGCTTATGTCTCTACACTGGACCCCAACAGTATTCCCTTCGGCTTCGTGATGCTTCTTGAATCCATCCAAGTGATTCCCATCTAATACTTCACTTCTTTTCTGTACCCCATATCCACCGTGTTGCAGAAGGCTTCGCCCTTCAGGCTCCGATTCCACACAGCAACATCGCGGACAGCATCGACGACCACACGGGGGCTGCCGAGGTGATCGGGTTCGACGTAGTGCAGTTGACCGCCGTTGGCCAGCAGGCCTACCGGTAGGTCGTCCAGCCAGACCGCTTGTTGCTTGGGTGCGTCGTTGGTGTCGTAGTCGCCCAGCCAGTGGCCCGCCTCGTCGTAAAGCGTGTAGGTATTGTTGGTGCCTAGGTAACGGCGTACCTGCTCGCCGCGGCCGTTGTAGCGGTAGTTCATGACCGCGGCACCTGCGCGTTTTACCTAGGTCATGCGGCCGGTGGTGTCGTACAGGTATTCGCGTGCCTTGCCGCCGATGGTGAGGGTATTGCCCATCTTGTCGTAGGTGCGCGTCACGCCGGCGACCGCACTCAGGCGATGGTTGGTGGTTGCGTATGTGTAGGTTTGCGTCGCGCCGCCAACCTTGGCGCTGAGAAGATTTCCGATGCCATCGTAGCTGTAGCCGTCGATCACGCTACCAGTAATGCCATCCTTGAGTGCAGTCAGCCGACCAAGCGCGTCATAGGTCAGCTGAAGCTCTGGTGTCGGACTGCCCTCGGGAGTCAGGGCAATGACGTTACTACCAGATCGAAGCAACTCATCCTCATAAGGCCCTCACGTTCCGCATGAATTACCTACTCAGGAAAAGGCCACTTCTTATGCCAAGGCAATTCGCACCCTAACCATTCCGTACCCTCTGAGATAAATCTCTTTATCTTTCCATATCGACCAAGCATCTTTGGGTGAAAAACTCGATCTGAATTTAAAAAATCAATTGAGTTTATTAGAATTATCTTTTCTTCCGAATTCTCTTTTATTTCAATAATAAGATCATGACAATCGTCAAACAAAGTCCACACCCAGTATCCGATCGACTTAACCGCCTTGTCTTTAGTCTTTTTTGGCCACTTATCCTCAAAATCAATTGAACACAGGTGATTTTCATCCATCTTGCGCAGCAACTCAATCCCTGTATTTCTAGCAGAATAGTCGATCACTGAGCACCTCAGCACCTTTTGAATGAGAAAAAAATGTAGCTTGCTAGCCCGCCCTGTCGTCGCACCCACTCCTGCCTGGAGAATACCAGCTGCACTTATCACTGATCTCTTCATCAAGTAACATGTCCGCGAAAGCGGATGATCTGAACGAGCTTTTCCAAACTCACGCTTGGGAAGATCTCGCCAAATTCGGAGAGCAATGCGATGACCTTGTCGTCCCGATCTCGTTGCCTATTTATTTATATTTTCGTTGAACCGGCAACTTCGCGATAACCCTTGCAATCGTCCAACCAACCAAGCGGACTTATCAATTTGAATTTAAGAGCATAGGTTAGAGTCGCGTCGTTTAGTAAATTTTTAATATCCACAGAGCCGTCTTCCAGAACTCCAACACATCCCGTTTTTCCCAAAAAATCAAAGAGACCATTTGAGTAAAAGGCGTTAAATTTAACGGGACCCAAGTGAGACACGGCGCCAGCGGGCTGAATAAATATTGATATCATCTCTCGCTGAGTGGTGTCACTATTCGTAGATGCGAGCCTATTTGTCTTCGCAATGATCACTTGCACGCCATCGCCGCTAATGCCTTGATGACACGCCATCTGAGACCTTGCAATTTCGGTAGATAGCTTCGAACTTGGTCGACAATTATCTGCATCAGCTATAAGGCCATTTCTAACATTTAGTGATGTGCTGCTGCACCCGGCTAGACAAGCCGAGCCCATTGTAAATAAAACCACTTTATTCCACACATCCATAAAACTCTCCCTCCATTTAGTTCTTGGCAGCTTCTGTCTGCCTTGCCGTTCTTTCATAAATCTTATTATGGTTACGAGCAATGTAGAATATCCCTTTATTCAGATGAAGTCCTTCACGGATAATGGCGCCTTGTAAATCAGCGCGTTGAGCCGGCGAAAGGTTATCCAACTAACGGTCGCCTAACGTGATTTTCTTTTAGCACAGTTGATATATCCCACTTTATTACCAACTAATCCTTCACCTGCAGCTGCCCAGGGAAATTTAGATCCATTCCTCTTCTTTTCGCAAGCATTGAAAAATAATCAATATCTTCTTGTCTTAGCCCAAAGAAGTCGATCAAACTCACTGGATTGCTAGAAACATAGGCATATGTGTTCCTTCCACCATTCAATCCAATCGAATCACTGTCCCCGTGCCGACCAGAGGCCGCATCGTAATCCCGCAAGTAGTTCTGATTGAACCCGCTGGCCGCATCATATCGCCGCCCTGGGAAGCGCATGTCAAACACCATCGCGGCGCCATCCCCATCCAGATCCTGGTTGGGCGCGTTGTTGCCGAACGCTTCGCCTTTCAGTCTCCAGTTCCACACGTCAACGTCGCGTGCGGCATCGACCACCACAGGGGGGCTGCCGAGGTGGTCGGGTTCGATGTAGCGCAATTGACCGCTGTTGGCCAGCAGACCTACCGGCAGGTCGTCCAGCCAGATCGCTTGCTGCTTGGGTGCGCCGTTGGTGTCGTAGTCGGCTACGTCTTCCAGCTCGTAAATATTATCTCCTCTGAGATAGAGGCGCACATGACGGATATCGATTATATCCAAAACATCCAGCCCTATAGCCAAACTCAGCTACGCTAGCAACCACCCTATTTTATCCAGATATCCGCTTTAAACATCCCCATAGCGATTAAGGACAAAATGCTGGGTGATTCTTGTACAGAACCCAAGTCAATCCGAAGTAATACTTAGATCCACTTTCTGATGGAATCATTTGAACTATCAAACTAATGCCACCCTTACACAACTTCAGTTCTTTGTCATTTTTAAGGGCGCGCCACCAACCCATTTCTAAAGATTTTCTTTCATAATAATTAAGAACATCCCGATTAGTTGAAGTGGAGGCCACGTGAGCTGAAAAACTAGTTATCGGACCTTTATCCAGACCCGCCTTTGATATCAACCTGGAATTCTCTTCTAAGGGAAATTTTTCGAACTGGCGAGCGAGATTATTAACACCCACCTTCTTATCTATATCCCCCATCACTATGGCCGTAATTTTTTCTGGCCCCAGCGCGTATAATAAGACGCTAAGAGCTACGGTCAGCAATAATAATATAAAGGCACGATAACTCATATGCGCTAATTTCACTTAAAGTTCTAAATAAGAAACATATACTCATAGGGCTACAATGAAACTCCCGGCATGCCTAACCCGAGCTCCAACGCCGTTCCCGCTGCGTTGTAAACCAACGCTTCTTCTGGTCCATAGTAAGCACCTGCACCAGTTGTAGCGCCGGATACAAAATTGTCCACTTCAGCACCTGATTTTTCGCAGGTCATTTTCCCAGCCGAAATGGATCCACCTATATTTCCACTTACAAGCGAACCAGGTCCAGGCTTTATGAATCCAAATCCAAGGAATACAATATTATTTCTAGTCACAGTAATGCCAGCGCTCGCAACGTAAATCCCGGCCGACAGATGCAGACAATCTATGCGACTTTGTCCCTTTTTTTTAGTCAAACCAGAGTAGTAAGAAAGAGTTGAATTAGATCCGACATCTTGAAGACCTAAAATATCCTTAAAAGCTAGCGGATTGGCTTTTACATACGAGAATATACTGATTCCCCCATCCAGACCAATCGGATCACTCTGCCCATACCGACCTGTGGCCGCATCGTAGTCCCGGAAGTATTTCTGATTGAACCCGCTGGCCCCATCAAACCGCTGCCCTGGGAAACGCATGTCGACAACCATCGCGGTGCCACCCCCATCCGGATCCTGGTTGGGCACGGTGTTGCCGAAGGCTTCCCCCTTCAGGCTCCAGTTCCACACAGCAACATCGCGGACAGGATCGACGACCACACGGGGGCTGCCGAGGTGATCGGGTTCGATGCACTGCAGTTGACCGCCGTTGGCCAACAGGACCACCGGCACGTCTTCCAGCCAGATCGCTTGCTGCTTGGGTGCGCCGTTGGTGTCGTAATCACCAAGCCAGTGGCCTGCCTCATCGTAGAGCGTGTAGGTATTGTTGGTGCCTAGGTAACAGCGTACCTGCTCGCCGCGGCCGTTGTAGCGGTAGTTGCCGTTGTAGCGGTAGTTAACGGCGCGCTTGACGTGGGCCATGCAGCCGGTGGTGTCGTACAGGTATTCGCGCGCCTTGCCGCCGATGGTGAGGGTATTGCCCATCTTGTCGTAGGTGCGCGCCACGCCGGCGACCGCACTCAGGCGATGGTTGGTGGTTGGGTAGGTGTAGGCCTGCGTCGCGCCGCCGACCTTGGCACTCAGACGAGCCGGTGCTGTCATAGCGATAGCCATCCATTCCAGTGGTGGTGCTGTCTTTGGGGTGGAGTAAGCCGGCAGAGCATGCAAAATAGTGCTAATAATTAAGTGAATCTGACCCCGTTCTTTCTCAATCTGACCCCGTTCTTTCTCGGTCACGACAACACAACAGATCTATGGATTCTTAGGCTCATCGAGCTTAGCAAGCTGGGCTTGCGCTAATGTACTGCCTTGAGATGCGGACCGAGCAAGCCAATAGCGTGCCCGAACACGGTTCAGAGGGTCTGATTCATCCGCTAGAAGCAGAATTCCAAAATTGAATTGGCCAACCATACTGCCGTTTTCAGCAGCAACTTGAGCCCAGTAAGCGTGACTATCTTTCCCGCTTGGGAACTTCATGTACCAAACCGCAAGCTGTAAGGCAGCATCTTGTGAACCTGACATTGCCTGATTTTTCAATAAAGGCAACTGCTCTGATTCAGGAATTTTAATCTCACTAGATGTTGGTCCTGCCATAATCTTCCTTGAAGTACTCGATTGACCAGAGTAAGTGCATCCATTCAGTAGCACAGAGACGAGCAATAGGCGTAAAACGAGTGGCACATTCATGGTCTCATTGCACTCATTGGATAAAACGTGATCCAGCTACCGCCCGATCCTAGTATGGGCGCACCTGTCTTGGAGTTGGCGCTCGCCAAGTAGAACTTACCGTTGGACCGGTAAAACATAAATTTGTTTGGAGCGACAACAGGCTTGCCCAGCAAATTAGCCAACTTCTGACCAATCGATTCATCTCCATACTTACCTGTGTTGCAACTAGTGAGTTGAACCTAATCTGCATCCTCGAATTTTTGATCGCTCTTAATCATATCAGTTAGCCGCTGCGGCGTGACCAAGTAGCCGTTTGCATCCTGCATGTATCCGGGCGCCCCGTGCCCACCCATCGTATACACGCCTTGCGGTGACTGATAGATCGTTGAGCTGCTGTAAAAATGTCCATCTGTTGGTGAAAACAAATTTAGTTCAGTTAGCCCCAGCGGACCAACGCGGCTAGCCGGGTTGCCTCCAACATAGGAATATGTGCTGATCCCTCCATCCAGCCCAATCGGATCACTCTGCCCATACCGCCCAGTAGCCGCATCGTAATCCCGGAAGTAGTTCTGATTGAACCCGCTGGCCACATCAAATCGCTGCCCTGGGAAGCGCATGTCGAGCACCATCGCGGTGCCATCCCCATCCGGATCTTGGTTGGGTGCGGTATTGCCGAAGGCTTCGCCCTTCAGGGTCCAGTTCCACACAGCAACATCGCGGACAGGATCGACGACCACACGGGGGCTGCCGAGGTGATCGGGTTCGACGTAGTGCAGTTGACCGCCGTTTGCCAGCAGGCCCACCGGCAAGTCGTCAAGCCAGATTGCTTTCTGCTTGGGTGCGCCGTTGGTGTAGTAATCACCGAGCCAGTGGCCCGCCTCATCGTAGAGCGTGTAGGTAGTGTTGGTGCCTAGGTAACGGCGTACCTGCTCGCCGCGGCCGTTGTAGCGTTAGTTCATGACAGCAACACCTGCCCGCTTGACCAGAGTCATTCGGCCCGTGGTGTCGTACAGGTACTCGCGTGCCTTGCCGCCGATGGTGAGGGTGTTGCCCAACTTGTCGTAGGTACGCGCCACGCCGGCAACCTCACTCAAACGATGGTTAGTGGTTGGATATGTGTAGGTCTGCATGGCGCCGCCCACCTTCGCACTCAGGCGATTGCCGGTGGCATCGTAGGTGTAGCCGTCGATTACCGGAAGTGGGCAGGTTTTTTGATGGTGAATACAGCTAACGGCACACCTAGGTAGTGACATTTGATCAGTCGCTACCTGTACAGTTCCAGACATTTTGTGCGTCTGCAGAACGATGTACGCACAAGTTACTGCCCGGGCCAAAATACTTGATTATCAACTCGTAATGGTCAGGCGAATTTGAAACAAAGAATAACCTTATGTTGGCAGAATCAACGCCCCTCATAATTTCTTTATAATTTTCAAGCTCATCAATCGACCTTGGATAAGTCGCCCTCTCAAAGCGATAGGCCTCGACTGAACGAATTATATCGTCACCGAGTTCCTTTGTTTTCTTGGCTTTCATACCCTGACCAGGAGCAGCACAAGCGGACAAGGAAATTATAAAAATAATTGTCAGCCTTGAATTATTGGCAGTCATTGTCCCAGGCATTCATTTTTAAAAGCGTGTTGTAAAGCATTCCAAATTTCTCCGGCAAGGCGACCCGGAGTGAACCTAACCTGTTGTTGCGCTGGCCAATGGGCTACGAGCTCAATTCTGCGATTTTCATCTTCCAGCACCGGGAATCGCTTTAGCTCAGACAGGTCAAGTCCCACACACCTCTGTCAAGATTATCTGCTCGTTCCCTTGATTGAATGTAGCAGATCCAGGCCGCATTGCTCGAATCTTCTTCAATCCAGCCTCCTCAGTAAATTCACGCAACGGCCATCGGCATCCTCAATTCCGGAACAGAAATTTTTCAATTGCAAGCGTTGAATCTGTTTCTCTGCAAGTTGACCATTTTCTTTCTTCAGGACCAAGGCACTGAGGAAATCAAGATGATCATGCATCTCTCCTCTTTCTGAAACTTCATCTTTCAAGTGAATTAGAAATTCCACGTCCTGCTTTGATATCAAATAAACAATACAGGCAGCTTGAGGGCGAGAATGAAGCGCACCAAATATATATCTAGCTTTTGCATATCTTGAAAGCCCCTTCAAATAGGCTTCAGCCGAACAAGCCGTTGGAAATTTCCTGTATTCACTATCACTTTCCTCACCTTTTGAAGTCAGGCCGCAGGAAGTCAAAGCCAGGAAAAAGAAAATAATAGCCTTATTCACAATAATTTCTGCCATTTAATAAATCGTACTCCATGACACCCTGCGCATTATGACCCTGGACTTCAAACCCAATTTCTCTATATGCCGCATAGTCAGACAGCCCAGATGTGCGCCCATCAAAATACTGTTGGAATTAATTTGGCAGAAAATTTCTGTTCCACATTTGCTGTTGAACACATGCTCAAGCTCACGTGCAATTAGCGCTATGGTATCAGCACTCCCTGGCTTATCCACTCCAGAATTGACGAATATATTGTAGCCTATCGTCATGGCATTAGTTCCGTCAGGCAGAATGCCGAAATCAGGAAAAATTCGTACGCGACCAAGGTCAACGTAGCCCTTACATTTTGAAAGGGACGTCTCTTCGCAATCACAAAGTCTTCTTAAGCCTGAGGGATCACTGCCATCTGTGGGGTTTGCGCCAACATAGCCGTACTTTGAGTAGTAGCATCAGCCACCCCACGCAACCCAGGGTTAGCGTATGAACACCTCCTCTGTCTTGCCCGCCGCCTTGGCCCTGAGCAAAGAAGAGACCGCCTTTTTCGTACAGATGGGTGCGCGCACCGCGCAACTGCGCAAGGACCAGTCCATCACCCAGGCGCAGCTCGCCCAGTGGCTCGGCGTCTCGCAGCAGACCATCACCGCCTACAAAGTTGGCCGCCGACGTATCCAGGTCTCGGCCCTGCCGACCATTGCGCGGGCGCTCGGCGTGTCGGTCGAAGAGCTGATCGGCGAACCCGTCACGACAGCCAAGCGCGGACCGGCGCCGAAGCTGCAACAGCAGCTCGAACGCATCACTCGCCTGCCCAAGGCACAGCAGCGCTTCGTCATGCAGATGATCGATACCGTCTTGCAGCAACAGGCCGCGGGCCGCTAAACACGAAGCCCCGCACTTGGCGGGGCTTCGATCTTCATTTGGCGCCAGCCGCTGTGCGGATTGCGCTCTACCGGCCTTACGCGTGCTTCAGCAACCGTTTGACATCTTTGGGCCTGACCTTGCTGCACCGGATCATGTGGTCGCAGTAATCACCGACAGTTCGGATGGTGACCTGCCCCGTACCGAGTTCTTTCGTGATTGCCCTATCCGCAACATCGCGAATGTCGTCATTGACCTGATCAAGCTCGTTACTCCGAAAATCAGAGACGAAGCTCGCCGCGAGGTCAGTGCCGAACCTTAGATCAGGGCTCAACTTGGTTACTGGCAAGTGAAAAATTTCGGCCAGCCTTACGATAGCACTGGCCCGTATCATTTGCTCCAACGCGTCCATGGTGTCCCCCTACTTACAGCCACAATCATCTTCAGTTGAAATCGCATCTACTGCCGCTTTGACTTCAATAGTAAGGTCAAAGAACCCTTCGAAGATTAGTGCGCCAGTCGCAGCTACACCGAGTGCCTTTCCGCCGACAGTCCGACCGAGCTCACGCAGGTCCCTAATCCCTGTTCTGCCTGCCCAGCGGCTGAGCTGACTCGTGTACGGATTCAGCTGACTTTTCGGAACGCCCAAACCCCTGAGCTCAGATGGGGTTTTTGGCATTGTGCCAGCACCCAACGTAATCCCAAGAGTCGCCGCAGTTTTTCCTAGATCGAATCTGTTTTCTTCAATGTCATTCACAAACTGATCGAAGTTAAAGCAAAGCAATCCCAGCGGATCAATGTTCGAGACTGGATTTCCCCCGACATAGGCATAGGTGCTTGTCCCACCTTCCAATCCAATCGGATCACTCTGCCCATACCGACCTGTGGCCGCGTCGTAATCCCGGAAGTAGTTCTGATTGAACCCGCTCGCTGCATCAAATCGCTGGCCTGGGAAGCGCATGTCGAACACCATCGCGGCGCCATCCCCATCCGGATCCTGGTTGGGTGCGGTGTTGCCGAAGGCTTCGCCCTTCAGGCTCCAGTTCCACACAGCAACGTCGCGGACGGCATCGACGACCACACGTGGGCTGCCGAGGTGATCGGGTTCGACGTAGTGCAGTTGACCGCCGTTGGCCAGCAGGCCCACCGGCAAGTCGTCCAGCCAGATCGCTTGCTGCTTGGGTGCGCCGTTGGTGTCGTAATCACCGAGCCAGTGGCCCGCCTCATCGTAGAGCGTGTAGGTATTGTTGGTGCCTAGGCAACGGCGTACCTGTTCGCCGCGGCCGTTGTAGCGGTAGTTGCCGTTGTAGCGGTAGTTAACGGCGCGCTTGACGTGGGCCATGCGGCCGGTTGTGTCGCACAGGTATTCGCGTGCCTTGCGGCCGATGGTGAGGGTATTGCCCATCTTGTCGTAGGTACGCGCCACGCCTGCAACCGCGCTCAGGCGGTGGTTTGTGGTTTGTGGTTTGTGGTTTGTGGTTGGTGGTTGGTGGTTGGTGGTTGGGTAGGTGTAGGCCTGCGTCGCGGCGCCGACTTTGGTACTCAGACGGGTACCGATGCGTCGCAAATGTTATTTACGCACCTTCGTTCAGTATTGTAAATATGTCAATTATGTTCTTTATACTCATAAGACGCTCGAGCTCGCTCTTAAAGTGCTCCGGAGCATCCGCTCGACACACTTGTCAATTCCGCATCCACTAAAACAACAACCATATCTGGCACTAATTGGCCGCATTCGCCCAGGTGGCTGTAGTTCAAGGTAAGTCTACCTTGATTGAAAAATCCAGAATACACTCCTTCCACATCATCTTTTTTTGATTTTACAATATAATAATTTTTAGTTTTTTCATAAGACTCACGCAATCCGGTGATTTTTTGAAAAAACTCAACACTTACTTTTTTATAATCCTCTGTACCAAGAGCAGCTCTAACAGCGTCAATAGCACCAGGAGAAACCTCTAATATTTCACCACTATTTAATCTATAGGATTTCTTTAATTCATTAACACTCCCGCCCTCGCTCATACTGGCCTTTCCAACAGCACCGCTGGCGCAGCCAGAAATAAGGACGCATAGAAAAACAAGAGATCTTGATCGATTCATTTGCAATCCAATCTATCTTTTATGATATCTCTAACTCGATCATCAGGAGCGCCAAAATATTCCCCCATGATGTTTCCCTCCCAACCCGGGACCGCTTTCGCTTTTCTGGGATTTCTACCTACTATGTCGTACATATCGTCTCGGGAGCTATAATAGAAATCCATCAGGTGGCCGGCTTCATGGGCGGCAACCCATGGATCATTGTCCACATACCATTTCCCGCCGTTGCCTTGGACGAATGATGTCCCGGTGCCTGGAAGTAGCTCAATTTTGCTCGCCCGTCTGCCACCTATGCTTGTAGTTACCCTGAAGCCCGGGACGGACCAAATTCCCTCTATCGCACTACGCATCGAGCTGATGACCTGCGGATTAGACGCAACACCACTAAATTCCAAATTTATGTTTATTTCAACACCACCTTCCACGCACCTACATACCGCACGCATTCCTTGATCGTCATACAAGTTAAATGCGTTGCCGGAAGCATATGAGTAAGTACTTGGGCCACCACCGAGTCCAATCGGATCACTCTGCCCATACCGCCCAGTAGCCGCATCGTAATCCCGGAAGTAGTTCTGATTGAACCCGCTGGCCGCATCAAATCGCTGCCCTGGGAAGCGCATATCGAACACCATCGCGATGCCATCCCCATCCGGATCCTGGTTGGGTGTCGTGTTGCCGAAGGCTTCGCCTTTCAGGCTCCAGTTCCACACGGCAACATCGCGGGCGGCATCGACGACCACACGTGGGCTGCCGAGGTGATCGGGTTCGATGTAGTGCAGTTGACCGCCGTTGGCCAGCAGGCCCACCGGCAAGTCATCTAGCCAGATCGCTTGCTGCTTGGGTGCGCCGTTGGTGTCGTAATCACCGAGCCAGTGGCCCGCCTCATCGTAGAGCGTGTAGGTGTTGGTTGTGCCTAGGTAACGGCGTACCTGCTCGCCGCGGCCGTTGTAGCGGTAGTTCATGACCGCGGCACCTGCGCGTTTTACCTGGGTCATGCGGCCGGTGGTGTCGTACAGGTATTCGCGCGCCTTGCCGCCGATGGTGAGGGTATTGCCCATCTTGTCGTAGGTGCGCGCCACTCCGGCGACCGCACTCAGGCGATGGTTGGTGGTTGGGTAGGTGTAGGCCTGCGTCGCGCCGCCGACCTTCGCACTCAGGCGATTGCCGGTGGCATCGTAGCTGTAGCCATCGATCACGGTATTGGCGGCGCCGTCCTTAAGCGCTTTGAGCCGACCGAGGGCGTCGTAGTCCAGTCGTAGCTCTGGTGTCGGATTGCCAGCCGGGGTCAGAGCGGTGAGGTCGCCAACGGCATCGAAGCCAAAGCCGATTTCCAAGCCGCCCGCGCGGGTGTCTTGGATGCTACGGGGGCGGTAGTCAAGATCGTACATGCGCGCCAGCTTACGGCCGTTACCGTAAGTCCAGCCCGAGGATTGACCGAATGGGTAATAGGTCGCATTGCCCAGCAGGCGCTGGCGGCTGCCACCTGGTGCGGTGACCCCAACATCGGTCGTTTGCCCTTGCGCGTTGCGGACGTAATCGACCGTTGTGCCGTCCGGGTAGACCATCGACCGTAGGCGGCCGCCGGTTGTGTAGTCGTAGCGCAACACGAATGTCTTGCCATTGACCACCTGCACCTTGCGCACCACCTCGCCGAAGCGGTTGTAGCAGTATTGAGTGGTACCGCCGCCATCCTGGAGCTTGGTCAAGCGCCCGACTGTGAACGTCTCGCCGCTGGCGCACACGCTCTGCGTGACGTCATAGGTATAGCTGACATTGAAGGCGGCGGTTGGATAGCTGATGCTCAAGACGCGGTTGAGCGCGTCGTAGGCGTAGGTGGAGGTGACGCCGCGCGCATCGGTTTGCGTGGCGCGGTTGCCCGCGCTGTCGTAGGTATAGCTAGTGACGCCGGTGTCCGGGCTGGTCAGCTTCAGGGTATCGCCGAAGCCGTTGTACGTGTAGCGCGTGTCCAGACGTTTGGGGTCCTTGACCTGCAACGGGCGATCCTGCGTGTCGTAGCCCACATTGGTTTCGGCCTCGATGCCATCGACATCCTGCAACGTGCGTGCAAGCCGGCCGAGTGGGTCGTGCTCTTGCAGGGTGCTACGGCCGAATGCGTCGGTGATCAAGCGCAGGTTGCCATTTGCATCGTAGGCGTAGTCGGTAGGATTTGCGGCTGCGTCTGCCTGCGTTTCCAGTTGGCCCAATTGGTTGTAAATACGGCTCAAGCTGCGCTTGAGCACGCCTTGTGCATCTTTGGTCTGCTCCTCCAGACGGTTGCCAGCCTTATCAAGCACGTAATGGAGGGTATTGCCGAGCGTATCGGTGACATCGGTGAGGCGTTGGGCCTGGTCGTAGACAAACGTGGCGTAACTGCCATCGGGCTGGGTGATGCGCTTGACCAAGCCGGTGGGCCAATACTCGAACGTGGTGACGCGATTCTGCGCGACAGTCGCACCGTGAACTGTGGTCGATGCCAGCCAACCACGTGGGTGGTAGCTGTAATCAGTCAGCACGCCGTTCTCGTCGACAGCAGAAAGAACGCGGCCTGCTGCGTCATAGCTCAAATTCTCGCGGATCTGGCCGCGGGCGTTGATGGTTTGCTTGAGGTCACCCTTGCGATACATGCACGCTCCAGTGACCGTATCGCACCCAGCGTCATCGACGGGGTAGTAGTTGTAGGTCGTACGGTCGTCGATATCTGTGCGCGGGCCGTCGATGGACTTCAGGAGGCCGAGCACGGGACAGTCGCCGCCTGCAACCACATCGGCTGCCTCGCAGTAGTCCGTCCTGAGAATCCTGGTCTGACCACTTGCGACGTCGGTCGTGATGACTTGCTGCGGCTGCAGTCGCGCATTTCGGACATAGCCTATTTTCTTATCACTTGATTGAACTGACATCAATCGATTGCTGTCGACAGCCGTGCGCGTACTTGTCGTTCGCTGACTGGCTAAACCAGCCGCCTCGGTGACCGTATGCATATTGACTGGCACGCCAGCATCCGCAAGTTCGGCATACGCGTGTTGCGTGATAAACCCGGCACGATCGGTAGATGCTCTCAAGCGCCGACGAAAATCGACACTTGCGTCCAGATAGTCGCTGCTGAGGGTACCTGCGCTGTCGGTGACGTCATCTATTTTTCTAGGACCTGCGGAACGCTGGCTCAGCGTATATGTCGTCCGCTTTCCCAATGCATCGGTTACAACGGTGGCGTCATCGGTGTAATCAAGCGTCACACTGTCTGCGCCGTCGTGATGTTGGCTTGACACAACACGCCCCGTAGCGCTGTAGGCGAATGTGCTGTAGCGCATTCCATCCTCGGCGACCACACCGGTCAAGAAGCGGTAAAAATCCTCGTCTTCATACAGATACGACCTGACCCGGCCGTCCGCAGAGGTCACGCTCTCCAGCACCGCGCTATCCGGGAAAGTGTCAGAGTAAGCGTAGGTGGCCAACGCAACTCCGTCCAGCGCAATTCGAATAAGCTGAGCATAACGGGAACCATCAGCGTAGTGGAAAACCAATTTGCGGCTGGTCGAGTGCGTGATCGACTCCAACCTTGAGGACCGATCGTACGCATATCGAAGGTAAGTACCGTCGTCCTTCGACACCAAGCTCAACGCGCCTGTGGCGTCAAATTCCGAAACCGTATCCGACCTAAAAAGCCGCCATCCATTAGCTATTTTCTCGAGCCGATCCCCAGAACCATCAGAAGCAATAAAAGAATTTCCGACCGATTTGAAACTACGTTGAAGCCCGCTTCCTTCTGCAAGCATTGCGTGAGAGCCACTTGCAGAAACGCTGATTTCATGTGAGTTGAACCAGCCCGCCCCAAGGTTGGATCGCCGTCCAACCTGCGAGGACCGAAACGTTCGAACGAGACGTATCCACCCAAGATCAAAATCTTCTTCAGGCTGAGACTTTTCTCCAGTTTTTACGTCGCAAGGATTACCAACCGAGCACGTATCCTCCAAGGAAGGTCCTGTCAAATAAGCAAATATCTCCAGATTTACACAAGCCTTATAATCATTGTTCCAAGTCGTATACACAGGACAGAATAACCTGCGGGCGCGAGTGCCGGTCCCAAAGTGCTCTATGGGGAAGCAAGTTCCATCGTATAGAATTACATTCGATATAATGTCAAAATTTCTTGACTCTATACGACCTTCGAATTCATCAGAATATGGCGTCCATTCGGTTGATGGCTTCAGCGAAACCTTGCCACATTCATTCAATCCACCATAGAAGGACTCAAGACGTGCAACCATCTCAGCCTCAGTTGCGTAACGGCCATCTACTGCAGAGAAAGTCCATTCTGGATCGGAAGGTTGATCGTTCCCAAGCCAGTATGTGAGCGTCACTGTCTGGTCTTCGTTTGTTTTTGTCTCTTTTATGTGCGTAGCTAAAGCATACGCATACTGTGCATCGCTGGGACCAGCGATCTGCGCCATGGCCTCAATTGCACGATGTTGATTGTCAAAAACGCCAACGGTTGTCGTCGGAATTTCTGGGTGCTTGGCAGAAACCGTCCATTCTGGTTTGACCTCCTGCGCGGAGACTCCGCAGACAGCGGTCAGCAGCAGGGCGCAAACGTAATGACTAAGCCACAAGGGCCTAAGAACTTCCATGTTCTAATCTCTCTCTATTTTTAACTGCTCAACAGTGCTACAGGCGCTATCGAGCACGACGTGGCTGCCACAAGTGCGCCACTATCACCTGCCGAAATTGCTCCAGTCAAGTATCAGTTCAACTTATGCTGGCTCACCTAATGATCAAGGCGCACAGCTTCTTCCCAGCTAGCGGCCTCAGCAATCTGCTATGCGCACATTATCTTGCTCAGATCTGGGCTCGCCAAGCATCGCGTCACGTCACGTTAGTTTGCAATCGAGATTCACGCACACACCGATGATCGCGAGCGCCTGTCTTCACACGCTGTGTGCCGGTCGCTAGGCAACGAGCATCGTGACGCAGCAAGCCAGAAGCTTCATCGATTGCTTTGTACACGCGCCAGCCATCACGCAATGGCTGGCGCCTGCGAATCAGTTGTGCGGTTTACGCGCAGCTGCACTCTTGCTGATCGACTTGTTCGCTGCCACCTTGCCGGCTGCGGTTTTGCTCATGGTCTTCTCAGCTGTTCTTGCGACTTTCTTCGCCGCCCGCTTGGTCACTGGCTTTTTTGCAGCCTTGCTGGGCAAACCGCCTGCGCTTCCAGCAGATTTTGCGGCAGGTGCTGCAGCACGTTGGGATGTCGCCCTGCCCGCTTTCTTCGCCGTCTTCTTGCTTACCTTCTTGATCGGCGTCGTAGCGCTGCTGCGCACTTCCGGCGGGCGGCGCGGCGGCGGTTTGCGGCCTGGGGTGAGTGCGCGCCAGGCGTGTCCGCCGTTCATGGCCAGTAGCGCGTCGGCGGCCGAGGGGCCGGCGCTGCCAGCGGCGTAGTTGGGGAAGTCGCTGGCCGGTTGTTTCCAGGCATCCAGGATCGGCTGCACGATGCGCCACGCACCTTCCACCATCGCCGCGTCCTGGAACAGACCGGCTTCGCCGTTCATGCAGTCCTGCAGCAGACGCTCGTAACCCACGGTGTATTCCTTGGGGAACCAGTCGCGGTAGCGAAAGTCCATGCGCACCGGCGCCAGTGCCACCTGCGCGCCGGGGCGCTTGACGTCGAACTGCAACGAGATACCTTCATCAGGTTGGATATGCAGCACCAGCCAGTCGGGGCCATAGCCGCCGACCTCGGTGCTGCGAAACGGTGCCAGCGGCGCGGGTTTGAAGCGGATGGCGATCTCGGTGGTGCGCTCGCGCAGACGCTTGCCGGTGCGCAAATAAAACGGCACGCCAGCCCAGCGCCAGGTATCGACCTGCAGCTTCATCGCCACATAGGTTTCGGTTTCCGAGTCGTCCGGCACGGTGTCTTCTTCGCGATAGCCGGGCACGGCACTGCGATTGACCGCGCCGGACGCGTATTGGCCGCGCACCACATCTTCCGGCTTGATCGGGCGCACGGCTTCGATCACTTCGGCGCGGCGGCGATGCATCGCCTCGGTGGTGAATGCGGCTGGCGGTTCCATCGCAATCATCGCCAGCAACTGGAATAGGTGATTGGGCACCATGTCGCGCAAGCAGCCGGTGGGATCGTAGAAGCGCCCGCGCCCTTCCACACCGATGGTTTCGGCGGCGGTGATCTGCACGTGATCGATGCGGTCGCGGTTCCACACCGGCTCGAACAAACCATTGGCAAAACGGAACGCAAGAATGTTCTGCACGGTTTCCTTGCCCAGGAAATGATCGATGCGGAACACTTGATCCTCATGCAGCACCTTGGCCACGGTGGCATTGAGATGCTTGGCGCTGGGAAGATCGTGGCCGAACGGTTTTTCCACGATGACGCGGCGCCAGCCCTGATTTTCGCGCTGTTTGACCAGGCCGGCTTCGCCGAGATTCAACAGCACCGGCTCGAAAAAGCGCGCGGCGGTGGCGAGATAGAACAGCACATTGCCTTGCGTGCCATAGCGCTTGTGCAGTTTCTCCAGCACGCCGTCCAGCGCCTGATACGCGCCAAGGTCGGTAAAGTCGCCGCGCAGGTAATGCATGCGCTCGCGCAGCCAGTCCCAGGTGTCGGTGTCGAATTCGTCGGTCTGGAATTCGGCATCGCGGCTGCTCAGCAGCTGCGTCATCGACTGCCCCATGTTGCTGCGCCACGCGCGTTCGCTGATGTCGCCATGGTCCATGCCGACGATGGCGAATTCCTCGCCCAATGCACCGGCACGGCGCAGGTTGTACAGCGCCGGCATCACCAACCGCTTGGTGAGATCGCCGCGGGCGCCGAAGACCACGATGATGCACGGCGGGGTTGTGGCTTGTTCGTTCATGGATGTGTTTCCTTTTCGCCCATGCGTCCGTGCAGGCGCAATGCCGCATTGACCAGGGCCACGTGGGAATACCCTTGCGGGAAGTTGCCAAGCATGCGTTTGCCGCGCGGGTCGTATTCTTCTGCGAGCAGGCCCACGTCGTTGCACAGCCCGAGCAAACGCTCGAGCAATGCGCGCGCCTCATCGGTGCGACCGATCAACGCAAAGTTTTCCACCAGCCAGAAACTACAGGCCAGGAAGGTGCCCTCGCCCGCCGGCAGGCCATCGGCGCTGTCGTCGGCGCGATAGCGTTCGACCAGGCCATCGATGGTGAGCTCGCGCGCGATCGCATCGGCGGTCGCTGCGATGCGCGGATCGTCCGGCGGTAGAAAGCCGACGATAGGAATCAGCAACAGCGCTGCATCCAGACGATCGGAGCCGTAGCTCTGCACGAAGTGGCCATCTGGATGCACGCCTTTTTCCAGTACTTCGGCGCGTATCTCTTCGGCAAGCCGGCCCCAGTGCGCGCGCTTGTCGGCATCGGCATTGGTAATGCCATCGCGGCTGCCGCAATCGAATGCCAGCCACGCCATCACTTTGGAATGCACGAAATGGCGGCGCTCGTCGCGGATTTCCCAGATGCCTTCGTCCGGTTGGCGCCACAGGGTTTCCAGCGTGTCGAGAATCTTTTCCAGCAACGACGCCGACGACCCATCGTCATCGGCAGGCGGCCCCACGCCTTTTTCGCGTGCGTAATGAAAGGCGCCGATCAGCTCGCCGTACACATCGAGCTGAAATTGATCCACCGCGCCGTTACCGATGCGCACCGGAACGGAATTTTCGTAGCCGGGCAGCCAGTGCGCTTCCCATTCCTGCAATCGGCGCTCGCCGCCGATGCCATACAGCGCCTGTAATTGATCCGGCGACCCGGCGATGGTGCGTTGGACCCAGTCGCGAAACGCCGCAGCCTCATCGCGATAGCCGGCTTGCAGCAACGCGATCAGCGTAAACACCGAATCGCGCAACCAGCAGTAGCGGTAATCCCAGTTGCGCGTGCCACCCAGATGCTCCGGCAACGAGGCGGTGGGCGCAGCCACGATGCCGCCGGTGGGCAGATAGCTGAGCCCTTTCAACACCACCAGCGAGCGACGCACCTGCTTGGTCCACGGGCCGACATCGGTGCAGCGACGTGCCCAGCCATGCCAGAACGCGGTCGTGCGTTGCAGCGCCTGCTCCGGATCGATCGCCGGCGGCGTGGGCTGATGCGAGGCGCCGTGACTGAGCAGAAACCAGGTGCTTTCGCCTTCGCGCAACGTGAAGTCGGCTTCGGTGCCCAGGTCTTCGCCATGCAGTTCCTGCGGCGAGCGCAACGCGAGCTGGTCGGGGCCGGCGATCGCGCGAATGCCGCCGTCGATGCCGGTCACCCACGGCACCGTGCGGCCGTAGTTGAAACGGAACGTCAGGCGCATGTGCATGGGCATCTCGCCCTGCACGCAGCGCACGATGCGCACCAGATGCTGGTGGCTGTCGCCTTTGTCGTTGGCGACCATGAAGTCGACCAGTTCCACCGTGCCGGTGTCGGTGCTCATGCGCGTGCACAGCACCAGGCTGTCGTCTTCGTAAGCGCGTTCGCTGCGGAATGCGGCGGCGGGCGACAATGCCCATTGCCCGTGTTGCTCGTCGCCCAGCAGCGATGCGAAGACTGCATCGGAATCGAAGCGTGGCAGACACAGCCAGTCGATGGTGCCGCGATGGTCGACCAGGGCCGCGCTGTGGCAGTTGCCCAGCATGGCGTGGTCCTCGATACGCACGCTCATCGTGTGGGCGTTTCCTTCCAGCGAAAGAATCCGCAGTCTTACATGCGCGGTGTCGGGATCGGGTTACGAATACGCGGGCAAACGCAGCAACGGTGGCACCGTGTGTTCCAGCCGATGGATCAGTGCCGGATCCATATAGGTGTAGTCGTCGGGAATCTGCAACGACACCACGCGGCAATGGCGCAGATGCGCGGCGAAGCGTTTGCGCAGCAACTGCAGGTGGCGGCGCTCCATCACCAGCACCAGATCGGACTCCTGCAGCAATTCGGGCGTGACCTGCACCTCGGCGTCCGCTGCCAGCCCGGCCGATTGGGTCTGCACGCCCGGCCAGTCGGCGAACACGCGCTCGGCGGTGGGACTGCGCAGCCGGTTGCGGCTACATACGAACAGCACCCGCAGCGGTGTGCCGCCGCGCTGGCTCAGCGGCCTTCGCGCAGGAAGCGCGCCATCGAAGAGACGCCCGGCAACGCGGGTTCGAACTGGCCGGCCACATCGATGAAGCCGCGCATGATGGCGATCTCGCGCGGCGTGCGGTTGAGCGCATCGCGACGGTCGGCATCGGCACCGGCGCGCAGCAGGCGCTGCACCAGCAGCGGCAAGCCATGCAGTGCGGCCAGATGCAGCGGGCCGAAGCCGCGTTGGTCTGCCACATCCAGCGAGACGTCTTCGTCGAGCAGACGTTCGACGCCGGCCAGCACCACCTTCTCGTCGCAGGCGGTGCCCGGTTCGGCACGCGCACCCAGCAACAGCAGCAACGGGCTGACCCGTCCACCGGCGAGCGCGTCCGGGTCGGCGCCGGCCAGCAACAAGGTGTCCAGCAACGCCAGCAGGCGGGTGGTGTCGCGCGCGGTGAAACCGTACAGCGCCGCGCAATGCAGCGGTGCCAACCCCTGATCGTCGGTGGCGTGCACGTTGGCTGCGGCCGTGAGCAGACGCGCCACGATGTCCGGCAAGCCGAGTGCGCACGCCAGCATCAGCACGGTCACGCCACCGGGCAGGCGATGTTCGATCTGCGCGCCAGCCTGCAGCAGCGCGGCGACGATGTCGGTCTGGCGCATGCTCACCGCCGCCGACAACGGCGTGGCACCGCTATTGGCTGCGCGCTGGGGGTCGGCACCGCGGCCGAGCAGGTGCGCGACCACGCCCAGGTGGCCGCCACCGGCCGCACGCAGCAGCGCGGTGCAGCCTTGGGCATCGACAGCATCCACCGGCAGGCCGAGGTCGATCAGGCGTCGCACCGCATCGGTATCGCCAGTCATCGCGGCAGCGGGCACGTCCGCTTCGCGCAGCGTGCGGCGTGGCAGCGACCAGATCCGCCAGTCCAGCCAGTCGGCCAGATCGCGCCGACCGATCGACAGCGCCACGCCCAGCGGGGTCTGCCCGTCGGCAGCGCGTGCTTCCGGCGAGGCGCCCTGCTTGACCAGCAATTTCAGCGAGGCATCGCGGCCCAGCGCGGTGGCCAGATGCAGCGCAGTCATGCCGTGGCTGTCGCGCGCTTCGCGGTCCACGCCGTGTTCCAGCAACCACTGCTGCAGGCGCAGCCAGCCCAGCCGCACGGCCAGCGACAACGGCGGATCGCCGGCCGCCGACGGCGCAAACGGGTCGGCGCCACGTTCGAGCAATTCCACTGCGAACTGTTCTAGCCCGCGCGATGCCGCATCGTGCTGCACGCAGGCGCTGAGCAGCCGGGTCAGGCCACCTGCACCGGCCGGCGACACGCCGTGACGCAGCAGCACCTGCAGCGCCGGCACCGCCTCCACACCACGCGAGAGCAGCGCAAACATCGGCACGTCGCCGCAGGCATCGCGCACTTCGGCATCGGCGCCGTGGCGCAGCAGCCAGTCCACCGCATCGGCGTTGAGCGCCAGATGCGCGTCGTGCAGCAGGCCGCCAAGTTCGTCCGGGCCGCACAGTCGCGCCAGCGCGTCCAGGCCATCGCGTTGGCCGAACTGCAGGCCCTCGCGCAGCAACACCAGCGGCGGGCGATCGGGCAGCACCGCCACGCCGGGGGTGTCGCCATGCGCATCGCTGACGGCGGCCGGCAAGGGATAGTTGGGGTCGAGCAATTGCACGATCGCCCAACGCCCGGCTTCGGCGGCCACGTCCACGGCGCGACGGCCATGCACATCGACGCTGTCGGCAGGCACCTGCAGATCGAGCAGGCGGCGGATCAGCGCCGGCGACACGCTGTCGGCAGCGCAGGCCAGCATCACCGCATTGCGGCCGTCGCCGTCGATGGCCAGCACATCGGCCTTGCGCGCGACCAGGCGTTCGAGCACCGCGCTGCGCGCCTGACGCGCGGCATCCAGCCACGGCGTGCGGCCGAGCAGATCGCGCGCTTCCAGATTGGCGCCGGCCGACAACAGCGCCTCGACGATGTCGCCGTGGCCGGCTAGCGCGGCTTCGTGCAAGGCACTGCGGCGCTGGCGGTCGCGCGCATCCACGCGCGCCTTGTGCTTGAGCAGCAGCTGCACGCCGGCCGGGTCGTCTTCTTCGGTGCCGGCGGCGGCCAGCAACACCGGCGCGCCGCCGTCCGGTTCGGAATGGGCGCCGCGTTCCAGCAGAAATTTCGCCAACCGCCAATTGCCGACCTGGCACGCCATCGCCAGCGGTGAATGACCTTCGTTGTTGAGCGCGTCCAGGTCGGCGGCGGCATCGCGCAGCAACGCGGCCACGCCGGGGTCGGAACTGCGCACCGCATGATGCAGCGGCGTATTGCCGTCGTTGTCGGTGGAGCGCGGGTCGGCACCGTTGGCCAGCAGCGTCATCACCGCATCCGGGCGGCCATGCCAGCTGTCGCGGGTGGCGGCCAGCAGCGGCGTCATGCCGCGATGCGGCTGGTTGACGTCCACGCGGCGCACGATCAGTTCGCGCAGCAGACGCAGATCCGGCAGCACCGCCGCCAGCGCCGGCAGGCTGCGTTGGTCGCGCCATTCCGGCAGCGGCATCGCCTGCGGGTCGGCGCCGGCCTCCAGCAATTGCAGCGCGCGATCCACCCGGCCGCTACGTGCGGCTTCGAACAGTTCGGGCACCAGTTGATGCTGGGCGACCGGCTCCAGCGGGCGCGGTTCGGCGGCCGCTTCGGAGAAGAAATCGGCAGCCTGCCGGGCTACCGGCACATCGCTGCGCGCCGGTGCGGCGGTGCGTTGCAACAGCAGATGGGCGGCGGGCAGCAGCGCGCTGGCGGCAATCGCCAGGCCCCAGCGCAGACCGCCGGACAACCAACCCGGCCAGGCCAGCGCCACCACCAGGGTGCACACCGCCAACACCAATGCGGCGGCCAGCAGACCGCGCCAGGCATGCAGTTCCTGCGTGGCCAGGGCGTGCCAGCGTGGCGCCAGCGCGCCACCGTCGCGTTCCACTTCGCCCCACAATGGCCAGGTACGCCACAGTCCCAGCAAGGCGGCGCTGACGGCCACGCTCAAGGCCAAGGCAGCGGCCAGACTGCCACTATCGCGCAGCGCGGTCAGCGGCCAGCTGATCAATGCCGCCAAGGCGAGCAGGCCCACACCCCAGATCGCCAGCAACGGCGGCAGCGCCTGTGCGATGGCGCGCGGCTGCGTCGCCAGCGTGCGGGTGCCACGCGCCCACGACACTGCCAATGCAAAGGCCGGCTGCGCCAGCCACAGGCTCACTGCGGCAACGGCGCCGCCAAGGCCACCGAGCAGGGACAACACCACGCCGGCTGCACCCGCCAGCGCTGCGGCGCGCAATCGCGCGGCACGCTGCGGCTCAGTCATAGTCGCACTCGCCCGCCAGCACCACCGTCTTGGGCAGCTGCAGGTAGAAGCCGTGCTTGGCGAGCGCTTCGCGCACGGTCACCACGTCGGCCTGCGCCAAGCGGCGCTCAGGCGTCAACGCCACCTCCAGCACGAATGCGAATGGCGCCAACGGCGCGTGCACGGCAGCGGGAAGACCGGAGAAATCGTCACGCTTGGCGAGGTAGACGAAGGTGTCCTGCTTGCGTTGGCTTTTATAGACGTAGGCGTGCATGCGCGCGTGATCGCGCTCGTAGAGCGGTGGGTCGCAGGATTGTGTCCCAATTGCGGCGACGGCGAAAGCGCGGCCGCTGCGAAAAATCCCAGCCACGTCAGCGACATGACCGGCGCGTTCAGTTGCGCCATCGACGGGGCTGGCGTACGCCACCGATATACTGCGAGCACTTTTTGCCAGCCAGACCATCGTGAGCCAAGCGCAGCATTCGTCCCAGATGGCCCCGGTCGCCGTCACCGCCTACACCTCCACCACCGCGCTCGGCGCCGGGCTTGCGGCCCAGGCCGCCGCGCTGCAGTCGCGCCGCAGCGGCCTGCGTTACAACGATTTCGGACCGCAACCGCTGCCGTGCTGGATCGGCCGCGTCGACGGCGTGGAAGAGGTGGTCCTGCCCGCTGCGCTGCAAGGCTGGGACTGCCGCAACAACCGGCTGGCCTGGCTGGCCCTGCAGCAGGACGGCATGGCCGATGCCGTGCAGGCCGCCGCGCAGCGCTACGGCGCCGAACGCGTGGCGGTGATCATCGGCACCTCCACCTCCAGCATCGGCGCCAGCGAAGAAGCCTATACACGGTTGGTAGAGGACGCCGACGGCGCGCGGTTTCCGGACGATCTGGACCGCCCCATCGTGCACACCCCGCATTCGTTGGGCGACTTCGTCCAGCACGCCACCGGCCTGCGCGGCCCCAGCGTGACCGTGGCCACCGCCTGTTCGTCCAGCGCCAAGGTGTTTGCCCAGGCGGCGCGGCTGATCGAGGCCGGGGTGATCGACGCGGCCCTGGTGGGCGGCGTGGACACCTTGTGCGGCAGCGTGCTGTTCGGCTTCAACTCGCTACAGGTGGTCGCCCCCGAACCGTGCCAGCCGTTCGACGCGCGCCGGGTCGGTCTGAGCCTGGGCGAAGCCGGTGGCTTTGCGCTGGTCGAACGCACCGCCGCCGCCCCGGATGCGACGTTGTGGCTGTACGGCTATGGCGAATCCAGCGATGCGCACCACATGTCCGCCCCGCATCCGCAGGGCCTGGGCGCGCAGTTGGCGATGCGCGGCGCGCTCGAACGCGCCGGCCTGGACGCAGCGGCGGTGGGCTATCTGAACCTGCATGGCACCGCCACGCCGGCCAACGACAGCGTGGAAGCGGCAGCGGTGGCGGCGATCTTCCCCGACACCTTGCACGCCAGCTCGACCAAGGCCTGGACCGGCCACACCCTGGGCGCGGCCGGCATCGTCGAATCAGTGATCGCCCTGCTGGCGCTGCGCGACGGCGTGCTGCCTGGCACGCTCAACAGCGAGGTGCCCGACCCCGCCTGCGGCCCGCAGATCCGCTTCGACAACGCCCACTCCCGGATCGATTACGCAATGAACAACTCCTTCGGCTTTGGCGGCAACAACTGTTCGCTGCTGTTCGGGCGGGCACGCTGATGCTGACCGCCACCATCGAAGGGATCGGTTTCTGGACCCAAGGCTTGCCCAACTGGGAGGCCGCGCATGCCTTCATGCAGGGCGGCCCGCTGCAGGAGACGCCCGCACGTCCGGCGCCGCAGCTGCTGGCCGCCAACGAGCGCCGCCGTGCGCCGGATACGGTGGCGGTGTCGCTGGAAGCCGCATTGGCGGCCTGCACCGCCGCCGGCCGCGACCCTGCCAGCTTGCCGTCTGTGTTCACCTCCACGCACGGCGATCTGGCCATCACCGATTACATGTGCACCACGCTGGCCAGCGACCCGCTGGCGATCTCGCCGACCAAGTTCCACAACTCGGTGCACAACGCCGCGGCCGGCTACTGGACCATCGGTGCCGGCGCGATGACCCCGGCCACGGCGATCAGCGCCCGCGATGCCAGTTTTGCGCAAGGCCTGCTGGAAGCGCTGGTGCAACTCACCGCCGGCGTCGATGCAGTGCTGCTGGCCGGCTACGACGCGCGCTCGGTGGGGCCGCTTGGGCGCATCTCGCCCAGCCAGGGCCTGCTTGGTGGCGCGCTGGTGCTGGGCAGCGCTGGCCAGGCCGGCAAGCCGCAGCTGCAGGCGTGGCTGGACGATGGCGCGCCGTCTCCCGCTGACGGCGCGTTGGCGCGCCATGTCGCCGCCAATGCGATGGCGCCGATGCTGCCGCTGTTCGCGCTGTTGGCCGGCCACGGCGACAGCGCCGCCCTGTATGCCGGCCCTGGCCGGGTGCTGCGTGTGGAGCTGCAGCGATGAGCCGGGTGCCGCTGACCCGCGAGGACACCGCGATTCTGGTGCCGGCCTTGAACGAGGCATTGCGTATCCGCGAAGTGGTCAACGATGCGTTGACCTACTGCTCGCATGTGATCGTGATCGACGACGGTTCCGACGATGGCACCGCCGATTGCATCGCCGACCTGCCGGTGCGCCTGATCCGCCATCCGCAGCGCATGGGCAAGGGCGCCGCGTTGCGCAGCGGCTTTGCGCAGGCGCAGCAGATGGGTATGCGCGCGGTGATGACCATGGACGGCGATGGCCAGCACAAGGCCGCCGATTTCCCGCGCCTGCTGGCCGCAGCCAACCGCTACCCCGGCTGCGTGATCGTCGGCGCGCGCATGCGCAAGCGCGCCACCCAGCCCACCATCCGCCGGATCGGCAACGACTTCGGCGACTGGGGCATCGCCTGGGCCTGCGGTTTTCAACTGGTGGACAGCCAGAGCGGCCAACGGCTGTATCCGGCCTCGGTGTTCACCCTGCCCAACGTGTCCGGCGAAGGCTTCGTGTTCGAGGCGCAGCTGCTGATTTCCGCCGCACGCCAGGCCGGCGCACGGGTGGTCGCGGTGCCGATCGAAACCCGCTACGCGGGCAGCGCGCCGGGCACCTTCCGCAAGAGCCATTTCCGGCTGGTGCGCGACCTGTGGAACATCACCTCGCACGTGGTCGTGCAGGCCTGGACCTATGGGCACATCTGGCGCGAGTACCGCAACGTGCGCGCCAACCCGGTGATCATTGACGATGTCGACGGCGAATTTGCTACTGTGCCCGCGGCTACCAAGAGCAACCCGTCCCCATGAATGCACAGCGTCGCGATGTCGTCATCACCGGTGGTGGTCTGGCCGGCCTGAGCCTGGCCCTGCAATTGAAGCAACGCGATCCGGAGCTTGCGATCACCGTGCTGGAGCGCCGTGCGCACCCGGTGCGCGAGGCCGCGTTCAAGGTGGGCGAATCCACGGTGGAGATCGGCGCGCATTATTTTGCCGACGTGCTGGGGTTGCGCGAGCATCTGGAGACCGAGCAGATCCGCAAGTTCGGTTTCCGCTTCTTCTTCTCCGACAAACGCGAAGACATCGACCGCTGCACCGAACTGGGCGTCAGCCAGATCCTGCCGACACCGTCGTGGCAGATCGACCGCGGCCGCTTCGAAAATTTCCTCGGTGAGCGCGCCCGCGCGCAGGGCATCGCGTTCCTGGACAACTGCAGCGTCAAGGGCGTGGATCTGTCCGAGGACGAGACCGACCATGCGGTGCGCTACGAGCATGCCGGCGAGCAAGGCACGCTGAGCGCGCGTTGGGTGGTCGATGCCAGTGGCCGCGCTGGCCTGCTCAAGCGCAAGCTGGGCCTGGCACAGGACAACGCGCACAACGCCAATGCGGTGTGGTGGCGCGTGGAAGGCCTGATCGACCCGAACGGTTGGTCGCAGGACAGCAGCTGGCTGCAGCGCTGCACGCCGCCGGATCGCTGGCGTTCCACCAATCACATGTGCGGGCCCGGTTACTGGTTCTGGTTGATCCCGCTGTCGTCCGGCGCGCATTCGTTGGGCATCGTGTGCGATGCGCAGATGCACCCGCTGGAGACCATGAACACGCACGAAAAAGCCATGGACTGGCTGCGTCTGCATCAACCGCAGGTCGCCGCCTCATTGGACAAGGCCGACTACCGCTTGCAGGACTTTCTGTTCCTGCGCAATTTTTCGTATGGCTGCAAACAGGTGTTCTCGTCGCAGCGCTGGGCGCTCACCGGCGAGGCAGGGGTGTTCCTGGATCCGTTCTATTCGCCGGGCAGCGACTTCATCGCCATCTCCAACACCTATATCTGCGAACTGATCGGCCGCGATCGCGCCGGCAGGTCGCTCAGCCCGTATACCGAGCTGTATGAGCAACTGTATTTCTCGTTCTACGAAAACACCCTGACCCTGTATCAGGATCAGTACGCGCTGTTCGGCGACGAGCAGGTCATGCCGGTCAAGGTGATCTGGGATTACACCTACTACTGGTCGTTGCTGGCGCCGCTGTTTTGTTCCGGACGCATCGCCGACCTGAGCCTGTTGTCGCGCATGAAAGCCGACTTCTTTTATGCGCGCGACATGAACCTGGCCATGCAGCGCGTGCTGCACGACTGGGGCGTGCACAACACTGCTCAAGGCATCGCTACCAGCGATGGCCGTCTGCTGGACCAGTATCTGATCGGCTGGTTCAACGAGCTCAATGGCGCCTTGCACGACACCCTGGACGACGACGCGTTTGCCGCACGCATCCACACCAACGTGGCGCAGATGGCGGTGCTGGCACGCGAGATCCTGCAGCAGGCGCGCCACCGTCACCCCGACCTGCCCGATCACGGGCTGGACGCACTGACCGCCAACGCCAGCGGCGACCCGATCCTGACGGCGACGTGGTACGCGGACGCGGCGTGAGGCCGATCGAACGCGCCGGCAACGGCGCGTTTTTCTTGAAGCGCACGTCATGCTTGTGCGATTCGACATGAAGATCGATGAGATCGGCTGTAAAGCCGATGGCACTCGGACGCCATCGGTTGTAACGCAATGTGCTATCGATCAACGCCGTCGTCGCAGCTAGCCACGCGCGCAACGCAGCAGCCTGGACGTCAGGCAATCAGCCCATGCCGCCATTGATGCCGATGATCTGGCCATTGATGTAACCGGCAGACTCCGAGCACAGGAAGGCGACCAGCGCGGCGACCTCGTCGGGTTTGCCGACGCGCCCGGCGGGCACCAGTTGTTTGATCACCTCCGGCGCGAAATTTTCGCCGACCATGTCGCTTTCGATCACGCCCGGCGCCACCACATTCACGGCGATGCCGCGGCTGGCCATCTCGCGCGACAACGATTTGGTCGCGCCATGCAATGCCGCCTTGGCTGCGGCGTAATTGGTCTGCCCGCGATTGCCCAGCACTGCCGACACCGACGACACGCTGACAATGCGTCCCCAGCGCGTGCGCGCCATCGGCAACAACAACGGTTGGGTGACGTTGAAGAAGCCGTGCAGCGACACATCGATCACCCGATGCCACTGCTCGGCGTTCATGCCCGCCATCGGCGCGTCGTCGTGGATGCCGGCGTTGTTGACCACGATCTGGATCGGGCCGGACGCCAATAGGTTCTCCAGCGCCGCGCCGCTGGCCTGCGCATCGGCCACATCGAAGGCCACCGCTTCGGCGCTACCGCCGTCGGCCACGATGGCGGCAACCACCTCTTGCGCGCGCGCCAGATTGCGATTGGCATGCACGATCACGTGCCGCCCCTGCGCCGCCAGATGGCGACAGATCGCACCGCCAAGATCGCCGCTGCCGCCGGTGACGAGTGCGCGTCGTGCAGCTGAGTTCATAAGCCACGAACCATATGAGCAGAGAAGGAGCGTTATCGTAGAGCAAGCTGCCTGCTGAAAGACGGACTCTTGGCACCCATCCCGTATTTGCCTAACCATGCCGCAAATCCGACCACTGCCGCTTGAGTACCTTCGAATCTGGCTGGTAGCTTCCAGGCATGCGCGGCGATGAACGAAACGAAATGAGTGCAGTGAACTTGGCGGGCCTTGGCAAACAAGGCGAGGACGCGATGAATTCCTGGCTGCAATTGCATGGCTTCAGCTATGTAGCCATTTGCCAAGCGCCGGATACCTTCGCGCCATTATTTGGCACTGCGGTTAAACGTCCGGATTTCCTGATGCTTTTGGAATCAATTGGCTTGATCGCCATCGACGTAAAAAACTACGTTCAGTTCAAGCACGCCAATCAGGCGTATTACAGCCTTCCCTACGAGAGCGAGCTCAAACGTGCGGTGGCGTTCGAACGACTGTTCCGCATTCCGGTTTGGTACGCCTACTTCAATCGCCAGGATGCTGGTCAGTCCTTCCATTGGATCAGCGCATTGAAGGCACTTGAAGTCGGCGAGATCAAGCCCGCGCGCGATGATAATCCCGAATTCCTCTCTATCGGCTTGGAGCATTTCGAGCATCTACACAGCGGCGACGACATTGCGCGGCTGTATGCGCACCGCCTGCCTAGCGTCGTCAAGCTGAGCGCACTGGTTGCAACGAAGACACACGCCGCACCCTGATGCAGATCTCAGGCCGCACCCAGCATTACCGTGGCACGGCCTTCGGCGAGCAGCTGCGCCTGATGGGTCAGACGGAAACTGTATTGCTGGCTGTCCTCGCCCTGCATCAGCACCTGCGCTTCGCACTCGATGGCATCGGGCAAGGCCTCCAGATGCGTCACATGCAATTCCACCGCACGCAGCGCAACCAGCATGCCCGGGCGCACCGGCTTGCCTGACTCTCGCCCCAGCAGGCCGCCATGCACGGCCATGGCCTGCGCGCCGTATTCGCACAGATGCAGCGCGCGCAGACGTCCATCGGCACGCAGCGGATGCATGTCGCTGCAATGCGCGTGACTACGCACCACAATCCGCTGCGGGTCCCAGGTCACCACCTCATCCCATAGGCACATGCTGCCCTGATGCGGGATCAAGGCGGCGATTGCGTCACGTCCCTGCATGCGATTCTCCATTGCGTGTGCGCTCCAGTGCCGGTTCGCGCGACACCAGCAACGCGAGGATGAAATTGAACAACACACCCAGTGCCACCGTGCTGCCGATCGCGCGCAGCACCGGAATGCTGGAGGCGGCCAGTAGCGCGAACACCAGCAATGTCATCAGGCTGCAGACAATCAATGCATGCAGCGTGCGCAGCTGATCGGCGTGATCGTCGCCGGCGTGATCGAAAAACAAGGCGTAATCCAGGCCCAAGCCTGCGGCAAGAATCAGCGCGATCAAGTGGAACAGATTGAGCTCCACCCCGATGCCGCGCAGGATTGCCAGGATCAACACGGTGGTCAGCGCCATCGGCAACAGCACACGCACGATACGGCGCGGGCTGCGCAACGCGATCGCCACCGTCACCGCAAGCAACAACGCCGCCACACCCAGGGCGCCCAGCACGCGGCCGCGGTAGGCGGCCACCAGCGATTCGGACGCGTCTTTTAGATCCAGCAATTGCGCGCCGCTGCCCTGCACCGCCGCAGCCAACACCGCCGGATCATGCAAGCCGGTCAGCGACACCAGGGCAGTCGTGCGATCGCCGCGGCCCAGCAGCAAGCCGCCCACCGAGGTGGCCAGCGGCGAGCCGGTCAGATCCTTTGGCAGCAGCGGCGGCGCGCGCTTGGCGGCATCCAGATCCTGCAGGAATGGCGCGAACGCATCGCTGCGGAATGGCGTGGCCGCCACCGCGCGATCGGTCAG
Source organism: Xanthomonas sp. WCS2018Noco2-27 (assembly GCF_031843525.1). Classification (NCBI taxonomy): domain Bacteria; kingdom Pseudomonadati; phylum Pseudomonadota; class Gammaproteobacteria; order Lysobacterales; family Lysobacteraceae; genus Xanthomonas; species Xanthomonas sp. WCS2018Noco2-27. The sequence goes on along the minus strand of NZ_JAVTIK010000012.1, from coordinate 116,878 downwards.
CGCGCGCGCCTGCGCTGCATCCGGCAACCCCGCCTGACGGGCCTGCTGGGTCTTGGCACTGGGCAGATAGCGCGCGGCCATGTCATAGCCGGCCAGGGCGCCGTCGCGTACCAGCGCATCCAGCCGCGGCCGCAGGGATTCGCTGGCCTGCAGCGCCGCTTCATCGTTGGCGGCAGGCAGCGCGAGCACATAACGCACATCGGGCGCGCCCAGTTCCTGACGCAAGTGGGTGTCCTGCGCCAATGCCTTGGGCGGCACCGGGGTGAGTTTGGATAGATCGTTCTGCCAGAACTGGCCAGGCGCGAATGCGATCACCGCCATGCCGATCACCGCGATCACCGCCAGGCTGATGCGTGGCCGCGGCAGCCGCGCGATATCGCGCCACAGCGTTGCCAACAGACGCGAGTCGGCATAGTCGCGCGGGGCCGGGTCGATCAGCCACGGCAACAGCCAACGCGTGGTCACCGCCGCAGTGGCCAAACCGGCGATGGTGAACACCGCCAGCTGGCGCAGACCATCCACACCGGAGAACAGGAAGGTCACATACGCGATGCAGGTGGACACCACGCCGGTCGCCAGCGTCGGCCACAAATGCCGCGCGTTGTCGCGCGGATCCAGGCCGGGGCGTTGATGACTGAACAAATGGATCGGGTAATCCTGCACCACGCCGATCAACGTGAAGCCGAATGCCACGGTGATGCCATGCACGCCGTCGAACACCAGCGCCACCGCGCCCAGGCCAGCCAGGCCGGCGCTGGCCAGCGGCAACACGCCCAGCACCGGAATCTTCCAGCTGCGGTAGGCGATCATCAGCAACAGCACCAGACCCACCGTATCCAGTGTGCCGATCCACTGCGATTCGCCCTGGGTGCGTGCGGTGATCTCCACCGCGAATGCGCCCGGGCCGGTCAAGGTCAGCTGCGTCGTGGTGCCCTTGCTGACTGTGGCGAACGCCGCTTGCACGGCGTCGTAGGCCAGCTGCTGGCCGGTGGGATCGAAGCCGGCCGCATGCGTCTGCACGATCAACAACGCCGAGGTGCCGGCGCGATCGAACCACACCCCGTTGCGTGTTTGCGGTGCGGCCGCCGGCTGCAGGGTCTCGGCCAGATGCAGCACTTCCAGCGTCGGGTCGCGCGGCAGCAGCGGCTCCACCATCGCCGCTGCCGGCGAACCCAGATCCTGCACGCGTGACTGCAGCGCCGCTTCAAGCGTCGCCGCGTCCAGCGGTGCGGTATCGAAGCTATCGCTAAGCAGATAGCGATACGGCAACAAGCGCTCCGGAATCGCCTCCAACCCCGCAGTGCCGCCGTTGCCGACCAGCTCGAACAGCGCCGGCTGCGCGGCCAATGCCTGGTGCAACTGCTGCGATTGCTCGGCCAGGGTGGCCGGGTCGCTATTGGACAAGGCCATCAGCAACAGCCGCGAGCCCGGGCCTTCGCCGAGTTCTTCGATCAGCAGTTTTTGCGCAGGCGTACGCGGGGCGGGCATAAACTTGCGAAGATCGCCAGTGACCTTGAGCGTCTCGCTCAACCAGAATCCGGCTACTACCAGCAAGGCCAGCCACAGCAAGGCAAGCCCAATGCGGCGGTTTGCGTTCAATTCAAACGACATGCAACTGCCTCACTGCAATGGCTGGACGTCCACCGGCCGCGCGCGCGGCATCGGGCAACTCCAGCGCTTTTTTTCTGCGGAGGGCGGGCATGAACTTGCGCAAATCGCCAGTGACCTTGAGCGTCTCGCTCAACCAGAATCCGGCCACCACCAGCAAGGCCAGCCACAGCAAGGCAAGCCCAATGCGGCGGTTTGCGTTCAATTCAAACGACATGCAACTGCCTCACTGCAATGGGCGAGGTCCGAGCCGCGTACGGCATCGGGTCCCAGTGACACGGCAATCCGGTTGAGCGCGCGCGATCTGGCGTATTTGACGACGGCTAGCAGCAAGACCTGCCCGCGCGTGGTCACGCGTCCGGGCCGTGGCAGAGCGTGGTCAGCGCTGCGGCGTCGTTGACGCTGGCAGCCGCACGTGCCGCGCCGGCCAGCAGCGTGCGTTGTGCATCGCCCTTCGCCGGAACGCTTTCGATGCAGCGCAGCTCATCGTTGCTGCCGTACAGACGCAGCTCGCGTACCTGCTTGGCTACTGCGGCGTCCTTGGGCTGCAAGGTCAGTTGCCATGCCTGCGCTGTGCCATGCCCGCTGAGGCGATACTGCTGCTCCAGCAGCGCGCGATCGCCCGACAGCAGCGCGCCGAAGCCGGACTTCAACCCGGCCAGTTCGGGCACCCGGCTCAAGGCGAACTTGCGTGGCGCTTTGCCCTCGCGTTCGAGCACGCCTTCGTCGCCGCGCAAGGTGGTGGTTTCGCGATACGGCGCACTCACCTCGCGCACCAACGTCTGCGCATCCGGGCGACGGTAATGGCCCTGCACGCGCAGCGGCGTTTTCAGTAGCGCGGAGCCGCGCAGTTCGACGAACTCGGTGCTGGCTGGCACCGGGCGTGCCAGGCGTTGCAGCACCTGGCCGACATCCAGGGCCTCAGGCGGTGCGGCGCATAGCGGTGCGGCGCTGAACAGCAGTATCAGCATCCACGGCAGGGTGCGGCGCATCGGCATGGTGGGTGTTCCAGAAATCGTAGAAGTTGAACCAGTTGTACGGCGCGTAGCGTGTGTAATGTTCCAGCCTGGCCGCGTAATCGCGCATGAGCACCGCCAGCACCGGCGCACGTTGCCTGCGCGGCACATCCAGTCCTTCGCTGAAGGTCTCGAATGCCAGCTCGTAGTGATTGCCACCGCGATACAGGCCAAACGCCAGCACCACCGGCACCTTGAGCGCGGCGGCGATCAACCACGGCGAGGTCGGAAACATCGCATTGCGGCCAAGGAACATCGCCGGCAACGCCGGGTCGCCTTCGCGCGGGCGATCGATCAGCAGCGCCACCAGCGCGCCGGCATCGGTGGCGTCCTTGATCGCCATGACGATCGAGGTCGCGTCCATGCCGGCATCGATGATGTTGGCGGCCAGCTGCGGATTCAGTGCGCCCAGCAGGTCGGTCATCGCGCGGTTGTGGGCCTTGTCCAGCACCACCTTGACCTGCACGTCCGGGCGCTCGGTGGCCAGTACGCGCAGCGCATCGAAACTGCCCAGGTGCGAGCCGAAGATCAGCACGCCGCGGCCGCGGTCCATCTGCGTGTGCAGTTGATCCAGCCCGGTGATGTCGACGCGGAAGCGCTGCATCTGCCCGCACAACATGTACACGCGGTCCAGGATGGTCGATGCAAACGTATGGATATGCCGCGCCACATCGCGCAGCTTGGCCGGACGCCCCAGCACACGTGCCAGATAGGCGCGCGAGGCGGCGCGCTCAGGCGCACGCACCAGCAGGAAGTACAGCGTGATCGGGTACAGCAACGCGCGCCCCACCGAGCGCCCGGCATGCCGTGCGATCCCGCGGATCAGCCACAACGCGAAGCGCCCGCCACCTTCTGGACGCTGTTTCCAATGCTTGTTCATGCCGCGGCCTCCGCCACCAGTTCGCCGCTGACCAGCACCTCGCCGGCACGCTGCACGCGGAAGCGCCAGCGCGGGCCGTCGCCTTCCAGCATGACCGACGCGGTCTGGCCGGGCAGCAACGGCTGCACGAACTTCACCTGCGGCAGCCGTGCTGCGGCACGCGGGCCATGCAGCGCTTCCACGGCCTGCAGCACATGGTCGAGCACGACCACGCCAGGCACCACGGGGCGACCCGGAAAGTGCCCGGGCAGGCAGGGATGATCATGCGGCACGACGAAATCCATAAGCGCGGAACTCAGATCCTGGGTTGAAGCATTGCAGCCACGGCCTTGTGTGCCTGCTCGGTCAATTGTTGGCGATCCGGTGCATCCGGCCCGGTGACCGCGATCGGCTCGCCGATGCGCACGCGGATGATGCCGGGACGCACCCTGAACACACCATCCACCGGCAGCACCTTGCCGCAACCGTCCAGCGCCACCGGGACAACCTGGACACCAGCATCGATAGCGGCCTGCAGTAGCCCGGCCTTGAATGGCAATAATTCGCCGCTGCGGCTACGGGTGCCTTCGGGAAACAGACACAACTGTTTGCCCTCGCGCAGCAGCGCGGCCGCCTGCCGACGGACCAGCGCCCCGGCGCGGCGGCTGTCGCGGTCCAGGAACAGCATGCCGGTGGCGCGCGCATACCAGTTCACGAACGGCACCTTGAGCATTTCTTCCTTGAGCAGGAACCGCAGCGGCACCGGCAAGGCGTAGAACAAGGCGCAGATATCGATGATGGACTGGTGGTTGCTGACGAACAGATAGTTCTTGGACCAGTCGACCCGCTCGCGCCCTTCCACGATCACCTTGGCGCCCGCGCCGCGGAACAGCACCGGCGACCACATCCAGCCGCCCATGCGCAACAGGCGATCGGCATCGCGGGTGATCGCCAGCAGCAGCAACGCATACACGATCCCGCCGGCGGTAAACGTCAGCGTGAAGGCCAATTGCAGCAGATTGAATACACCCCACGCCAGGCGCGACGGCATCCTTGCCAACGGCATTTTTGTTTTGTCCCCGAAACTGTGCACGTACGTCGCTGCCCCTGGCCACGCACTCAGCGCAGCAGATCGCGCCAGAAGTCCGGCCCGAGCCGCGCCATCTGGCGCAAGAAGTCTGGCAGGTTACGATAGGGACGCTGCGGAAACCAGCGCCCGCGCAATAGATATTCCCCAACAAAGAACCCGCCAACCACGCCGTACACCAGCAAATTGGCGAACAACGAGGCGCGTTCGTCGCTGATCGGCAGCGGCGAGGCATAACCCAATTGCGCCAGCACGCCACTGGGTTCGGCGCACAGGCCCAGTACCAGGTTGAGCAGGGTCAGCCCGCACAACAGCAGCGCCCAGGCCAGCGTCAGCCCACGCGTGTAGCGCAATTGCGCCGGCGTCACTGCCATGCCGGCCCGGCCGTACAGGCCTTCCACGATGCGGGTGATCAACGGAGTGCGCCCGCGCCGCAGGCTGCGCCCGAAGAACCAGGCGACCCATCCGGTGAACACCACCGGCGGCGCCGCAAGCACCAGCATGGCGTGCGGCGAATGCCACAACGCGCCCAGGCCGGCCAGGCTCACCAGTGCCAGCGCCCAAGCCCACGCGCGCCGCGCGACCATCGGTTCGATCAACACCATCAGCACCAGCATGACGCCGGCGATCACGGCCAGGTCGGAGCGATGGCTGGCGTTGGCCCAGTGGGCAAGCGGCGAGTACGCCACCGCCAGCAGCACGCCCAGCCCCAGCACCCACGGCGGGGCATCGCTGGGCGCGGCGGTCGGAACCTCAGACGGTCTTGTTGGCTTCGACATGCGCCGACAATGCGCGCAGCGACGCGAAGATGCGACGGTTCTCGTCGTTGTCCGAGCGCAGCTGGAAGCCATAGCGCTTGCTGATCGCCAGCGCCAGTTCCAGCGCATCGATCGAATCCAGCCCCAGCCCGGTGTTGAACAACGGCGCCTCCGGATCGATGTCGGCGGGTTGGACGTCTTCCAGGTTCAGACTTTCGACCAGGAGTTCGGCCAGTTCACGTTCGGCAGCGGTTTGCGAGGACATCCAGAAGTTCCAGGGTAAGGGTCGGTCAAAGTCGGAGCAGGCCACCGACAGCGTGCGGCCGGTGGCGGACGGCGCGTCGAGCCGGCAGTGTACGTGGCGTACCTGTCGATTCCGAGCGCCGGGCCCGCGTCGCGGCCGGCGATCGCCCTGTCATTGCGTTGGTCGGCATGCGTGGATCTCGGCGGCCGCACAGATGTCCGGGCCGCCGGTCAGGCTATCATGACTGCATGACGCTCGCCCGCTGCAGGTTCGTTTCAGGATGACTTCCACCGTTGTGCGCCCCACCCCGACCGCCAAGCCGGCAGCCGGGCCGGCTCCCGGACCGCAGTGTCCGGCTATTCTGATCAGGGGCGGCGGCCCGACTGGTTGTACAGCAGCGCTGACGCCTGCCTGCTTCGGTAGGGCGATGCTGCGGCACGTACAGGTGCTGCGCCCTCGCCTGCCTATCGGCGAGTCTCTGCGCGCAGTCCACGCCATCCCAGCACTGACATTCCTATCGACGATGCCGTACGTGCGGCAGGTGTGGCGCCCACGTCGGCGCCTGTCCACGCACGGCTTCGACGGCACCACCTTGCAACGAGAGACTCAATGACTGCTTCCCCGGCCCAGACCGCGCAACCGCTGCGCCATCCCCGCCTGCAGGTCGATTATGTCGACCAGACCGACCCCGCGGCGCTGCTGACCGATCCGCAGGTGCTGGCCGTGTTTGGGTTCGGCGATGCCGCCCCGCGCCTGGACGACCCGCGCTATCTGCGCGTGCCGCTGCAGCCGTATCAGGCCGATGTGCTGGAGGTGTGGCGGACCGATGCGCTGGTGCGCAGTGGCCGCGACGGCAACATCGCCTGGTCCAGCGATGGGCATTTGCAGTTTGGCGTGATCGAAATCGACGAGCAGGATGTCGATATCGAAGACGCCGCCGCCAAGGCCTACGCAGAGCTGACCGCATTTGTCAGCGGTAGCGCCACACCGCGCCTGCTGCGCATCTGGAACTACCTGGATGCCATCACCCTGGGCAGTGGCGACCGTGAGCGCTATCGCCAGTTTTGCGTGGGCCGCGCGCGTGGCCTGGGCGCTTTCGACGTCGCGCAGTTGCCGGCCGCCACTGCGGTGGGCCGCTGCGATGCCGAACGCATCATCCAGATCTACTGGCTGGCCGCCGCCGATGCCGGCACGCCGCTGGAAAATCCGCGTCAGGTCAGCGCCTACAACTACCCGCGCCAATACGGCCCGCAGCCGCCGAGTTTTGCGCGCGCCATGCTGCCGCCCGCCGGCAGCGACATGCCGCTGCTGCTGTCAGGCACCGCCGCAGTGGTGGGCCATGCCTCGATGCATACCGGCCAGCTGCTGGCGCAGCTGGAAGAAACCTTCGCCAACTTCGATGCCCTGCTCGGCGCCGCACGCACGCACGCACCGGCGCTGCCCGCGCAGTTCGGCGCCGGCACCCGCCTGAAGGTGTATGTCCGCGAGCAGGACGATCTGGCCAAGGTCGCGCAGGCCCTGGACACCCGCTTTGGCGACGCGGTACCGCGCCTGCTGCTGCACGCAGTGATCTGCCGCGATGAGCTGGCGGTGGAGATCGATGGTGTGCACGGCTGAGTGATGCCGTGCGTGCCGGCGTGCTGCAGATTGTGGCCGCCGGTAGTTCCGTGAAAACCGGGTGCGGCACGTATCGCGCAGATACCGCCGTGCTCGCGGCCAGGCTGTTCCCTATCTCGCCACTGATCATGCGGCGCGTAGCCGCTGGCAGACCGTCGACATCGGTGAGATCGTGCGCTCAGTCGAGCAGACGACGCTCTCGCGGAGACAGCATGCTTGTTCTCGCAATCCTCCTGGCGGCCGCAAGCCCTGCCGGAACGCAGAAATACGCAGGAGAAGCGCGTTCGAAGCGCTGGCAGATCAGGCAGATCGGCGCTGCCCAGCCCAACGGATCAGATCGATCACGCCAGGTGATCTGGATTTTGCGCAGGACGAGTTTCAGGCGCAGCTGACGCAGCGTGATCGCATGCGCTTGAGTGCGGCCAACACGGCAGATGCGCGCTGTGCGGATCAGAACGGATTGGCCTGCCAAGTGCATGCGACCCTGGAGGCGATGCAGAAAACTCAGCTACTGACGCGTTTCTCGGCCTACCTCTGCGCTCATCCGGCACCCGGCCAGTAAGCAATCCACTCACGCAGCCGTTGGCATCGGCCTGCAGAGGGCATTGCCCAAACTTGCTCAGCCGTTGAGCAACCCCAACACCACATCGCGCGGTAATTTGCCGGTTTCGTTGCGTGGCAGAACGGCGAGCTTGCGCAGGCGGCGCGGCAGGAATACCGGGTCGACGCTGACGCGCAATGCGGCCAGGATCTGCGCGTCGTCCAGGGTCGGGGCGACCACCAATGCGGCGATGCGGCCCACCGACTGACCTGCGTCCGGTGCCAGCTGCACGATGATGCCGTCGATCACGCCGGGGATGGCGAGCAGACGGCGGGTGAGGTCGGCCAGCGACGCGCGTTTGCCGGCGATTTCCAGCAGATCGGCCTGGCGTCCGCGCACCTGGAAAGTGCCGTCGTCGGCCACGTCCATCATGTCGGCCAGCAACACCGGCGTGGCCAGATGCGGCGCATGCACCAAGGTGCCTGCGGCCTGGGTTTCAAGACGCACGCCGGGTAGCGGGGTCCATGCGGCTTCCAGTGCGGTGCGGCGCACGGCGAATACGCAGGTTTCGGTGGAGCCGAACATCTCGCGCACTTCACCGCCAAACCGCGCTTCGGCTGCGGCGGCAACCTCCTGTGCCAGCGGTGCAGTGGCCGAGACGATGCCGGCCAGCGGCGGCAATGCCACCCCGGATTCGACCAGGGCACGCAGATGCACGGGCGTGGTCACCAGCACGCGCGGGGCGGGAATATCGGCCAGCGCGCGTGCCACATCGTCCGGGAAGAACGGCCGGCCCGCGTGCACTGCCAGCTCGGTAACCATCGGCAGCAGCACCGACAATTCCATGCCGTACATGTGCTGCGGCGGCACCGTGGCCACCACGTGCGGCACTGCGTCGGTGTGCGCCCACAGGCTTTGCAGCGCGACCAGATCCTGCCGGGTGCTGGTCAGAAAACTGCCCCAGGTCTTGGGATTGGGTTGCGGGCGACCGGTACTGCCGGAGGTGAAGCCGATCGCCACCAGTGCGTCGTCGGCCAGCTGCGGAATCGGGCCGTCCGCCTGCGGCAGCGCGTCCGGCAGTTGCCAGTAGCGCGGCGGCGCCAGCTCCAACGCCAGATCGCCCAGGCAGTAGGCATCGGCGTGACCGGCCTGCACTTCGCCCACCACCGCCGGCGCGCGCGACGACGGCAGCAGCGACACCTGCCCACGCAGCGCGCAGGCATAGAACGCCACCATGAAGCGGTAGCGGTCTTCGCACAGATTGACCGCATGGCGGCCCTCCGGCAGCTGCTGCGCCAGGCCATGCACATGCGCGACGAAGGTCGCCAGATCCACCGACTGCCCCGCGCGCCACGCCAACGGCCGGCCAGGCGCGCCGACGGCCATGGGATGGGACACAACGGGAGCAGGCAGGCTGGACATGTGCATCGACAATCGCAAAAGCGCGCTAGCTTGGCCGCCCCCCGGGCTGCTGGCAAGTCGGGAGGTTTCCGGCCGCTGTCCGGGGCCGCGACGCGTAGCTGGCGCAGATGGCAGACGGGCAACCGCGGCACCTGGATGGCTGCGCCGATGAATCCTGCAATGGGTCCGCGTAATCTGACGCGCGCGCTCACGTCGGAGCTCACACGTCGCAGGCTTCGATACTGATCACCAAAACCGCCACTGCATTGTTGTGTTAGCTCAATCGCACGCCAAGCACCTTTCAACAATGGGGCGGTGAGGTGCGCAGAATCTCCGTCTGGTGTTGGCGACCATGCATGTGTGGCCAAGCATTGCATGCGACGGTAAAGCCGCCTTCCGGCACCAGACCCACCGTGGGTCTTCGGCCTATGCGTATGGGGACGACGCGTTCGCTCATTGCGCTCTGGACATGCCTCCGTGACAACCGCGACTCCAATGGCGGGGCACGCGCGCAGCTCGAGCGCCGTCATCGGCAACGTGCAACGTGCAACGTCCGCAGCCCACAACATCCACGCGCGCTTATTCGCCAGTGGCCTTTCAGCCTCTCGCAACGCCTACTGCAGACAGAGGCGGTAGACAGAAAGAACGCGTCATGACGCAACGCAGCGTACGCAGTGACCGCCGACGATGGCGCTGAAGCATTTAACCCGCCACAAGCGCACAGCGATGCGCGCATGCGACGCCGTGCATGCCGCAGCGTCATTCGGCGCAACGCAGCAGTGCCACGCACTGCGGTTGCAATGAGGTGCAGCAAACACATAACAGTCGCGTCCGTCTGGCACCACCGCTATGCAACCACCCCCGCGTTACGCCGCCCGCGCATGACCTGTGGCCCAAGCCTGCCGCAGAGACGAACTGCTAGGCTTGCGCGCTCTCCTTTGCGTCCAGTTGTTTCCGATGCCCAGATTGCTGCCGTTGACCCTTCTGCTGCTGACTGCCACCGCGCATGCGCAGTCCGCCGCACCGCTCACCATCGAACAGGTGATGGCCGATCCGGACTGGATCGGGCCGTCGGTCGATCAGGCGTGGTGGCAGTGGGACGGCAAGCAGGTGCAGTACCTGCTCAAGCGCGATGGCAGCCCGGTGCGCGATACCTATCGCCAGGGCATCGACGGCACAGCGGCAGACCGCGTGGCCGACACGGCGCGCGCCGGCCTGGATGCGGCCGACCCCAGCTACGACGCCAGCCGTCAGCGCATGTTGTTCGCACGCAATGGCGATATTTTCCTGCGTGATCTGCGCTCGGGCGCGCTGACCCAGCTGACCCGCAGCAACGAAGTCGAATCGCGTCCGCAATTCGCCAGCGATGGCGGTGCGATCTGGCGTGCGGGCAACAACTGGTACCACTGGCGGGCCGATGGCGGCACCGCGCAGGTGGCCGTGGTCAAGGCCGAGCGCGACCCCAAGGCCGCGCCCAAGGCTGATGTGCTGCGCGAGCAGCAACTGGCCACGCTGGCCACGCTGCGTCGCGATCGCGAACAGCGCGATGCGCTGCGCACGCAGGAAGATGCCTGGCGCCGCGCAGACGTCACGCGCGCAGCAGCGCCGGTGTATCTGGGCGATGAGGTGGAGATCGTCGACAGCGCATTGTCGCCGGACGGCCGCCACCTGCTGGTGGTGACACAGGCCAAGAACGCCGACGAAGGCCAGGCCGGCAAGATGCCCAAGTACGTGACCGAATCCGGTTACGAGGAGTTCCAGGAAACCCGCTCCCGCGTCGGTCGCAATGCCCCGGTGGCGCATGCACTGTGGCTGGTCGATGTGGCCGCAGGCAGCGCGCGCCAGCTGTCCTTCGATGCGCTGCCCGGCATCGCCACCGACCCGCTGGCTGCACTGCGCAAGGCCGCCAAGCGCGACGCGCTCAAGGGCAATCGCGCGGTGCGCGTGGAAAGCGATGGCGACGGCAGCGGCCCGGCGGTGCATTGGAGCGACGATGGCCGCAACGTGGCGGTGGAAATCCGCGCGGTGGACAACAAGGACCGCTGGATCGCCAGCGTGGATCTGGACAGCGCCAAGCTGCAGCCGCGGCATCGGCTGAGCGACAGCGCGTGGATCAACTGGGACTTCAATGATTTCGGCTGGTTAGCCGATAACCGCACGCTGTGGCTGCTCTCCGAAGAATCCGGCCATTCGCAGCTGTACACGGTGGAAGGCAACGGCAAGCCGCGTCAGCGCACCCGCGGCAAGTGGGAAGTGTCGATGCCGGTGCCCAGCGCCGATGGCAGCGGCATGTATTTCCTGTGCAACCAGAAATGGCCGGGTGATTACGAGGTGTGCAAGCTGGATCTGCGCACCGACCAGCTCACCGAAGTGACGGCCTTGAACGGCGTGGAAGGCTTCAGCCTGTCGCCGAATGGGCAGCAGTTGCTGGTGCGCTACTCCGGCGCCTATCTGCCGCCGCAACTGGCGGTGGTGCCGGCCGCGGGCGGTCAGGCCACGGTGCTCACCGACACGCGCACGCCGGCCTTCAAGGCGCAGACGTGGATCGCACCGCAGTACGTGCAGGTGCCGTCCAAACACGGCGCCGGCACGGTCTGGGGCAAGTATTACGGGCCGCAGACTCCCGAGCCGGGCAAGCAGTATCCGATCGTGATGTTCGTGCATGGCGCCGGCTACCTGCAAAACGTGTCGCAGCGCTACACGCCGTATTTCCGCGAGCAGATGTTCCACAACCTGTTGGTGCAGCAGGGCTACATCGTGCTGGATCTGGACTACCGCGCATCGGAAGGCTACGGCCGCGACTGGCGCACCGCGATCTACCGCAACATGGGGCATCCGGAGCTGGAGGATTATCTGGATGGCCTGGACTGGCTGGTCGCCACCAAACAGGGCGACCGCGCACGCGCCGGCATCTACGGCGGGTCGTACGGCGGCTTCATGACGTACATGGCGTTGTTCCGCAGCCCCGGCACCTTCAAGGCCGGCGCGGCGCTGCGGCCGGTGGGCGACTGGATGCAGTACAACCATGAATACACCTCCAACATCCTCAACACGCCCGAGCTCGACCCGCAGGCCTACAAGACCTCCTCGTCGATCAACTACGCCGACGGGCTGCAGGACCATCTGCTGATCGCGCACGGCATGATCGACGACAACGTGTTCTTCAAGGACTCGGTGGACATGACGCAGAAGTTGATCGAGTTGCACAAGGACAACTGGCAGGTAGCGCCGTATCCGCTGGAACGCCATGGATTTACCCGGGCCGATGCATGGTTGGACGAGTACAAGCGCATCCTCAAGCTGTTCAACGAGCAGGTGAAGCCACAGCGCTGACCGACGCGCTGTGCCCGTTGCAAGGTAGGCGTTGCCGGCACCTGTACCGGCGGCCACAGACGGTTGCAATGCCGGGTGCAGCGTTTCCAGGCGCTACATCGCTGGCGACGTCACAGATGCGCATTTGAAGCTTGTTGTGGGCGAGGAATGCTCGCCGTCTTGTCCGGAAGCGATCGCCGCAGCCTGCAGACGCCTGCGGCAATCGGGTCGACTGCAACGCGTCGCTCAGCCAGCACGCACGCTGGTTGCGTTGCACTCACCTCTCCCTACGCAAGTGGCTCTAAGCTTGGCGCAGGACCAGCAGAGGGTTCGTGTGTTCGCCCTCTGTACCGGTCTGCCGCAGAACCGGTGCGCCGCCGGCGTCGCGGCGACTTCCCACTCATTGCTGGCGCACACAAGGTAGACGCGATGGGCCTGTGGGACCGTTTGTTTGGACGCAAGACCGCCGTGGCGAAGCCGCCGCGGGCAGAACCCACCGCAGCGACAGCGCCTGGCGACGATGCCGGCGAGGCAGCTGCCGAGATCGACCCCGCATTGCAGCCGGCGCTGAGCGCGTTTCAGCGCGGCGATCACGTGGGCGCCTACAACGCGGCACAAGCGCAGTTGCAGGCCGGTGCGGATGCGCAGCGCCTGTGCGCGCTGGCATTGAGCGCACTGGACCGCTACCACGAGGCGTATCCGTATTGGCTGGCGCTGTACGAGCTGGAGCCGACCGCGCACAACGCGCTGCAGCTGGCCACCACCTCGGTGATGTGCAACGAGGTCGAGCGCGGCGAGCAATGGCTACTGACCTTCGACGATCTGAACGCCCAGGAGCGCTCCACCTCGCCAGCCACGGCGCGGACGGGCTTTCTGACCGCACTGACCCGCGCCGGTCACGGTGCGCATGCCCTGCCGCATCTGGAGTGGCTGCGCGAAGCCTATGCCGGCATGTCGATCACCGACAGCCACTTTTTGTATGTCCGCGGCCTGCCGTTCTTCGAGGAATTTCTTGAGCGCAGCACGCCGTTGCTGCGCGCGTGTCTGCCAGCCGATGCCCTGCCCGGCTGGTACGCACAGCTGCAACCCGCGCTGGACCCACCCGGGCAGGCTGCAGTCGCGGCGCATATCGCGTCGCTGCAATGAACGCAGCGCCGCGCACATCGCCCCAATCGAACGGCGGCTTTGTCTCGCCGCTGGCATGGGTCTCGTTGTTGCTGGGCGTGGTCAGCGCACTGGCCAACCTGTTTCAGATCGTGGTGCTGGTGGCAGTGCCCGACGCCACCACACTCGCCCTGCCCCTGGGCATGACCTTGCCGCCGTCGTGGCAATGGGTGATCGACCACGGCATGGCGTTGTCGGTAATCGGGGTGGTGCTGTCGGTGGCGTTCGCATGGCTGAGCTGGGCGCTACTGCAGCGACGCGAGTGGGCGCGCATCGGGTTTGTGGTGGTGTTGATCGTCACCGGGCTGCTCAATTTTGCCGGGCTGGCGTTGATCGGGCCGTTGTTCGACGGCGTGCAGGCCATGCTGCCGGCCGATGTACTGCACAGCCCGGAGTGGCCGCAGATGCAGGCACGCCTGCAGGCCACGCAACAGATGGCGCTGGTGCTCACCGGCGCGGGCGCTCTGGCCATCGGCTGCGTGCATGCAGCACTCGCCTGGCGACTGTGTAAGCCAGCTGTTCGTGCGGAGTTTGCCTAGGTCTAGTGACTTTGGCGCAGGCAAGGGCAATGCAGTCCGCGCGCAGATCGGCTGCCTTGCAACCAATGATCCGCGCTAGTCAATCACGTTGAGAAGACTGACAGCTTGCCTGTTGCGGTTGCCTGGCGATCTTCGAACCTGGTGAGTCGAGGGCGCGGTGCCCTCACCGCACCAGACCGTTTGCTGATGGTTTTGCTGAAGAACCAAACCGCCGCGTCGCGCGATGTCGGGGGGTGCTGGTTGCTGTGCCGAAACCCTGGGCACCGATCAACGCGACTGGCCCTTGCCCGCTCACCGTCGCGGGACCCTTGGCGGCATGGATGCCGCCACGGAGCTTACATGGACGTACTTGCAGCGTGTCCTGCGATGGTGGGCGGGCAAGGGCCCTGCAGCAAACGCGAAGACATCGAGTGCGCGACGCCCTCACCGCTCGCGGGACACGCCGTCAACCCGTCCCTGCGGGCTCGATGGCGGCATCCATGCCGCAAGCGGCGAGGACACCGCACCAGACAGTGTGTCGGTGGTTTTGTTGAAGAACGGAAACCACCGGGTCGTGCGGTTTAGTGGGTGCTGTGCTGTGCTGAAACGTTACACACAGACCAACTCGACTGACCCTGACACGCTAACCGCTGCGGGACCTTCTCCACCTTCCACATCGCCCTGCGACAAACGGCCACGTTCGGGTGGGCGCACCCGCCGCGATGCACGGCTTAGAATTGGGCCATGAACGAATTCGACCGCGTACGCGATTATCTGACCGACCTGCAGGACCGCATCTGCGCCGCTGTGGAAGCCACCGATGGGCGAGCGCGGTTCTCCGAGGATCTGTGGCAGCGCGAGGAAGGCGGTGGCGGGCGTACCCGCATCCTGCGCGACGGCGCGGTGTTCGAGCAGGCCGGCATTGGGTTTTCGGATGTGTCCGGCACGCGCTTGCCGCCCTCGGCCAGTGCCCACCGGCCTGAGCTGGCGGGCGCGACCTGGCGGGCCTGCGGCGTCTCGCTGGTGTTTCATCCGAACAACCCGCACGTGCCGACCACGCATATGAACGTGCGTTACTTCCGCGCCGAGCGCGATGGCGAGGTGGTTGCCGCGTGGTTCGGCGGCGGCTTCGATCTGACGCCGTTCTACCCGGTGGATGAAGACGTGCAGCACTGGCACCGCACCGCGCAGACGCTGTGCGCGCCGTTCGGCGAGGAGCGCTATGCCGCGCACAAGCGTTGGTGCGACGAGTACTTCTTCCTGCGCCACCGCAACGAAACGCGCGGCGTCGGCGGGCTGTTCTTCGACGACCTGGGCCAGGACTTCGAGCGCGACTTTGCCTACCAGCAGGCGGTGGGCAATGGCTTCCTGGATGCCTACATGCCGCTCGTGCAGCGCCGCAAGGACACGCCGTTTGGCGAGCGCGAGCGCGAGTTCCAGCTGTACCGCCGCGGGCGCTACGTGGAGTTCAACCTGGTCTACGACCGCGGCACCCTGTTCGGGCTGCAGAGCGGCGGGCGCGCCGAGAGCATCTTGATGAGCCTGCCGCCGCGGGTGCGTTGGGAATACGGCTACACCGCCGAGCCCGGCAGCGCCGAGGCGTGGTTGCTGGACTACCTGGTGCCGCGCGACTGGCTGGGCTGACTTTGACGTTGCCGTGATCGGAGCGGGCCGGAGTGAAGGGGCCGCCAGCGCTGCTGCCCTGCGAAGGCAGTGCGCCACGCCCGATGCATCCGAAGGCGCTGAAATCTTCTCCGTGCGGGGATTGGTTTCAGCGCCTTTATCCGTTGGGTCATCCACAGATATTCACGCATTCAGAATCGCCCACAGTTAAACCTGAATTGCGGAAATGAAACGCTGTGTTGATTGAGCGAGTTAATCGTCCCCATTTAAATTTGTGATTGCTCACGCAGCCATTGCGCAATCTGCGGACGCTGTCCAGCAGCGCCGAGTCTTTCCGGCTACTCTGAACGCTGGAAATAAAAAAGCCCCGCAGACCAGGGGGAGGTCGGCGGGGCCAGGGAGCGGAAACTTGGGGAGGAGTTTCCGCTCCGAGATCTGCTCCAGGGGATGGGAGAGATCTGCCGACAGGCGTTGCGCCCGTCGAGGGATATAACACCATTTTCCACATTGATGGATCGTGAAGATAACTGTTAAAAAAATGTAGAATTTAACGGTTATTCATTCCTCCAATCCTGCTGCGCGCGCATTATGTTTCGACCAACTTATGTCTGGTCTGCGCATTCAGCATATCAGCGTGATGTGCTGCGTCAGTGCGCCTCGTCCCAGTTATCGCCCACGCCCGAATCCACCACCAGCGGCACGCGTAATTCGGCAGCGGACGACATACGCGCGGTGACTTCGCTCAGCAACGTGTCGACGAAATCGGTGTCTGCTTCGAACACCAGTTCGTCGTGCACCTGCAGGATCATCAGTGCGCGTTGCGCGTGGTCGGCGATCCAGCCATCCACGCTGACCATGGCGCGCTTGATGATGTCGGCGGCGGTGCCCTGCATGGGCGCGTTGATCGCGGCGCGCTCGGCACCGGCGCGCTGGCCCTGGGTGCCGGCATTGATGAAGTCCAGATACAGCCGGCGACCGAACACCGTCTCCACGTAGCCCTTGTCGCGGGCCTGCTGGCGGGTGGTTTCCATGAAGTCGCGCACGCCCGGGTAGCGGCTGAAGTACAGCGCGATGTAGTCCTGCGCCTCGCCACGGCCGATGCCGAGCTGGCGGGCCAGGCCGAACGCGCTCATGCCGTACATCAGGCCGAAGTTGATCGCCTTGGCGGCGCGGCGTTCGTCATTGCTGACGGTGTCGATGGTGCGGCCGAACACCTCCGCCGCGGTGGCGCGGTGCACGTCGGCGCCGGAGTCGAACGCGCCCACCAGGCCGGGGTCGCCGGACAGGTGGGCCATGATGCGCAGTTCGATCTGCGAGTAGTCGCAGGCGATCAGCTTGCGCCCGGGCGGGGCGACAAAGGCGCGGCGGATGCGGCGGCCGTCTTCGGTGCGGATCGGGATGTTCTGCAGATTGGGGTCGGACGAGGACAGCCGCCCGGTGGCGGCGCCGGCCTGGTGGTAGCTGGTGTGCACGCGCCCGGACTGCGGGTGGATCATCTCCGGCAGCTTGTCGGTGTAGGTGCTGCGCAGCTTGGCCAGGCCGCGGTACTCCAGGATCACCCGCGGCAGCTCGTGCTGGTCGGCGATGGCTTCCAGCGCTTCTTCGTTCGTCGAGGGCTGGCCCTTGGGCGTCTTGACCACGGCGGGCAACTTGAGCTCGTCGAACAGCAGCGCCTGCAGCTGCTTGGGCGAATCCAGGTTGAAGGTACGCCCGGCCAGCTCGGTGGCCTTTTGCTGGGCGGCGAGCATGCGCTTGGACAGGTCCGCGCTCTGGCGGCGCAGTTCGGCCGCGTCCACGCACACGCCGTTGGCCTCGATGCGGGCGAGCACTTCCACCAACGGCATCTCGATCTCGCGGTAGACGCGCTCCAGCCCCGGCTCGGCAGCCAGCTTGGGGCCGAGCACGTGGTGCAGGCGCAGGGTGATATCGGCGTCTTCGGCGGCGTAACGGGTGGCATCTTCCAGGCTGACCTGGGCGAACTTGATCTGCTTGGCGCCTTTGCCGCACACGTCTTCGTACTTGACGGTGTCGTAGCCGAGGTAGCGCTTGGCCAGGCTGTCCATGTCGTGGCGGGCGCTGCCGGAATTGAGCACGAAGCTCTCCAACAAGGTGTCGTCGCTGTAGCCGGCCAGCTCCACGCCATGCCGGCGCATCACGTGCAGGTCGTACTTGCCGTGCTGGCCGAGCTTGCGCAGCCCAGGGTCGGTGAGCAGCGGCGCCAGCTGGGCCAGCGCCTGGGCGCGGTCGAGCTGAGCCGGCGCGCCGGGGAAGTCGTGGCCGAACGGCAGGTACGCCGCCTGGCCGGGCTCGGCGGCGACGCTGAGGCCGATCAGGTTGGCCTGCAGCGGGTCCAGGCTGTCGGTTTCGGTATCGAAGGCGAACTGGCCGGCCGCGCGCAGGCGGGCGATCCAGCTGTCCAGCTGTTGCTGGGTGAGAATCGTCTCGTACTGACCGGGCGCGGCCAGGGCCGGGTCCAGATCCACCGGCGCGCTCGCCGGGCCGGAGACGAAGCCGGTGCCGCGGGCGCGGCCGGGTTCGGTACGGGCCACGGCCATGGCTTCGGTCTGCGCGCCAGCGGCCGCTGCGCCGCCCAGCTCGCGCAGGGCCTGACTGAAACCGTAGCGGGCGTACAGCACGGCCAGCGTTTCGGCATTGGGCTCGCGCAGCTCCAGCGCGCGCGGGCCGCAGGCCAGCGCCACGTCGGTCTTGATGGTGACCAACGCGCGGTTGAGCGGCAGCCGCGGCAGTGCGGCGCGCAGGTTCTCGCCGATCTTGCCTTTGATTTTGTCGGCGTTGGCGATGACGCCGTCGAGCGAGTCGTATTCGGCCAGCCATTTGGCGGCGGTCTTGGGGCCGCACTTGTCCACGCCGGGCACGTTGTCGATGGCATCGCCCATCAGCGCGAGCAAGTCGACGATCTGGTCGGCCCGCACGCCGAACTTGGCGATCACCGCCTCGTCCGAATCCATGCGGCTGCCGCTCATGGTGTTGACCAGTTCGATGCCTGGACGCACCAGCTGTGCGAAGTCCTTGTCGCCGGTGGAGATGGTGACGCTCAATCCGTCTGCGGCGGCCTGCAGCGCCAGTGTGCCGATCACATCGTCCGCTTCCACGCCGTCGATACGCAGGATGTCGATACCCAGCGCATGCACGATGTCGCACATGGGCTGCACCTGTGCGCGCAACTCGTCGGGCATCGAGGGGCGGTTGGCCTTGTAGTCGGCATACAAGTCATCACGAAATGTCTTGCCCGGCGCATCCACCACGAACGCGACGTAGGCGGGGCGTTCTTTCAAGGTGGCGCGCAACATGTTGACCACGCCGAACAACGCGCCGGTGGGCTCGCCCTGGGCATTGGTCAGCGGCGGAAGCGCGTGGAACGCGCGATACAGGTAACTGGACCCGTCGATCAGGACTAATTTGCTCATCGGACAATTCTAACGCTGCACGCCCGCGCCGCACCGCGCCAGCGCATACTGACCGACGACCTAAAACGGATGACGACGATGAAGAGAGCATGTCTTTTGCTGCTGCCGTTGCTGCTGCTTGGCGGCTGTGCCACGAGCGGCGGTGGCCGCGCTGGTGGCGATGTTCCGGCCGGCGCAGATGTCACCAGCAAGACCATGGGGAATGGCGACAAGGTCGACGAATACCGCGTCAATGGTCAGCTGGAAATGGTGCGCGTGACGCCGGCCCGCGGTGCGCCCTACTTCCTGTATGACCGCGACCACGACGGGCATACCGATGCCGAGAAGGACAAGGTCAACAAGGTGTATTGGCAGTTGTATCGTTGGTGATTGGGGAGTTGGGAGTCGGGATTTGCAACAGCGCGGTATGACTGCGTTTTGTTCGGAGGTGGGCGGCGGGCTGGTTGAGCTGCCGCCATAGGGTAGTCGGTGGTGTTGCGGGCGCGCCTTGTGCGGCTGCCTGTTTGACTGAGCAGATGGATGGGGCCGCTCACAGAACGCCTGCGCTTATCGCCTAGCGGGTGCGGCCGGCGTCGGTGCCGGCATGTGCCACCCGCACTCCTGTTCTGAGCGCGTTGTCTACATTCACCTGACCACTGCTCGCGAGCTATTGTTCGCCGCGATCAGCCGTTTTCCAGCGGGCCGGTGACGCGTTGCAGGTCGTCGATGCCGGCCGGGGCCAGTTCCTTCATCAAGGCCAGGAAGTCGCAGCCCACCAGGCGCTGCGCACGCCGCAGCAGCATCGGCACCGGGCTGGAAGGTTCGCAGCGCGCGTAATAGGCGCAGATTTCATCCAGACGGCGCAGCACATCGTCCGGGCCGGCAATGGCGCCGGCCGGGCGGGCGCTGGTGGTCGCGCCGTCGTTGCCCTCGCCGGCCGGCGCAGCGTCGGCGTCCGGCGCGGCGGGGTTGGCGCTGCTGTCGCGCGCCTGCCAGTGCGGCAGCACGAAACGTTCCAGCTCGCGCAGGTCGGTCAGCAGCGGGCGCAGGTCCGGCGCCGCGGTGCCGACGTGTTCGGTGAGCAAGGCATCGATGGCGCGCGCATGCGCCGCTGCAGCGCTGATGGCCTGGGCGGAGGCGGCCAGCGTTTCCGGGGTGCAGTCCTGGCAACAGGCTTCGATCTCGGCGAGGCTGGGGCCGGTTTGGCCCTCGGGCAGTTTGAGGGTGCCGTTGGCCACGCGCAGGTCGCGCAGGCTGAAACGGCCCAGCCGCGGCGATTGCACGAACGGTGCGGTGCGCAGCGCGCCAAGCAGGCCCATCGGGTCGCTCAAGCCGACCAGCGCGTTGATGCGCGAGGTCGGGTCGTTGTCGTCGTCGGCATCCAGCTGTGGGTGCACGCTGTCCCAGTGCTGTTCCAGCAGGCCGTGGATCAGCGCCAGGGTGTCGGCCCAGCCCGGCAGGCCGCGCAGGCGCAGCCAGGCCGCGCCCAGCTTGCTGGCGATGCGCAGGTCGCGGCTGCGGCGGCTGAGCTCCAGCGCCAGCGCCTGCACTTTGTCCCAGTCGGGTTCTTCGGCGGCGATGACGCTCTCGCCCAGGGTGCGCTCGGCGCGGACGGCCGAGTCGCGCTCCAGGCGCAGGAAATCCGGGTCGTATTCCAGGTCCGGGCCGGCCGGGGCGTCGTCGCTGATCGGTGCCAGCAAGGTCTGCAGGGAAGTGTCGTCGTGCATGGCAGGCTCCATCGGGAGAGCCGCCGCGGTGGGCGGCGGCGAGGCGATTATTGCGGGGTGCAGACCGCGTCCGGGTCGCCGGCGTCGCAGGCCGGTTGCTGGTCGTCGGGCAGACGCAGGCCGGGACGGACCAGGCCGAACGCGCGATACGGCGTCCCGCTGGCGGACAGATCGACGAAGGCGATGGTGCGGCTGGCCGAGCTCTGCGCGCGGCCGGCAAACGCCGAGGCCGGTACGTTGAAGCTGGAACCGCCGCTCAACTCGAGCAGCCCGCCCTCGACGGTGGTGGCGTTGAAGTACGCCGGTGGCGCGCCCACCGCGCCGATCACCTGGGCGCCGGTGCCGATCAGGTAGATCGGGTCCTGCTGGGTGCCGATGCGGCCGGTCGCGGAGAAATTGCCGGTGCCATCGCGCAGGGTGGCGCGGCCTTCCTGCAGCAGATCGCCGCGCACCGACAGCAACAACGCGTTGTTGCCGGCATCCACGCTGTAGCTGCTGCCGTTGGCCAGCACCAGCGTGAGGTCGCCGGCATTGGTGAGGCTGAAGCCATTGCTGGCGGTGAAATCGCCCAGCCGCACCAGGCGGTTGTCGATGAAGGTGGTGGCATCGCCCAGCAGCACCGGGCCACCGGCGCTGCCGCTGAGCAGGTTGGTGCTGATGGCACTGCCGGCACGCTGGCGAATGCCGGCAACCGCCTGCAGCCAGGTGGTCGCAGCGCTAAGCTGACCATCCAGCAGCAATGCATCACCGCTGCGCAGCCGCAACAGGTTGCCGCCATCCACGCGCCCGCTCACCTGCAATGCGCCGGCACTGAACAGGTCCAGGCTTTGCGCACGGAAGTCGCCGAGCGTGCCGATGGCATTGCCGGCGCTGGTCAGCGTGGCCGCACCCGCGGCGCTGCCGCTGAGGTGCGCTGCGCGCAGGCTGCCGGCGCTTTGGGTAATGGCACCGCCGCTGCGCACGCTGAGGTTGCCAGCGCTGTTGATGTCGTGCCCCAGCTGCATGCCGCCACCGCTGCTCAACGCCACCGCGTTGCCGGCAATCGCACCGCTGGTGGAGAGCTGGCCGCCGGCCTGCAGCGCGACCGCACCGCTCGCCTGCGCCGCCACGGCCAGGTCGTTGCGATCGACCAGCACGATGCTGCCGCCACTGGCCTGCACGCTGCCCTGGAAATCGTTGCCGGCATCGGTGAGCACGATGGCGCCGCTGCCCGCATCGAGCACGCTGTTGCCGACGACGGTCAACGCACCCTGCTGAGTGATGCCGGCATCGGTCGCCGCCGGCGTGGGCAGCGCCTGCCCGACAACGCGTGCGGCCGGTGCAACGCCGCTGCGCGCGACCAGCGTGCCGCCGATGCGGCCCTGGCCTAGATTCAATGCCTCGCCACTGCTTGCCTCCAGCGCGGCGACATCCACGTTGCCCAGCGTCAGCGCATTGCGGTCGCGTACGCGGGTATCGCCACCGCGGAGGTTCACTGCCGACTGGAAATCGTTGCCGGCATCGGCAAGCGCGATGGAAGCGCCGGCACTGTCGATGCGGGTGACGCCGGTGACGGTCAGCGCAGCGGTCTGCGACAGCCCACCGCCGTTGCTGGCGGCGTCCAGATCGCCATTGACCAGGCCGAAGCCCAGGTTGAGCGCACCAGTGCTGGCGACATCGAGTGCGCCGGTATTAAGCGCATCCAGCGTCAACGCAGTGGCAGCGCGCACACGCGTGGCACCGCCGCTGAGCGCGAGCAGGCCCTGGAAGTCGTTGCCGGCCGCATCGAGCACGATCGTGCCGCTGCCGGCATCGACCACGCTATTGCCTGCCACCTGCAACGTGCCCGCACGTTGGGTGATCGCCGCATTGGTGCTGCGCACTGCCAGATCGCCCGACGCAGCGATGTTATTGCCAAGCACGATGCCGTTGGCGCCGGTCAGCTGCACATCGCCGCCACGCAGCGCACCGACCGTGGTGAGGGTCCCGCCGCGCGCGATCAAACTGAGCGCACCGGTACCGGTGTCGATCGTGGTAGCCGGTAGCAGCAGCGCACCGCCGGCATCCAGGGATACCGCGCCATTGCCGGTGCTTTGCACGCTGGCGAGCTGCAGGTCGTTGCGGTCGACCAGGCCAATGCCATCGCCGGTGGCGGCGACTGCACCGACAAAATCGTTGTTGGCATTGCTCAACGCAATCGATCCGTTGCCGGCATCGAGCGTACTGGCGCCGGTAATGCTGAGCGCGTTGGTTTGCGTGATGACACCGCCGTTGCTGATGGCGGTCAGTGCGCCATTGACGCTGCCCTGGCCGAGATTCAATGCGCCGGTGTTGGTGACGGTGAGCGCGCCGGTGTTGAGCGTGCCCAGGGTCAGTGCGTCGCTGTCGTTGAGTTGCACGGTGCCACCAGTGAGGTTCACTGCACCTTGGAAATCATTGGCGCCATTCAAGGCAATGGCGGCAGTGCCGGCGTTGACGGTGGTGAGGCCGCCGACCAGCAATTGGCCGCCGCTCTGATTGATGGCGGCATTGGTGGTGCGCAGCGTTAGCGCGTTGTCGGCGCTGATGGTGTGCGCCAGGGTCAAGCCATCGCGTGCAGTGAGCACGACGTTGCCGCCGCTCAGCGCGCCACCGGTGCTGAACGCGCTGCCGGTGGAAGTGAGCATCAAGCTGCCGGTGCCGGCGGAAATCGCCGATGCAGGCAGGTTGAGCGTTTGCGCAGTGAGCGCGATGTCGCCGTTGCTATTGCCGTTGATCGAGGAGACGTTCAGCACGCTGCGATCGGTCACGGCGATGCCGTTGCCGGTCAGGCTGACGGCACCCTGGAAGTCGTTGTTGGCATCGATCAGTGCGATCGTGCCGCTGCCGGCGTTGATGGTGCTTGCGCCGGTGACGGTGAGCGCACCGGCCTGGGTGATGCCGCCGTTGTTGCTGGTGGCGGTCAAGCTGCCGGTGGAGCCGGTGCCCAGGTTCAACGCACCGTTACTGGTGACGGTGAGTGCGCCGGTATTGAGGCTGCCCAGAGTGAGCGCGTTGGCATCGACGATCTGCGCCGCGCCGCCGGTGAGGGCGACCGCGCCAATGAAGTCGTTGGCATTGGTCAGTACGATCGCGCCGGAGCCGGCGTTGACGGTGGTAATACCGCCAACCAGCAATTGACCGCCGGTCTGGTTGATTGCGGCATTGGTGGTGCGCAGCGTCAGCGCGTTGCCGGCGCTGATGGTGTGCGCCAGGGTCAGGCCATCGCGTGCAGTGAGCACGACGTTGCCGCCGCTCAGCGCGCCGCCGGTGCTGAACGCGCTGCCGGTGGAAGTGAGCGTCAAGTTACCGCTGCCAGCGGAGATCGCCGATGCAGGCAGGTTGAGCGTTTGCGCAGTGAGCGCGATGTCGCCGTTGCTATTGCCATTGATCGAGGAGACGTTGAGCACGCTGCGATCGGTCACGGCGATGCCGTTGCCGGTCAGGCTGACGGCACCCTGGAAATCGTTGTTGGCATCGGTCAGCGCGATCGCGCCGCTGCCGGCGTTGATGGTGCTTGCGCCGGTGACGGTGAGTGCACCGGCCTGGGTGATGGCGCCGTTGTTGCTGGTGGCGGTCAGCGCGCCATTGACGCTGCCCTGACCAAGATTCAACGCACCGTTACTGGTGGCGGTGAGCGCGCCGGTATTGAGGCTGCCCAGGGTGAGCGCGTTGGCATCGACGATCTGCGCCGCGCCGCCCGTGAGATTCACCGTGTTGCTGAAATCATTGCCGATGTCGGTCAGTGCAATCGTGCCGCTGCCGGCGTTGATGCTGCCAACCCCATTAACGGTGAGCGCACCGGTCTGAGTGATGGCGCCGTTGTTGCTGGTGGCGGTCAAGGCACCGGTGCTGCCGGTGCCAAGATTCAGCGCACCGGTGCTGCTGACGGTGAGTGCGCCGGTGTTGAGCGTGCCCAGGGTGAGCGTGTTGGCATCGACCACCTGCACGGCGCCGCCGGCCAGATTCACCGCGCCGGCGAAATTGTTGGCGCTGTCGGCCAATGTGATGCTGCCGATGCCGGCATCGAAGCGGCTGCTGCCGCTGACGGTCAGCGCGCCTTGCTGGTCGATGGCGGTGTTGTTGCTGTCGACCAGCAGGCTGCCGACGCTACTGTTGCCCAGGGTGAGCCGATCGCGATCGACCACCTGCACGGCGTTGCCGCTCAGGCCCACTACACCGCGAAAGTCGTTGTCGCTCGCGGTCAGGGTGATGTTGTCGGTGCCGGCCGTGAATTGCGCCGCGCCACCCACCTCAAGCCCGCCGGTCTGGGTGATGCCGCCGCTGGCGCTGGTGGCGGTCAGCGAGGTGGCCACGCTGCCCTGCCCCAGATCCAATGCGCTACCGCTGCTGACCGTGAGCGCGTTGGCGCTGAAGCTGCCCAGGGTCAACGCGCTGAGCGCGTTGATCTGCACCGCGCCACCGGTCACCGACAGCGCGCCGGTGAAGGCATTGGACGCGCCGTTCAACGCCACAGCGCCGCTGCCGGTATTGACCGTGGTGGTGCCATCGATGGCGAGCCTGCCGGCGAGCTGGGTGAGCGCAGCGTTGGTGGTACGCAGCTGCAGGTTGCCGCTGCTGGTGATGTCATGCGACAGCGTGATGCCCGTGCGCGCGTTGAGGCTGACATTGCCGCCGCGCAATGCGCCATTGGTGGCCAAGCTGCTGTTGTCCGAACGCAGTTGCAGCGTGGCGCTGCCGGTGTCGATCGATTGCGCCGGCAGGCTCAGCATGCCGCCTGCGGTGAGCGCGACCGCGCTGTTGGCGGCGCTGACCAGCGAGACGATGGACAGGTCGTTGCGATCGTAGATGCCGATGGCGCCGCCGGTCACATCCAGTCCGGCGGTGAAATCGTTGCCCTGACCGAGCAGGGAGATCGCACCGGTTCCGGCGTTGACGGTGCCTAGTGCGCCAGCGCTGATCGCCCCACCGCCCTGGGTGATGGCGGCGTTGGTGGTGGTCAACGCCAGCGTGCTGGTGGCATCGATGTCGTGGTCCAGGGTCAGCCCGTCGCGAGCAGACAGGTTGATCTGATTGGCACTGAGCGCGCCCTTGGTCGCCAGCGTGCCGCCCTGCGCGCTTAGCCGCAGATTGCCCGCGCCGAGGTCGATGGCCTGCGCTGGCAGCACCAGGTCGGCACCAGCGGTGAGGGTGACATCCCCGCCGCTACCGGCGGTGAGCGAAGTCACGCTGAGCGTGTCGAGATCGCTGACCGCGATGCCGGTGCCTACCAGAGTCAGCGCGCCCTGAAAGTCGTTGCCGCCGTTGCCCAGCGAAATCGCGCCGCTGCCTGCATTGAGCGTTGCCGGGCCGGTCAGGGTCAGTGCGCCGTTCTGGGTGATCGCGCCACCGTTGCTGCTGGCAGTGACGATGCCGCCGATGCTGCCCTGGCCCAGGTTCAAGCTGCCGTGGCTGGTGGCGGTGAGCGTGTTGGTGGCGATGGCGCCCAGGGTGAGTGCGTTGCTGTCGTTGACCATCACCGTGCTGCCGGTGAGCGAGACCGCGCCGCCGAAATCGTTGCCGGCACCACCAAGGCTGATGGCGCCGGTGCCCGCTGCCGCCGTGGCGTTGGTGGTACCGGTGACAGCGAGCAGGCCGGCGGTCTGGGTGATGGCTCCGGTGTCGCTGGTCAGCTGCAGGTTGCCGCCGGCCTGGACGCTGTGGCCAAGGTTCAACGCATCGCGCGCGCGCAGGCTCACCTGGTTGCCGGACAGTGCGCCCCCGGTGCTGAGCCCGCCACCGAGCGCGCTCAGCGACAGCGCGCCGCTGCCGGTGGCAATGGCCTGCGCGGGCAAGTTGAGCGCGCCGCCTGCGGTGAGCGTAATGGCGCCGTTGCTGCCGTTGGTGAGCCCGACGATGGTGAGAGCGTTGGCATCGCGTACGGCGATACCGTTACCGGTCAGCGTGAGCGCGCCAACGAAGTCGTTGCCGCTATCGCTCAGCGCAGTGCCCCCGTTGCCGGAATCGAGCGTGCTGGTGCCGTTCACCGTCAACGCGCCTGTCTGGCTGATCTGCCCACCATTGCTGGTGGCGCTGAGCGCCCCGGTCACCGCACCACTGCCGAGATTCAACGCACCGCTGCTGGTGGCGGTGAGGTTGCCGGTGGCCAGCGTGCCCAGGGTCAGTGCGCCGCTGTCGCTGATCTGGGTGGTGCCCCCGCGCAGGCTGACCGCCTGCTGGAAATCGTTACCTGCAGTGGTCAGCGAGATGGCTCCCGTGCCGGCCTGCAGATCGCTGGTGCCGGTGACGGTGAGGCCGGCGTTGCCAGCCTGCTGGATCGCGCCATTGTTGCTGGTGGCACTGAGCGCGCCGGTCACCGTGCCGCTGCCAAGATTCAGCGTGCCGGTGCTGATGGCGGTGAGGTTGCCGGTGGTCAGCGTGCTCAGCGTCAATGCACCGCTGTCGGTGATCTGGGTGGCGCCACTGGTGAGGCCGACACTGCCGCCAAAATGATTGCCGCCATCGCTCAGCGTCAGCGCCTGGTTGCCCAGCGAAAAGGTGCTGGTGCCGCCGACCGTCAGCGCGCCCTGTTGCGCCAGGCCGATGGTGTTGGTCAGGCCCAGGTTGCCGGCCACCTGCAGGAAGCCGAGGTTGGCGATCTTGTTGGCGCCGCTGAAGCTGGCATTGCCGCCGATGCTGCCGGACACGTTGCCGGCGGTGAGCACGCCGCCCTGCTGTACGGCGACGTCAGAGACATAGCTGATGGCACCGCTGCCGACATCGATACTGCCATTGCCGACGATGCCGTTGCTGCCGGCGCCGTTGGCCACCAGCGAGACACTGCCGTCGCTGCCTCCGGCAAGTGCTGCAGCGCGGACGACGCCGCTGTTGTTCACCAGCGCGTCGAACACGCCCTGTGCTGCGCGTGCGCTCAGGGAGATGGTGCCGCCAGGTGCGATCAGGCTGCCGGAGTTATTCACCGCGAACGTGCCTTGCGCGAATTCCAGCGATTTGTCGATGACCACGCCAAACCCACCGCTCTCGAAACTGAGGGTGACCTTGTCGGCGCCGGCCAGGGTGATGTTGCCGGCGTTGGCGGTGATGGTGCCGCTGTTGAGCACTTCGGCGCCGATCAGATTGACCGCGCCGGCGGCGGCGGTAATGGTGCCGGCATTGGACACCCGGGCGATCCCACCGTTTGCATCAAAGACGTCGTTGCCGTTGATGAAGTTGATGTCCTGGGCCCCCAGGGTGGTGGCGACCAGGCCGCCGACATTTACCTGCGCGGTATTGCCGAAGAGGATGCCGTTGGAATTGAGCAGGAACACCTGACCATTGGCGGTGATGTTGCCGAAGATCTGCGTGGGATTGCCGCCGATGACGCGATTGAGGATCACCGAGCTCGCAGATGGCTGGTTGAAGCGCACCGTGGCGGCCGAACCGATATCGAAGCTCGTCCAGTTCAACGCCATGCGCGAGCCGGTCTGGTCGATCACCTGCGTTGTGCCGTTGGGCGCATTGATCGTGCCGGTGCCGCCCACGATGCTGCCGCCGGTGGGCAGCTGGGTGCTGGCGACCTGCGCCATCGCCGGCGCGCTGAGCATGAGCGCGGCGGCCAGCGCCAGCGCAAGCGGCGATCGACGCAGCAGGCGTTCGGAGGGGCGGGCTGCAACGGTGGAAGCGGTGTGGTTGGCGTGCATGCGCAGATCCCTCAGAAAGTGAAGCCGAAACGCGTGTAGATGCGGGCGTCGTCGCGTCCATCGGACGCATTGCGGCGTCCGGTCGGCAGGGCGGCCGTGAGGCGCCATTCGAAATTGGCGTACTGCGGCAAGCGGAAGGTGAAGCCGACACCGGCGGCGTCGAAGCTGGTCGGCGCAGCGACGCCATTGGCCGCAAACACGCGGGCGTGATCGGCGAACACGTCCAGCTCCAGCAGCTCGCGCCACGGCCGGCCATTGAACGGCGAGGCGGCATCGGCAAAACCGGGCGCATCGACGTGATATTCCAGCGCGGTGTAATAGCCGAGATCGCCCAGTGCATCGGACACCGGATAGGCGCGCACGCTGTCCGGCCCGCCCACCGCAAATTGCTCCAGCGGCGCCAGCGTGTCGCTGCTGTATTGGCCGCTGAACTTGAAATACAGGCGTTGGGTGCGGGTGAGGTATTGCAGGCGCGTGTACGACAGCCGCGTCAGGGTGAAGTGGCTGTCGCGGTCGGGGCTGACCAGATCCGGGTCGGCCGAGCCATCGCGCAAGGCCTGGCGCACGCTGAGCTGCAGCAGGTCCACTCCGCGCCAGCGCAGATCGGTGCGGCGCAGCGAGACGCCGAGTTCGGCCACGTCGAAGGATTGGTCCGACAGCGTGATGCCGGCGGCATCCAGCCGCGATTTTTCGCGCAGATACCGCGCCGAGCCTTGCAGCTGCAGCAGATCGTGATTGATGAATTTCCAGTCTGCGCCGGCATACACCACCGAGGTGGGGCCCTTGAGGCCGAGCCGGGCGAACACGCCGTTGCGCACTTCCAGCTCGCTGCGGCTGGCGCCGACCACCGCGCTCAGGCCGGACACCTGCCCCACCGGCAACGCATACGACAACGCGCCGATCTGGCTCTGCCGCGGCGACAGCGAGTAGGCGTAGTTGGCGGCGAACACATCGCCCAAGCCCAACGGGCTGTTCCAGGTGATGCCGGCCTGGGCACGATAGCGGCCGGTGAGTTCGGTGCCGTAATTGTTGCCGCCCAGGCTGATCACATACGGGCGCGCAGCTTCGCTGGCGACCAGCACCACATCGGTTTCTCCGGCGTTCTGGCCCGGCTGCAGCACCGACGACAGCGACACGCCCGGCAGATCACGCGCGTACAACAGCGCGGTGTCCACGTCCTGCTTGCGCAGCGGGCGGCCCTGCAACTGGCGCAGCGGCGCCGACAAGGTGGTGCCGCGATAGCGCGCGGCGCCTTGCACGGTGACCTGGCCGATGCGGCCTTCGAGCACGCGGATCTCGATCAGCTGGTCCGGGCCGGGCGTCTGCGCCGGCAGATAGGCGGTGCTGACGATGAAGCCAGCTTCGCGATAGGCGCGGGTGACGGTGTCGGCCACCGCCTGCAGCTGGTCGAAGCGCAGCGCCACCAGCGGCTGGCCCTGTGCCAACGCGGCGAACGCGGCATCGGCCACCGCCTGCACGCGCGCCGGGTCGATGCCGGCCTCCGGATAGTTGCCCACATCGCGCACGCGGAATCCGCGTACCGGCAAGGTGACAACGGCATCGCCGCGGTCCTTCATCGCCGGCAGCGCAGCGCCGCCTGCGGGCGCACCATCGGAGGCGCTGTGGTCCTGCGCCCACGCAGGTGCGGCCAGCAACAGGCACGCAGACACCGCCGCGGCCAGACACGTCATACGCATACGTCACTTACCCCTGAAAACATCCGTTGTTGCGCATGCCCGACGTGCCGCGCTGCGCATGCGGACGTGTGCACGCTCGCATGGCGATCGGCATGGTTGCGCTCGCCCCTGACTGAACGCCGGTCGAACCCGGACGTACATTTATGGAATGTTAGCAACATTAATGCGACGACGGTCACTGTTACGACAATTGCCGCGGCACGCCTGCGCAATCGGCTGGCGCGATCCCGCGGCAGCGGCGGGCTGGAGCGGTCGTCGAGCGACCGCGGCTGCGGGTTGCGCAAGGTCGCGCCCTGCGCCTGGCGGGCGGCGTCCAGCACGCTGCGCCGACGGGCGCGGTACTGCGCGCGATCGATCTGGCCAAGCTGGTGCGCCTGGGCCAGCGCATGCAGCTGGGCGTTGGCCGGGTGCTGCGTGCTACCGCTCATGGCAGCTCCCGCAGCACGCGAAAGCCAACGTCCGGCTGCGCCGAGCCATTGTCGGCGCGGCTGGCCTGCACGGTGCAATCGGACCAGTAACTGGCAAAGCTGCCGCCGCGGGTTTGTACGCCGGCGCCACTGGAGACCCATTCCCACACATTGCCGGTGAGGTTGATCAGCCCCCACGGGTTGGCATCGCGGCCGCGCGCCGACACCGGTGCGCGTACCGCATCGGTGGCGCTGGCGGTGGGCGGTACGCAGTTGCTGTCTTCGGCTTGCCGCCAATTGCTGGCGGCCTGCGCGGCATGCAGCCATTCGGCATCGCTGGGCAGGCGGTAGCGCCAACCGCCGCTGCCGATGGTCAGCCAGCGCAGATAGGCGCGGGCCTGGGTCAGGCTGATGTTGCGCACCGGCGCGCGCGCCAGCTCGGGCGTGCTGGCGGCCTGCGCGGTGCAGCGGCCGGTGGCCTGGCAGAACAGGTTGAAATCGGCCACCGCCACCTCGCCGCGCGACAACGCATACGGCGTGCCGCCGTCGATGCCGGGCACCACCACCAGCATCGGGCCGCGGGTGTCGCCCAGCGTGTCGAAACAGGCCGCGCCACGGCCGGGCAGGCCGGCACCGCCGCACGGGTCCGGGCCGGTCGGCACCGGAGGCAGGCTGGCGTCGTCATCCACGCTGGTGGGCAGTGCGGCAGCGGCCGTGGTGCTGCGGGCCGCCCCGGTGGTGGCCGTGGTGGGTTTGGCGGTGGATCTGCCGCGCGTCGATTTTGGTGGCGACGCCGCAGCCGGTGCGTCGGTAGCGCTGCCGGCGGGCACGCTGTCGGATGCGGGCGCATCGACGCCAGGCGCACGTTGCAGCCGCGCGGACAACGTGCCTTCGGGCAGTTGCCCGGCGGCTTTCATCTGCGCTTCCAGTTGCGCCATTGCGGTGGCATCGCTGCGATACAGCGCCTGCAGGCGCTGACCCAGTTGCTGGCGCTCGGCGGCCGGCAAGGTGCCTGCAGCCATTACTGCGGCGGCGACGGCATAACGCGCCTGCGCACTGCGTAGCTCGGCGCGTTGGCCCAGCGTCTGCACCCCCTGGGCGAGCAGGTCGGCGGCCTGCGCATAGCGTCCTTGCGCAAAGGCGTCGCCGGCGTTGTTGCGATACACCTGCGACAGCAGTTGCGGGCCCTCGCTGCGCAGCAACGGATGGTTGGGCTGCAGCACGCGGATACGCGCCAACGCATCGCCGGTCTTGCCCAGGTCGTTGGCGGCGGCGGCACGCCGCAGCGACTCCACCCGACCGGCCAGTTCGGCCTCGGCACTTTCGCGGGCGAGCGCCTGCTGCAGCTGTTGCTCCAAGGTGTGCAGGCGCGTGCGTTGCGCCAGTAGCGCGCTGGACTGCGGTGCCAGCTGCAGACCGAAGCTGACCAGTGCCTGCGCGCCCGGCAGTTGCGCCGGGTCGGACTGGGCGGCGACCAGGCCAGCGATGGCCTCGGCCACTGCGCCCTGTTGCGTGCTGCGCTCGGCCGCCGGCAGGGCGGCCAATGCCGCAGTCACGCGGTCGCGCCACGCCGCATCGGTGCCGGGCTGGGCCAGCGCGGCGGCCAGCGTTTGATGTGCGCCAGCGGCATCGCGCGGCGCCGCAGCCACCGGCGTGCGTCGGGCTTGCTGTTCGGCCACTGCAACCTCGGCGCTGCGCAACTGCAGGCGCAACGAGTCGGGAAAGGCCGCACGTGCCTGATCGCTCTCGGTCCGCGCGGTGCTGAGCTGGCCTGCCGCAACCGCCTGTGCGATGGCGGCATCCAGCCGCACTTCCAGTGCGGCGTGATGCAACAGACTGCTGGCCGGGTCGATGCGACGCACCTGGTCGAGCGTGGCCAGCGCATTGTCGGCCTGGTTGCGGAACAGCAGACCGGCGTCGAGTTGGCGATTGAGCGTGGTGTCGAGCGCATTGAGGCGCTCGTTTTTTTCGCGCTCGATGGTCTGCCGGCGCGCATCCAGTGACGGCGAATACAGCCGCAGCCGGTCGCGCAGCGCAAACACCTGCAACGCGCCGCGATAATCGTTGCGGCCGTTGGACGGATTCCACACTGCATCCAGACGACGCAGCAGGAAATCTTCGATCAGATCGCTGCGGTCGGTGAGCAGGCGGCGGCGGTCGTCCGGCTCCAGGCTGGACAGCGCCTGCATGGCCTGGGTTTCGTCGCGATAGCGCTGCGGGTCCTGCGCACCGAAGCGGGCGACCACCTCGGCCAGATGCTGCTGATGCAGGTAGCGCTGCACGCCCCACCCGCCCGTGCCCAGCACCGCCAGCGCGGCGGCGCCGTAACCGAGCATGGGCAGTGCGCGTTCGCGCAGCGGCACCTGGCGCAGGCCATCGAGCAACTGATCCACGCGCTTGAGACGCTGACCGGCGGGGAACGCGACGGCGGCGCACAGCGTGGCGTATTGGCGCCGAGTCAGGCCAGGCACCGGCGGCGGGCGGCGGCCATCGCGCAGCGCCACTTCGGCGCTGAGTTTGTCGAACGGGTGCTTGCCGGTGAGCAGTTCAAAACACACGCAACCCAGCGCGTACAGATCGTCGGCCGGGGTGGGCGCCTGCCCACGGATCATTTCCAGGCTGGCATAGGCCGGCGTCAACGCACCGAGCGTGGCGGCATCGAACACGGTCTGTTCGCCGGACACATCGGCGGCGTGTTTGCCGGCGCGTGCGATGCCGAAGTCGAACACCTTGGCCATGCCTTCGCGGGTGACCATGACGTTGCCGGGTTTGAAGTCCGAGTGCACCACGCCGGCGGCATGCGCGCGGATCAGCGCGCGGCCCATGCCATCGATCAGCGGCCACGCCTGCTTGAGCGGCATGCCGTTGTAGGCCTGCTCGCGGATCAACGTTTTCAGGTCGCTGCCGTCGATGTACTCCATGGTCATGAAGACCAGGGTGCGGTCCTTGTCGAAGTCGTACACCCGCACGATGTTGTCGTGTGCGAGCTTCTGCGAGCGCCGCGCTTCGCGCTGCAACGCGACCAGCGAATCGGGATGACGGCGGAATTCGTCGCTGAGCACCTTGATGGCCAGCCACGGGTCGCGGTCGCGCGCTTCCACCTTGCGCTCGTCGCGTGCCAGATACACCACGCCCATGCCGCCGCGCCCGAGTTCGCGCTCCAGCAAGAACCGTCCCTTGAGCAAGCTGCCGACGCTGGCGTGGTCGCCGCCGGCCGCCTCGGCCAGGTGTTGCCAACTGGACAGGCTGGCGGTGCCTGCGGTGCCGGTGCCGGTTTGCGTGCCCACACCGGTCTGGGTACCCAGGCCCAGGCTGGTGAGGCTGGGCACATCACCGGGCAGTGGCTGCGCCGGTTGCACACGGGTGATGTCGTCTTCGACCGGCACCGCAGCGCGGCGCGGCATCACCACGGTGGCGTCGTCGTCCGCTGGCGGCGTGGCGGTTGCAGCGGTTGGCGAAGTTGCTGGCGGCGCTACCGATGCGACAGCGTGCAATGCATCCAACCGATGCATCAATGTGGTGACGGTGACATCGTCCAGCAGTTGCTGGCGCTGCAGTTGCGATAGCGTTTCCACACCGTCGCGGTATTCGGCATCCGGCACGGCCGCGCGCTTGCCCAGCGCGGCCAGCACGGCCTCCAGATTCAATGCGCCGGTGCGCATGGCGGTGACCAGTTCGGTCACGGTGGCAGTGTCTTGGTACATGCGCTCACTCCTGCAGGCGGACGACGACGGCGGTGACGTTGTCGCGCGCCGCCCTGCCCATCGCCAGTTCGAACAACCGCGCCAGTAACGCGCGTGGATCGCCGAAGCGATGGCATTCGGCATCCAGCTCCGGGTCGGGGATTTCCTTGTTGATGCCGTCGCTGCACAACAAAAATTGCGTGCCCGGCAGACTCGGCAGCAGCACCCAATCGACAAACAACGGCTCCTGCGCGCCGACCGCACGCGTGAGCACGCCGGCGGCGGCGGCGGCGGCCTGGGCACTGCCAAACTGGGTGACGTCCTCGCGCACGCCGTGCACGTGATCGCGGGTGAGCTGGCGTAGCGGGCCGCCGTGTTGCGCATAGATGCGGCTGTCGCCGACCCAGCCGCACAGCATGAAATCCGGGTCGTGCACCAGCACCACCACGGTGGTGGCGATCATGTCCACGCGGCGTTGCCGCGCGACCTGCAGCAGCTCGGCGTTGATCTGCGCCAGGGTGTCGTCGATGGCGTCGAGAAAGTCGCACAGGTCCGGTGGGCGCACCAACGCTCCCAGCCGCTGCACCAGCAACTGGCTGGCGTAATCGCCGGCGCTGTGGCCGCCCAGGCCGTCGGCCACCACCCACAACCCGGCGTCGTCGCGCAGCAGCAGCGCGTCTTCGTTGAGCCGGCGCACCTTGCCGGTTTCGGTGTGCCCGGCCGATTGATAGAACGCGCTCATCGGGTCACCTCGGTGATGTCCGCATCGGCGAGCAGCCAGTCCAGATAGCGTTCGGCTGCGGGCAGGCCGTCCAGCGCCTGCACAGCGCCGCCCAGTGGCCACCACAGCGACTGGCCGTGCACCGGTGCATGCGTGGTGGATGACGTGGCAGGCACCGCGAGCGCGCGCACGGCGGCGTCGAAACTCACCGCATCGGCGCGTGCGCGCAGTGCACGGCCCAGGCACGCCGCCAACGCGCCAAACCAGGCGTGTGTGGGCAGGCAGGCATGCGGCAACGGCATCGCCACGACCATTGGGAAGCAACGCCCCACGCGGTCTTCGCCTGGGCCAAACACGCCGGCCCAGGCCTGCGGGCCGCACACGCCCGGCCCCAGGGCGAACGCGCGCAAGCTACTGCTGCGATACGCACCGGGCCAATGCTCGCCGAGCTGCTGGCGCACCGTGTCCAGGCAGCTGGCAAAGTGTGCGTCCCACGGCTGCACGAAGCTGGCCGGCAAGCGCCGCTGCACGAAGTCGCCCACGCCGGGCAACTTGCCGTGGAAACCAATCTGATCGGTCGCCGGCATGTTCATCCGCCGCACGCAAACTGCTGGACGTCGCTGTCCAGAAACGGATGGCGCAGGTTGCCTGCGCGCAGCGGCACCTGTACGTCGTGGCCACCGAGCGCGAAGCTGGCGACGAAGCGCAGATCGGACGGATTTTCCAGATGCCCGGCCTGCAGCGCGCGAAACAGCGCCCAGTCGCCTTGATAGTCGAGCGTGCCCAGCGCCACGCCATCGGCGCCGAAGGCGGCAATCGACACATGCCCCGGTACCGGCCCGGGCCAGATCATCGGCATGCTCTGCGCCGCACCGGGTTGGTAGTCGTAGCGCTGGCCTTCAATGTCCAACGTCAGCCGGGTGACGCCCTCGCCCAGCGTGGGCGCCAGCACGGTGAAGCCGATCTGCGGGGTGGGCCCGCCGCGAAAATATTTCTGCCGGATGCGCTGTGCCAGTTGCAGCTGTACGGGCAGGCCGGGCGCGCCGACGACCGCATCCGGGCCTTGTTTCCAGCGCCATTGCGGCGCCTGTGTGTCCAGCAGCGGTTGCACGGTGCCGGTGTAGAGCGCATCCAGGCGCCCACCGGTACCGAACAGTTCGCCAAAATTCTGCAGCGGGATATCGACCTGCGCCGTTGGGTCGAACGGGTAGCGGCCGCGCACAAAATCGCTGCACACCTCTCCCACCGATTGGCGCACCTGCGCATCCAGCGCGGCGCGTGCGCCCTGCGTCATCAAGGTGGCGCTACTGCCGGCCAGGGTTTGCAACCAGTCGGTCACCGGCGGTGGCAGCTGCGCCATTTCCTGCCGGGCCACTGCCAGCTGCGCGTTGGCAGCCGCCGCATCGCCGCCGCCTTGCGACACCACCAGCAACTGCTTGCCCAGTTGATCGAGCACGCTCAGCAGATGATCCAGCGGCGTGGCACCAGGTGCGCCGGCAGTCAGCGCGTTGAGCGCCAGAAAGTGCTCGCTGATCGCCGCGCCCGGCACCGGTGCGTTGGCGGCGGCAGGGTCGGCCGGGGTGGCCAACGCCGCGCTCATCGCCGCGCCGCCCGGCAGCTTTGCCGCTGCCGCGTTGGCCTTGGCAGCCGCCTTGCCGGCCGCTGCAGCCACGGCGCGCTGCGCCGGGTCTGCCGGCGGTGCGCGGTCCATCGCCTGGGTGTGTTCGCCGACCACACCGAGCAACAGCCGCAGCGGCGAGCTGGGGCCGGCCAGTTTGGCGGCGGTTGCGCTGGCAGCGGCCAGATCGGCGGCCGGACGCAATTGCAGATCGGCCAGCAGCGCATCCCAGTAGCGGATGTAGTCGGCAGCGTAGCGCTGGCCCACCTCACGCACCAACGCGGCCTTGGCGGCTGCATCCAGCGGCGCGCCGCCGAACACCCAATCGTCGTGCCCGAAGCGCTCCACCGCCTGGCCGATGCCATCGCGCTGCAGACCGGCAAACACCGGCTGGGTGTACAGCGCCGGCACCGCGGTGGACAGCGCGGTGCCGCTGCGCCGCACGAAGGTATCGGCAAGCAACCCCAACGCCTTGTCCAACCGCAGCGGGGTGCCGGCCGGCGGCGTGAGCAGCAGGTTGCCGTAGATCAACGTAGACAGATCGGCCGCACGCAGGCTGGCGCGCGCCTGTGCGATGCGCTCGCCGTCCAGCGACAGCGCACGCACGCGCTCGGGCGCATCGAGCAAGGCCTGCAACTGCGTGCTCAGCGCTTGCTGCTGCGCCACATCGCGCGGAAACAGTTTGCCGGCCTCGATGGCCGCCAGCGCGCTGAGTTGTGCCGCATCCAGATGCTGCGGCTGGCCGAGCATGAGGTAGCCCTTGAGCGTGTAGTACAACGCCTGCGGCGCCTGCGCGTTGTCGACCAGACCGTTGCGAAAGCGCACCGCCAGCGCCGGCAACAAGGTGGCATTGAGCTGGCGCAGATAGCCGGCCTGCATTTCATCGCCAAGCGCGGCGCCCTGGAACAATCCCATCCGCAGCGACCACGGCGTGTGCGCGTGGTACTGCCGTGCCACCCGCACCACCGCCTGCGTGGCTGCGGCCTGCTGCAGCGTGCGCGCCACGTACTCGGGCATGGCGGTGGCGGCATTGGGGTCGGGCATTGCCGGGCGTGCATCCAGCGCCTGACGCACCTGGTCGAGATAGGCGCGATTGCCCAGATAACTGACGCTCAACCCGGCCAGCAGCGCACCACTCAACACCGCAACGCCTACATAGGCGGCCGCCTGCAACCACGCCATGCGGCGCTGCTGCGTGGGCGGGGTATTGGCCAGCCCGGATTCGCGCAGCACCACCTCGCGCAGCAATCGCTCGACAAAGAACGTACGGCGTTGCGCGCCGGGAGCATGCACCCGCGCATCGTCCACACCGAAGGTGCGTGCCACCGCGCCCATCATGCGATCGATCGGCGTACCTTCCTGCGTGCCGGAGGTGAAGTACACCCCGCGCAGCAGCGGTGCCGGCCCGTAGACGTTGCCGGCGAAGGTGCCTTCGACAAACTGCCGTGCACGCTCGCCGAGCGCGGCGACCTGCTGTGGAAACGACAGGATCGCTGCACGCCGCAAACGGTCGCGCTCCAGATTCAGACGCTCGAACAGGCGTGCGCTCAACTGCTGCTGCAGCAGGTTGAATTCGTCGGCAAAACCACGCGCGGCGCGGCCATCGAGCGTGTGCGCCAGCGGAAACGACATGCCCCAGACCTGGCTGCGCTGCGCAGGCGTGAGATCGTCGAAGAACTCGCCGAAGCCACCGACCAGATCGCACTTGGTAAAGATCAGGTACACCGGCACGCTGGCCTGCAACTGCTCGGCCAGCTCGTCCAGGCGGCGCCGGATCGCCTGCATGTGCGTGTCGCGTTCGCCATCGTCCAGCAGCAACAGGTCGGACATGCTCATGGTCACCAGCACGCCATTGAGCGGCCGGCGTGGGCGATGGCGCCGCAGCAGGCGCAGGAAATCGCGCCAGGCGCCGGCATCGACGGCTTGATCGGAATCCTGCGTGGTGTAGCGCCCGGCGGTGTCCAGAAACACTGCTTCGTCGGTGAACCACCATTCGCAATCGCGGGTGCCGCCCACTCCGCGCAGCGCGGCATCGCCCATGCGCGCGGCCAGCGGAAACTGCAGGCCGGAATGCTGCAGCAAGGTGCTCTTGCCCGAGCCGGGCGGGCCGATCAGCGCATACCAAGGCAGCGTGTACAGATCGCTGCCGCCGCGTCGCTTGCGCAACAGTTGAATGGCTTGCTGAAAGCGCGCCTGCAACTGCGCGCGCTCCTGCCCGCTGCGCAGTTCGCGGTCGTCATCGCGCCCCGGGGCGGCCAATGCGCTGGACAAACTGCCGGCGCGCCGCTGCGCGCGCCAACGCCGCCATGCCAACACCCCCAGCCACACACCGATCAAGGTCACGATTGCCAACAGCCGTGCCGCCACACCGGTCAGCGGGCTCCAGCCATCGATGGCGACATACGGCCCGCCCACCCACAACAGCAACGACAGCAGGCACAGCGCCAGCACGCTCACCACCAACGTGGCACTCAGCTTGGACAACAGCGTTTTCATCGTCATTCCCCAGGCTGAAACAGAATCTCGACGCGGCGATTGCGCGCGCGATTGGCAGGCAATTGCACCGGCTGCGCCACCGGTTGCGAGTCACCGGCGCCCAGCGCTTCCACCCGCCCCGGCGTGCGCAGATGCGTGCGCAACAGCTGCGCCACCGCGTCGGCACGCGCCCCCGACAAGGCGTAGTTGTCGGCAAAGCGCAGCGAGCGCACCGGCACATCGTCGGTGTGCCCGACCACGATCACCCGGCCCGGCAATTGATCGATTGCCGCAGCGATCTGTGCGATCAGGCCACGTTGATCCGGCTCCACCTCGACGCCGCCGGAGGCGAACATCGCCGCGCTGCTCAAGCGCACGCGCGTCTGCCCATCGGCCTGCTCATCCACGCTCAGCAGACCGGCGCGCTCCTGGGTCGACAGTAATTGTTTGAGGCGCACCTGCGGCGGCGGCAACGGGGTTGCATCCGGTGGCGTGGCCGGCGCCAGCCCCCATTGCGCGACCTGCGCACTGATCGGCGCCGATAACGCGTTCAAGCGCGTCTGCATCCACACAAAGGCCACCACCAGCACGCTCAGCCCCAGCAGCGCAGCGGCCCACAGCGGCAAGAAGCGACCCAGCCGGCGACGGTCTTCCACCCCGCGCCAATGCGGCGCAAGACTGTCCGGCGCGGCGCCGCGCGCGGCGCGGATACGGCGGAACAGGTCGTCCTGAATCTCGCCGAGCTTGGCCAGCCCGCCGGCTTCGATCTGATAGCGGCCAACGAACCCCAGCGCCAGGCACAGGTACATCAGTTCGATCAGGTCCAGATGCCGCGGCACATCGGCGCAGAGCCGCTCCAGGATCTGGAAGAACTTGGCGCCGCCGTACGATTCGCTATGAAAGACCACCAACAAGGTCTTCTGCGACCAGCCGCTGCGCTCGCCCCACGGTGCATTGAGCACCGCCTCGTCGAGCAAGGCGCACAACACATAACGCGCGGCGGTGACCGCTTCAACCGGCGCGCCGCCATCGCGGGCACGTTGCTCGAAACGGCGGATCTGCGCCATCACCTGCTCGCGCAGGCGGGCCACGTCGGGCAGTTGCGCGCTGTGGCGCAATTGCACGGCCAGCAGCAACAGCGGCGTGGCCGCCTGCACCAACGGGTTGACGCTGCGGCCCAGCAGCTCGCTGATGTCGGCGTCTTCGACAGCGACCGGTTCGGCAGCGACCGGGTTGGCCATTGGCGGCGCGACCAACGCGGCATCGAAGTCGGTAACGGGACGGCTCATGCGTTCAACTCCGGATCGCCCACAGTTGCAGGTCCAGCCCGGCAAATTCGCTGCCGAAGTGGAATGCGATGCCGCCAGAGGTCTTCAGCGTTCGCCACAACGCGGCGCTCTTGTCGAACTCGAAATACAGATAGCCGGCGTGGTACGGAATCTGCCGCGGGGCCACCGCCATCGGCGTTGCGACGATGCCGGGCAACTGCAGATTGACCAGATCGCGGATCTGCTCCACCGGCCCGATCTTGGCGTGCGCAGGCAACTGCCGGCGCAACTCTTCGCTGGGCATGTCGGCTTTTGCGGCAAGCACGAACGCGGCGCTGTCCAGCAAGGTCGGGTCGGGCACCATCGCCACCCACACCCCGAATTTGCGTGCCTGCATCGGCAACGGGGTGGCGGTCTGTTCGAGCACTGCGCTCAGGCTGGAGCGCAGTGCGCCGATCACCGGCTCGAAGCTGTCCTGCTGCGCCTCGTGCCGGTAGGCCGGCCATGCCGGCGGGCGCTTGCCCGGTGCGGTGAATGTGCTGAGTTCGCCGGCCAGCGCCACCAGCGCACGGAACAGTTCTTCCGGGTGCGCCAGTGGTGCAGCAGCCCAATGCGCAATCTGCGGCTGCCAGCGGTTGACCACTTGCAGCAGCAGGAAATCGGCGATGTCAGCAGCGCCGCCGCGATCGGTGAGCGTAACCCGCGCCGCCAACGCCTCGCCGCGCTGATGCAACAAGCCAAGCAGTTCGGTCAGAAACGTGGTCAGCCTTGAGGCGGCCTGACACACCATCGCGCTGGGAATGAAGTGCGGGTCGAGGATCACCTGACGGTCCGAGCGCGATTCGATGATGCGTGCCACTGCGATGCGGTCCAACCCGTCCAGTGGCTGCGATTGCGGTAGCAGGCGCGTACTCAACCCGCCGACTTCCATCAGCACCGCCTCGCTGGTGCTGCCCGACGCGTCACCGCTTTCGGTTTCACGTACGCGGTAGCGGAACAGCTGATCGGCCGGCGATTCCGGGCGCCCCAGTTCCGGCTGCGCAGGCACCCGCAACGGCAGCGTGAGATACACGATCTGATCGCGGCAGTTGGGGTCTACCTCCAGCGCCATCGGCAGCGGGTCGTCGCCGGGCATCGCAAACGGCGTGCCGTCGGCAAACACGCCACGCGCACGCCGCAAGCCCAGCTTGCCCACCGCCAACAGATCGGTTTCCCATTCCAGCTCGCTCAATCCCCAGGCATACGGCCGCAACCGTGCCGCACGCAGATCGACGTAGCGCTCCAGGTACCGCTCCTGCTGCTGCAGATGCTGAGGGCGCAGAAACAGCCCCTCGCTCCACACGACCTTGTTGTTCTGCATGATCCACTCGCTAGGGAAACGCCGCGCGCCACCGCACGGCGTGCCATGCGCGATCGTCATGTTGTTGGTCGGTTGCATGCCGCTGGCGATCGCGATGGCTGCAGTCGCCAGGCCCCGATGGATCGCGTCGATGGAGCGATTCTGCGGCGCACCTGCCAGGTGCACCCGTCAAAATGTCTCAGGCAATCGACTGCCATCGGAGATATCGGTACGCTCTGTCGCACCCGCACGGC
Organism: Xanthomonas sp. WCS2018Noco2-27; assembly: GCF_031843525.1. NCBI lineage: Bacteria > Pseudomonadati > Pseudomonadota > Gammaproteobacteria > Lysobacterales > Lysobacteraceae > Xanthomonas > Xanthomonas sp. WCS2018Noco2-27. Next base: position 74,897 of record NZ_JAVTIK010000012.1, on the reverse strand, counting down.
AGACATCACCAAAGGTGCCATGCGCTGCGGATTCGTCGCTGGGGAGAGCGCCTTGATCGTGGTGTTTGTTGTCGAAAAGCGTCCCGTCACGCAAGGCTGCGGCTTTATCGCGGACTTCTGCTTGATCTGCCGCACCGCCCGGGCATTCGAGGTCCAGCGCGTCGGCCTGGCGTGGTCGATGTTTGGTCTGCGTCTTGGCGCGGCGACCTACACGCATGAACATCAGGTGTGCCAACGCTGCCGGCAAGCACTCCCGCACGATCCAGCGTGGTTCACCCAACGCGCGTCAGCGCCAGAGACCGTCGACAGATTGATCGACATCACGCAGCCGGCGCTCGCCGTACGCCATGCGCGCCGGCTGAAGATCGAAGAGCAGATTCGCGACTCGGCCGCGTCGCTGGATCCAGCGATACGCGCCGACCTGTTGCACGCCCCTTTCGTACTGCTGTCCCCGCAGCTTGATCAGCGCTTTGCGACCACCCAACTCGATTGGCGGCAACTGGCGGCACTGGTGTTTGGCCTGCCATGCGTGCTGCTGCTCCTGCTGCCCATCGAGTTCCTGCTCGAACGCGTCGGCGTCCCCATTGCACAGACTGGCCCGTGGATCGCGTTTGCCGCGTTCACTGCCTATGTGGGGCTGGTGCTGTGGGTATCTCGACGGGCACGCAAACAGTTTTTTGAACGCAAGATTCTTCCGGCGTTCGCACTTGCCGTTGCCGGGCTTTCCCCAAGCCGCGAAGAACTGACCCTCGCACTGGCAGACCATCGCAGCGGCCCGCTGCGTCATTGGCGTCGCCTCACGCCTGCCTGGCTGGATACGATTGCCCGGCTGCTTGCACCCGCCAGGTGGCCTGGGCAAATTCAGGCGTCGTCGGCCGACGAGGATGCGCGCTGGCGGCGGCCGGCGTGATGGCGCGCTGTTGCCCGACCTGATTGCGACAGCTGCGGGTGGAGCAACAGCGCGGCTGGCGATTCGATGCGTGTCGCGGTGAGCTTGCCCCTGCGTTCGAATGGCGCTGCGACTTAAAGTGGCAAAGAATACGTCGCGAACAGTCGGCAGGTGGGTGTGGACGGCGCGGAGGAACCGGCGCGTACGCGTGGACCATGCCGCACCGAGCACCACCCGCGCCTGCCTGGCGGTGAGTACAGTTTTTGCTAGCCGCTCTTGGCAAGACCACCGTTGGCCCGCAACGCACTGACACCGTCGTGACCGTCAGCGCTGCAGGCATCTGCTAAGCGCGTCACCAAGACGCGCCTGGCGCCTCATCTTGCAGTCTCTGAAACCGCTACTGGAGACGACGCATCCGGTTTTTCTCAAGGGGAGCTGCTGGCCTCGGCCTCGTTCGCAATACCGTCGAGCATTGCCACCTGCTCTGCGGACAGGCTCAGCTCGGAAGCCGCGAAGTTCTCCCACAGATGAGGCACGGAGGAGGTGCCGGCGATCACCAGGATGTTCGGCGAGCGTTGCAGCAGCCAGGCAAGCGCCACCTGCTTGGGGCTTGCGCCGACCTGCTTGGCCACGGCCGACAGTCGGTCGGACTGCAGCGGTGAAAAACCGCCCAGCGGAAAAAACGGAACGTAGGCGATGCCTTGTTGCGCAAGCGAATCGATCAAGGCGTCATCGTCACGCTTGACCAGGTTGTAGTGGTTCTGCACACACACGATCTTGGCCAGCGACTGCGCCTGTGCGATTTGCCCTGCAGTGACGTTGCTCAGACCGATATGCCGAACCAGGCCCTCACGTTGCAGCTCGGCCAGGCACGCAACCGGCTCGGCGATGGAGCGCTCGTCGGTCTGCGTCGGTGCGCCCAGCCGCAAGTTGACGACATCCAGCGCCTCCAGGCCGAGACTGGCGAGGTTGTCGTGCACCTGCCGCTTCAGGCTTTCGGGCGAGAGATCGATGTTCCAGGAGGCATCGCTTCCCCGGCTGATGCCGATTTTGGTGACGATCACCAATTCGTCGCTGTAAGGATGCAGCGCCTCGCGGATCAGTGCGTTGGCGATATGCGGCCCGTAGAACGCGGCCGTATCGATGTGATTGGCACCTGACGCAATGGCCTGGCGTAAGACCGACAGGGCTGCAGCCTTGTCGCGCGGCGGCCCCCATACGTGCGGGCCAGGCAGTTGCATGGTTCCGTACCCCACCCGCTTCAGGCTGAGGGGTGTGCCGGGCAGGGTGAAGCTGCCACCAAGACGCGTTGTGCTGTGCATGGGATGTCCTTGGATTGCGTGAGCGGAATGGCTGTGCCGGATCTCCCCGGGAGCGGGGCTACAACGCGCTGCGAAACCGAGCCACTGCGGCGCGCTGACTGCGGCGATGAAAGACCTCGGCTGCGAGGTGCATGGCCAATCTACGGGCGCCGCGCCTGTGCGACAATCGGGTACAAACTGGACAGCCTGTACGGAATTTCGAACAATGAGCAGCCGCCTGGCAGAGATGGAGGCCTTTGTGCGCGTAGCGCGGGCGGGCGGTTTTCGCCAGGCCGCCAAGAGCGCGGGCGGCAGCGCCTCCAACTTCAGCGATGCGATCAAGCGCCTGGAATCCTGGCTCGGCGTGCGGCTGTTCAACCGCACCACGCGCAGTGTCGTGCTGACCGACGCGGGCAAGGCATTGCTGGCGCGGGTCGAGCCTGCCTTGATCGAACTCGATGGCGCCAACGACGTGATGAGCGCGTTCCGCAACACGCCAACGGGAACGCTTCGGCTCAACGTGCCGATCAGTGCCGCCAACCTGGTGATGCCGCGGATCATTCCACCGTTCATGGCGGCGCATCCGGATATCAGCGTGGAGATCCTGACCGAAGAAAGTTTTGTCGACGTCGTCGCCGCCGGATGCGATGCGGGCATTCGCTACGGCGAGCGACTGCAGCAAGACATGGTTGCCATCCCGATCGGCCCACGTGTGCAGCGCAGCGCCACCGCCGCAGCGCCCGGCTATCTGACGCGACGCGGCCGGCCGACGCATCCCCGCGCGCTGGTCGACCACGACTGCATCCGTGCCCGCTTCCCAAGCGGTGCGATCGCCGATTGGGAGTTCGAGCGCAACGGTGAAGTGATCACCATTGTGCCGCGCGGGCAATTGCTGGTGGAAATCGGCGGAGGGATCGAGCTTGCCATTCAATCGGCGATCGCAGGCAGCGGGATCATCTATCTGTTCGAGCAATGGCTACAGCCGCATCTGGATTCGGGCGCGCTCGAACCGGTACTCCGCCCGTGGTGGCAGCCGTTTCAAGGACCGCACCTGTATTACCCCAATCGCACTCTCACCCCGCCGCCGCTCAGGGCGTTCATCGAGTTCGTCAAGCAGCTGCCGGACTGAGCGTGCGCGAGGCGCGGGCGAACTAGTCGCCAAACAGGCGGCGTTTCGTAGGAGCGTGCCTGAGCGCGACGGGGCGTTACCGGGATGGCTCGGTCGCGCTCAGGCACGCTCCTACCGCTGCTGGATCGGGTTACCGCTCGCGCGCCGGCTGCCGCCGCGCCGATTTCAACCGCGCCAACTGCGCTTCGTACGCACGTGCGAATTCGTCGCCGAACAGACGGCGGAAGCAGTCGTCCGGGTCGCCGCGCAGTTGCTCGAAGTTGTCGCGATAGCGCTCCCAATAGCGGCCCTTGCCGCCGAAGCTCAGGCGCTTGCCGCCGGCGTCGACTTCCTGTTCCAGTCGGTCGGGGCTGAAGTGGAACAGCATCGCGTCGAAGGCGGCGCGCATGCCGGCCAGCATCGCCATCTGGTGACAGCGGATGTCGTCGAAAGCGTCCTCGAATGCAGGCACACCGGACAAGAACGAAGCGCTTGGCGGAGCCAGCAATTTCTGCAACGCGTCCTCGGCGGTGGCGGCGAACTTGAGCGGGTTGTTCTCCGAGCGCTGGATCACCGTCACCGGCAAACGGAAGGTGTTCTTGATCTCGGCGCGTGCGCGAAGCACATCCATGACGCCATCGACGACGATGGTGAAGATGCGATCCAGCTCCGCTGGCACTGCCAGCGTGGAGACGGGCGCACTGGCGGATGCCTGCGGCGCGGGCGCTGCAACGGGTGACGCAGGCGTGGGCGCGGGCACCGCCGACGATGGCGGTGCAAAGTCGCCCATCGTCATGTCCCAGTTTTCCGGCAACGTGGCGCGCGTGTCGCCATTGCTCGGCGGGCGGAAGTGATCGTGGCTGGCGTTGCTGTGATTCCATGCGCTGGGCACCACGCTTGGCGGTGGGGCCGGCAATGGGTCGAGCAGACGTAATGGATCGAGCTCGCGTGGCGTGCTGCCGAGCAGCAGGCCGTCCAGCGGGTCGTCGGTGACAGCATGCGCCGCAAGCGGGGCACCGAAGTCCAGCAGGTCGAACGCGTGCGCGTTGGCAGGCGCGGCGGTGCGCATCGGCGATGGCGGCGGCGCGACCTGCGTACGGTCGTCCATGGCGTCCAGCAACGGATCGAACGCAGGTGCCAGATCGGGCGCGGCGGTCTGTGAGTGCACCTGTACCTGGATCTCGAAGCTATCTAGTTGCAGGCGGTCGCCATCGCTCAGCGCGCATGGGTCGGCACGCGTCAACCCCACGCCATTGAGCGACATGCCATTGGTGCTGCGGTCTTCGATGAAATACATGCCATTGAGAAAACGCACCACCGCATGCGTGCGCGAGATGCCCGGCGCCGCCAGCACCCAATCGCTTTCATCGGAGCGGCCAATGCTGCCGCCGCTGCCGGCAAAACGCTTCTGCGCGCTGGCCCCGAATTGCGCGGCCTGCGCGCCGCCGACGGTGAGGATCAACTGCGAACTGGACACGACACAGGCTCCTGCAAATGATGATCGATATCAGGGAAAAACGTGGTGCGGTTGATGGAACGTCGCGAGCGGCCACGCAGTGATTGTTTAGCCATCCTCAGCGTCACCCAGGTGGTCCTGAGCGGGGTTGGTCGAGGGCGCGGTGCCCTCACCGCTCGCCGGACACGCTCTGGATCCATCCATGCAGGCTCGGTGGCGGCATCCATGCCGTCACACGGTCCCGCAAGCGGTGAGGACACCGCGCCAGGGAGTAGGTCGGCCGCGTTAAGAAGATCTACGCACACCGACCGTCTCGACTGCTCATTGCCCGCCCCCCGTCGCAGGACCTTACGCGGCACGGATACCGCGTAAGAGCCTGCGAGGACATACGTGCGGCATGTCCTGCGATGGTGGGCGGGCAAGGGCTCTGCAGCGGCGGCGCAGATCATCCGCTCTGCCACCGGCGCAGTCATCGCCCTACACACAATCGACATCTCAAGATGTTCAAGTGGCTGGAAAACCTTGCGAACAATGAATAGGTAGAGGTGGCCGGCGTATTCAAGGACGGCATGTCTGCCTGGCACACGCCGCAATGACCAACGGGCGATGTCATGGCGCGCGCGCACTGGTCAGCAACTCCAGCGCATGTGCGGCATACCCGTTGCGGCGCGCCTGTAGCTGCGCCGGCTCACGTGCCGCAAGCAAGGTGATTGCGGCGGCCACCGCGCGTGCGGTCAGGTGCTCGGGCGGTGGCACCGGCGTGGCCTGCTGCGGTGGCGCCAGGCTGCCGCCGGACCAGGCCACGGCCGCCGCAAGCCAGGCACCCAACGAGACGTAGCCGCCTGCATGCGCAAACGCCTGCGCGGCGCGCCGATGCGCTTCGCTGGGGTCGCGTACCCACTTCTCGGCCAGCGCGGCGCCGACACGGTCTTCCTCGTCCAGCGTTTCGCCGCGCGCGCATTGGCACAGCCAGGCCACCGCGTAGCGCTTGGGTAACAGGCGCGCGAGCAGCTTGATCGCATCCTCGCCATACCCCTGCGCCAGTAACGCACGCACCGCGGCCTGCGGCGCCATCGGCGCACCCAGCTGCGCACGTGCAGGTGCGGACAGCTGCATGTCCGCACACGCCTGCGCCAGCGAGAGATCGGGCGCGCTCATCCGATCATGATCAGGCCGCCGGCAACCTGCACCAGCGCGTCGGCCTTGATGTTGACCAGCGGGCCTTTGACGGTGGCCGACGCGCCGGCTTCGGCGCTGAGCATGCCGCCGGACGACAGTTTGAGCGTGCCGTCGCCCACCACCTCGGTGGCCGGCGAGGTGGCCTGCAGCTGCGCATCGGCAATCAACTTGATCGCCATCGAGGTGGTCTTGGCTTCGGACGTCGCATCGATCAGGATCTTGATGCCGCTGAGCACGATGTCGCCGTTGCGCTTCATCACCAGGCGCGAACTGCCGGTGACCAGTTCGATCTCTTCGCCGGCCTTGAGCAACAGTTTCTTGCCCACGTCCACGCTGTCGTTGTTGTCGATACGTGCGCTGCGATCGTGGTTGACCGTGAGCACCTGGTCGTTGGTCACCGTGGCGGTGTGGTCGTTCTCCACTTCTTCGCGCAGATCGCGTTGCGCGCGTAGATAGACTTCTTCTTTGCCGGCCTTGTCGTCGAAACGCAGCTCGTTGAAATCCGCGCTGCCGCCGAGCAGGCTGCGGCTACGCATGCCGCTCTGGGTCTTGTTTTCCGGCAAGGCGAACGGCACGGCGTGATCGGCGTTGTAGACGCTGCCAACGATCAGCGGGCGGTCCGGGTCGCCTTCCAGAAAGCTCACCACCACTTCCTGCCCCACCCGCGGCAGGCTCATCGCGCCCCAGCCCTTGCCTGCCCACATCGAGGCCACGCGCACCCAGCAGGACGGCGCCGCGTGCGGGCGTGCAGCGTTGGCCCAATGGAAGGTCACCTGCACACGGCCATGCGCATCCACCACGATGTCTTCGTCGGTCTCGCCGGTCACCACGGCCGTCTGCAGACCGGCGATGCTGGGCGTGGGCGTGCGCCGCAGGCTACGGAAGGGCAGCCGGCTTTCCATCACCTGCACGGTGCTGGAAAACGGCGCCTCATCGCCGTGCTCCGGTGCGGCCAGCGTGGTGTGTGCCGACAGCACCAGATATTCCTGGTTGAGCGGAGCGCACGGATGCTCGCGCAAGGTGAACAGCGCACCGACCATCAGCCCGCAGGCATTGGTGGTGGCGTGGTGGCTGGCGCGTTGCACGTTGACCGCCTCGTTGCGCACTTGCGCGTAGCGGCTGGCATCGGCTTGCAACGCATGCGGGCCTGGATAATCGAAGACGTCCAACCCGTCGGCCCCGTGTAAATCGTCGCCACTGGCGGCGACCTGTGCCGCCAGGGAGGCGCGTGGTTGCTGCGGGTCGTAGTCGGCGAGTGCGTGACGTGTGGAATGCAGCGCACGGGCGCTGCGCCACTGGCTCACCACCGAGCGCAGGATACGCCGGTGCTGCATGTCCGGTGGTACGTACGGCAAGGTGTCCACCCCGTTGCGCACCGCATGCGCGCCAAGCGCATCGCACAGCACCAGCGTGTGCGCGTTGCGCGCATGCGTGAAGTAGTAATAGATGCCTTCCTGCTCCAGCAGCCGGCTGATAAAGCTGAAGTCATCTTCGCGGTATTGCACGCAATACACCCGCTTGGGGTATTGCGCGCTGAGACGCTGCTGGATGTCGCTATAGCCGCTCTCGCCCAGCACGCTGCTGACGATCTCCGGCACGCTCATGTCCTGATAGATGCGGCAATCGCGGCGTTGTGTGAGCAACCACGGCCGCGGAACCACGTGCAGCTCGAGCACGGTGTAGGGGAGCGCATCGATCACGGTGGAGCCGGCCTGCGTGCACGTGGCCACCATGCCGTGGTACCAGCGTTGCTCGCCGTTGTCGTCGGCCAGCTGGACGGCGACCGGTGTGGCCAGCAGCGCGCGCAGGTTGGGCTGCGCGTCCGTGCACAACGCTTCGATGCGGAACTCGAACAGCTGCCCCAATGCTTCGCTGGCCTGCATGCGGTGCAGCAGCAGGCGCTCGCCAAGATCGGAGTGCAGCGTGATGGTGCGCGGCATCGAAGCATCCACAGGTGAGTGAGCAACGCACAACGCGCTGACCGGCAGCCCCGCAGTACCGGCCTGCAAAGACCACCGCGGGCCGGCAACGGACCACTGCTGCCAGGGTCATGCTCACACGCGTGCAGCCGGCAAAGCCGACATTTCGTCTCAGGTCTGTGCAGCTGTGCGTGCGGTCACGACCCAGCCATGCACCGGCTGGCCACGCTCGCTGCGCAGCACATCCAACGCGATGGCAATCGGCTGCAGACCTGCGCTATGCAGCGCAGCCAGCACATGCGCATGGCTATGCCGATAGCGGCCGCTGGCATCGAGTTCCACCGCATCGGCGTCGCTCTCCAGCGCCTCGACGGTAAAGCCCAGCACCCCGCCCGGCCGCAGCGCAGCGGCTGCAGCGCCGAGCACCGGTTGCAGCGCACCGAAGTACACCAGCGTGTCTGCCGATGCGATGACATCCCAATGCGCATGCCGGCTCTTCAGGTAGGCGGTGAGTTCGGCAACGGCCAGTACGTCGTAACCGCCGCGCTGCCGCGCCTTGGCGACCATGCCCGGTGACAGATCCACCCCGACCAGTTGCTGCGCATATGGACGTAGCAGCGGTGCGCACAGCCCGGTGCCGCAGCCGGCATCCAACATGGTGAGCGCAGCCTGCGGCGCAGGCAGACACGCAGCCAGCGCCTCGGTCAGCCGCTGCGGCGCGCGGTACTCCAGGTTATGCAGCAGTTGCTCGTCGAAGCTGTCAGCAAAGCCGTCGAACAGCTCGCGCACATAGGTGTCGCCCGCACGTGGCGGCGGTGCAGCGCCACCGCAGGCCGCCAGCATGTGCGCGGCCACGGCATTGCCCGGGTCGCGCGCCAGCCATGCACGGTAGACCGCCTGCGCCTGGGTATGTTCGCCGAGCAGGTACAGCCCGGTGCCCAGCGCTTCGCGGGCGTGCAAATGCTCCGGTGCCAGGCTGCAAGCCTGTTGCAGGCACTCCACCGATTGCTGCAGGTGCTCGGCGGCTTGCGCGTTGTTGCGTAGAAACAAGCCGAGCAGGTAGTGCGCATGCGCCGATTCGGGATAGATATGCAGCAACGCGGCGTAGGTCAGAAAGGCTTCCTCGAGGCGGCGCTGCGCTTCAAGCACGGCGGCCAGATTGGCCAGCGCATCGGCATGCGCAGGTTCCAGTGCAAGCGCACGCCGATAGCACTGCTCGGCCTCGCTCAGCCGGCCGCATTCGCGATGCACATTACCCAGGTTGTTGCAGGCATCTGGTTGCGCAGGCGCCAGTTGCAGTGCCTGGCTGATGGCCTCCACCGCTGCTGCGCTGTTGCCTTGCTGATGCAGCAATACGCCCTGGTAATGCAATGCCTGCGCATGGCCGGGCTGCACCTCCAGCAGCTGGGCATACGCAAGCGCGGCTTGGTCGAGCTTGCCGGCGCGATGCGCCTGCATCGCGGTCTGCAGCACGGTATCCAGATCGGCGTGCATCTCGGCGGTCGCGTGACGGGCAGGCTGCATGTGACATCTCCTAGGAGGATTGGACGCAGGGGCTGCGTCAAATGACGGCGGAACGGAACGGTGGCGCGCAATCTCTGGCGATGCATCTGCGCATGGGTATCTGCAATCGCTGCGCGTGACTGCTTCTAGCGGCGTTTGAACCACTCTCACGCTGTGCATTGGCCGCTGCATTACAGCCACTCAGCTGCATGCGCGCGCAACGGGCAGTGCAATGGCAGTGCTGAGTACGCATCGAAGATCACTGAGGTGTCGCATGCAATGACCTCGCGTGACGCCCATGCAAACCACCGCCGCGCACATCCCCCGGCCACGTCATCAGCCGATCAACACCGTAAAACAGCCCAAGGCGATCACCCCGCCATGCGCAGTGCTGTCGCCCAGGCGGGCGGCTGGTTGGCCGCTGATGATCACGGTGGGCGCGCCCATCACGATGCTGTCCGGCGGGCCGACGCACACCGCCGAATCGCCGATGCGCGCGGCCGGCAGGCCACCAATCAATACCGTCGGTGCGCCGGGCCCGATGATCGGCCCACCCACATGCGGCACCACACCGGTGACCATCGGGCAGACATGCAGATCGGTCAGGCGTGCGGCAGGTTGCACGGGTGCGCTCCGGCGCTGGCAGTGCGGGCACTATCGCGCCGCGTGGCGCGGCTTACCCGACGATTCGTCTCAGCGCCGCGCCACCGACGTTGTCGTCTCCACGCTGGAGGCGGCCGGCTCCGCCAACGCCAGGGTCTGCCGCGCCGCACGTAGCGGCTCTTCGGCATCGCCAAAGATGCCGGTAAGCACCTGCACCGCCTGCTGGGCATGCGCGCGCGCGGCGGCGGCCTGGCCGAGCACGCGCTCGGCTTCTGACATACCGCGCAGAATCTCGGCCGTCTGCGGATGCGCGCGGCCCAGCACGCGCAGGCTGGTGGCCAATGCGGCACGCTGCTCGGCCAGCGAGGCTGCCGCCTGCCCGGCGTCCAGCAGCCAGAACGCATGATTGCTGCGCATGCTGATGGTGGCGGGCGCATCGTCTCCAAACACGGCGCGCGTGCGCTCCAGCGCCCCCCGATAATGCGGGCCGGCTTCGGCCACCTTGCCCTGCTGGCGCAGCGCGCCGGCCAGATTGCCTTCCACCATCAAGGTATCCATGGCGTTATCCCCGTAGAGCCTGCGATTGATCTGCAGCAGCGGCGCAAGTTCGGCCTCGGCGCCGGCAAAATCGCGTTGCATCAACAGATACACCGACAGGCTGTTGCGCATCGACAGCACCAGCGGATGCTCGGCCCCATGCAGGGCGCTGCGCTCGCGCAGCAGGCTGCGTTGCAAGGCGATCGCCGGGAGCAGTTGCCCGCTATCGGCCAGCAGCGCGGCATAAACATTGCCGGCATCGATGCGTTGATCTGCGCTGCTCGCAGGATTGGCCAGCGCCGCCACATAAGCGCGCCGGCTCTCGGTCATGGCCTCGGCCATGCGGCCCTGATCGCGCAGCGTCCAGCCCAGCCAGGCGCGCATTTCATTGCCAATGGCTTGCTGTTGCAAATCGCCACGCTCGGCCTGCGCAATGCCCTGACGCAGCACCTGCACCGCTTCGTCACGCTTGCCTGCACCGCGCAGCGCCTGGCCCAGCATGGAAGCCGTCTTCAACGCCGGCCTGCTGCCCGCGCCCATGCTCTGTTGCGCCAGTGCGTGGGCGGTGCGCAGATGCAGCACCGCCTGCGGAAAATCCGCCAGCGCGATCAAGGTGCCGCCCAGCGTCTTTTCCACATCGGTGCGCGCATCGGGCTGGCTGGCCAGTTCGCGCGCGGCGCGCTGCGAGGCTTGCTCCAGCACACGCAGCATCAGCGTCTTGTCCAGATCCTTGGCAATCGCCGGGTCCACGCTGGACAGTACCGAGGCCATGAAATCGCCAGTGACGCGCGCACGTTGCGCGTCGCGCGCGGCCTGCTGCAGCGACCACAGCGTGGCGCCCAGGCCGGTCACCACCGCCATCGCCACTAATCCACCGGCCAGCACGCCACTGCGATGGCGCTGGGTGAACTTGCGCAACCGCAATAACCGGCCAGCGCGTAGCGCGCGCGGCGGGTAGCCATCGAGCCAGCGATGCAGATCGTCCAGCAGCGCCGACACCGAGGCGTAGCGCTCCACCGGCTCCGGCGACAACGCGCGCAGCACGATCGCATCCAGGCCATCGCGCAGTTGCTGCTGCAGACGCGTATGGGTGGTCGCACGCGCCGCGCAGATGCGCGCACGCGCATCGGGCGGCACCGCTGCCACGCGCTGCGATGGCGGCTGCGGCAACCCGTCACGCCCGGCCACTGGCACCAGCCCGCAGCTGAGTTCGTAGAACATCGCCCCCAATGCGTAGATGTCGCTGCGCGCGTCCACCTCCTGCGCGCCGCGCGCCTGCTCCGGGCTCATGTAGCCGGGAGTGCCGCGCCCATGCGCCGAGGTCACGCCCGGGTTGGCGGCATCGATGGCGATGCCAAAGTCGATCACTCCCGGCATCGGCCGCCCATCGATCTCGCTGACCAGCACGTTGCTGGGCTTGAGGTCGCGATGGATCACGCCTTTCTGATGCGCGTGTTGCACCGCCTCGCTCACCCGCAACATCAGCAACACGCGCGCATGCAACGACAACCGATGCGCATCGCACCACCAGGTGATCGGCTCGCCGCGCAGGTACTCCATCACCAGGTAGGGGCGGTCGTGCGCATCGGTGCCCACATCGTGAATCTGCGCGATCGCCGGGTGCACCATCTGCGCGAGCAACCGGCATTCGAACTCGAACAATGCACGGCCCTGCACATCCAGCGCGTCGGCGGCCACCAGCTTGATCGCCACCTCGCGCTCGTAGGCACCGTCGGCGCGATGGCCCAGATACACCTGGCCCATGCCGCCGGCACCGATCAGGCGGTCGATCGCCCACGCACCAAAGCGCGTGCCGGCCGGCAGCTCCGGCAACGGCGCGCGCAATGCGGCGGCGGCCTGTTTCAGTGGCCCACGCACGCGCAGCGTGGCCTGCGATTCCACTGCAAGCATCGCCAGCAATTCATCGCGCAACACCGCATCGTCGCTTGCCTGGGCATGCGCAAAGGCCTCGCGCTCGCGCACCGGCAACTGACAGGCCTGATGGAACAGCGCCTCCAGCCGCTGCCAGGCAGTGGCCGCCACGCTCACAGCTGCGCCGCCAACCACACCCGCGCAAACCGCAGATCGCGCTCCAGCGTGGGCACCGACACCTCCAGCTGCTCGGCCGCTTCGGCCACGCTCAAGCCCACCAGCTCGGTCAACGCAAACGCCTTGGCCTTGCGCTCATCCACCCGCGCCAGCTTGTCGAAGGCATCGGCCACCACCATCAACGCTTCCGGTCGCGCTGCGCCGTCGGACAAGCTGATCGTCAGCGTCACCGCCTGCCCAAGCCGTTTGGCGCTGGCCTGCTGCCGCGCCAGATCCACCAACAGATGGCGCATCTGCAGCGCCGCCACCGCATAGAAATGCGCGCGCGAACGAAACCCTTGCTGGCCCTGCTCCAGCCGCATCCACGCCTCGTGCACCAGCTCGGTTGCCTGAAGCCCGCCGCGTGCATCGCGGCGCAACTCGCGCAGTGCGGTGCTGCGCAACACCTCGTAGACCTGCCGCGCCAAGGCGTCGCCCGCCCCGGGCGCGTCGTGCTGCCAGGCCTGCAACAACTCGGTGATCGGCAGCTCGGACATCGGGGCCCATCTCGCCTGCGTGGGAGCGCAGTATCCCGCATTGGCGGCTGGGTGGGCGGCTGAATACGTAACGATTTAGACGGCTCACAACGCCGTCCGGACAGGCATCAGGTGAGCGTGGACGGCGCGCAGGAACCGTAGTGTCCGAGTTGGGCCGGCCGAGGTCGAACATCGGCTGCGCCTGCCAGGCGGCTACCCACTCGTTTGGTTAGCCGCGCTTGGATGCCCGGCCCAGGTTGCAACGGGCTGGCTGTATCGAGCTGGCTGGCTTCCCCGACCGTGCGTCTGCGCGGCGATCAGTTGGCAGGCTGCCAGGTTGGGCCCTGGCAGATGAAGGCCACACATCCCTCCACCTTCAACGAGCCATCGGCATCGCGTTTGACCTTGGCGTTATAGCGCTTGCCCGACTCAGGGTTGTAGATCTTGCCTTTCCACAGATCCCCCGCATCCACCAGCTCGCTCAGAATCACTGTTCCTTCCATCGGGTTGTGGCGCTTTGACGGATCCGGATTGAACACATCGATCTTTGCGCTACCCGGCTTGACACGCAGCACCTTGACGATGGTGCCGCACAGCGATGTACCGCACGGCTGGATGTCGACCAGTGCCTGTTGGTTATCGGTGAACCACTTCCCGGTGATTGGTTCGGCGGCGAATGCGGTTGCGCTCAATGCAACCAATGCGAGGAGGAGACAGCGTGCGGCAGAGATTGGCGGGTGCACGATTCGTTCAACCTTCAACAAGACGGGAAAACCAAAGCGGCTTGCCGCAGTGGCCGATGACCGGCGATTGATTCATGAAAGAATCAGAGCCGGCTAATCCGATCTTATTGGCGCAATCTTGGGACATGGTTAGCCACGACTTGGTCGACAAGGCACCATCTTCATCCTCAGCGTCTTCTGCGCTACATAATCTCCTGTCCCTCCCCACTGACGGGAGAAGGACTGGAGAACTACTAATCATGGCCAATCTTGGGCCACATCAGCGCAACGCACTCTGCTCAGCAACCGGCTAACTCAAGTTCAATGTCGAGCCTTCTGCACAGGCACGAAACTGCTGCGCGCCGCCGCCGACAGCCGTGTAAACGATGGCAAAGTTCTTTTTGACATTGGGATCGGGATCCCCGCCGAACGTTGCGTTGCTCACCGTGATCGCGGTACCACCGTTGTTGATCAGCCATTGGCATGTGGCAGTGACGTCGTACCCGTTGTTACCGGTGCCGTACAGTGCACGCACGACTGTAAAGCTGGGTTTACCCGGCACTGGAACGGGCGTCGTGGCAGTAGGCGGATTGGGAACCAGATCGATCTGCCCATTTTCCGCGCAACCGAGCGCGATGGGATTGCCGTTGTTCAACGCGGGATTCTTATACAGAAGCGCAAAGCTCTTGACCGTACCCGGGTCGGGGTCCGTTCCGAAGAAGGCATTGCTTGCGGTGATATCGTCGTTGCCTGTGTCGACGACGTTCTGGCACACCTGGGTGACATCGACTCCTGCCTTGCTGGTGCCGTACACAGCGGAAAGGATCGTGATAGCCATGATAATTACCCTCTTGGGGGCTGGGAAGGCCGCCCCGAGTCGCCTCTCGCCATGGATGACCGATCAACCGGCACCCTGGCACAACGTTGGACGCAGCGTGCGTGACACCTTGTTATTCAGCGCAACATTTCCTGACGTATCTGATTTCCAATATCCTTCCGAAGCAGTTGGCCAGCGCCATGCCGAAGCTCTGATGCCGGAAACTCAACGCCACCGTCTTATCCATGCCTACAGCGTCAGGGACATTGATTGATGCTTCCAGAGTCACGATAAAACGTGACCGGAGAGCATCGACAGAAACTTGATCTAGCAACAGGGCTCATGCTGTCCTCAAGCACCGGTAGGGCTCAAGCCAACCTTAGCGAGCGGTAGAACACACACCCGACACAACGTCTCAATCATCGCGACGCCGTCTGACTGCGCTGACCCACGCGCAGCAACACAGCCCATCTCATGCTCAGCGCTTGGCCGCCTCGCATAGCTTGCGATTGAACCAGGTGGACTTGGCGATCGGCAGGTAGGCGTCCCAGTCGCTGGGCGGAAGCATCGTGCTGTTCTGATCCAGCTCCGCCTGGAACGAGGCCTCGTCGTGGCTACGACCCGCCATGGTCTGGTCCAGCGCCGCCAGGCACTCCTGCGGGCGGTTCAGGCGCAGCAGGGTGAGGGCCCTGTCGTTGGCGAAACGGTCGCGATCGAGCCAGGTGAGAAACTCGCCGCACTCGCCTGCGAATGCCTGCATGCCGGCGAGCGCTTCGGCATAGCGCTTGCCGCGATAGTCCCGCAGGTACGCCTCACGTCGTCGGCTGCTGGCAGCGGACGTGCAACCGGCCGGCAACTGCAGATAGTCGCCTTCAAAATGGGCACGCATGCCGCAGTAGTCGCGGCAGCTGTCCTGGGTCAGTGCGGCGATGGTGAAGCCGCCCGCCACAGGTTCGAACGATAGCTTGCAGGGCGCATCGACAACATCGCTCACTTCCGCCTTGTCGCCGTGCAGGGTGCCCGATAGCGTGCAGCTGTGGCCGTTGGCGCCCATGGTGAGAATTTCGAACTGGCGCGCCCCACCCTTGTCGCTGACCTGTAGGCTGCCCCAGCCTTGCTTGGTGCTGTATTCGCCCGGCGTCGGACCGGCCGCCACCGCACCGAAGGCTGCCAGCCACACCAGTATCCCGCTCCATCCATATTGCCGTGCCATCGCCGCGTCCTGTGTTCGACCAGAGTGGCAAGTGTGCGACATCGCGGCGACGCCAGGCCAGTCAGGTGTAGACCATCAACCCCAGCAGATCGAGCGCTCCATGCGCCAGGATCGCCGGCCACAGCCGCCCGCGTCGGGCCACCCGCCAACCAGGATCAGCCCGATCACCAATATGCTGATGGAGCCTATCGGGCCCTGGTAGAGGTGATACGACGTGCGGATCGCCACGCTCACATTCACCGCGAACGCCCGGCCATGGCGCGGCTCCAGGGCGCGGATGACGTAACCGCATACGAACACTTCCTCGAAGATCGGATTGATCAGCGAGATCGCCAGCACAGCCGTGATCGACAGTTGTCCGGCGACCATCGCGCCGAATGAACTCCCGGCTCCACCCATGGGCCCGTTCAATTGCGTCAGCGGATAGGTGGCCACCAGGCAACCCACCAGCAAGCTAAGCCCCATCACCACCTCGCGCAGCTGCCACTGCAGCCCCAGCGACTGCAGCGTCCAGCCGCGGAACCGCAGCACCGGCAGCAAGATCGCCAGCAACAGCAGTTCATAGAGCACCATGCCCCACAGACTCGCGTCGGAAAAGACAGGCTCGACGGCATCCCGCGCCAGCGCCGAAACACTGGACCAGATCGACAGCCCGAACGCGCCTTTCACCACGATCAACAACTCGCCCCACCTGAAAGAGGCACCCTCACGTCCCTACATCGATCCTCCCTGGATTGCTTTAATTGCCCACGCCCGAGTTAGAGAGACCGTTTAACGACAGGTCTGTACGACCGCCCGCTCGACGGCCTGCATGAAATCGGAATCGCGACGCATCGTGGCGTCGACGCGGGCGCTATCGCGCACATGGGTGGCGCGCGTACACGCCTCCGGGCTGGGCTGGCGCTCGTAACTGATCAGGCGTAAACCCAGGTTCGATTCCTGGGCCGTGGCAGATGCCGTTTGTGCACCTGCCTGCGCCGCCGACGTTGCCATCGGAGCCGTCGCGGCTTGCTTGGTCCAACGCTTCTGCTCGGCGCCGTTGGCGCACGGCGTGGACTGGTAAACAGTCCCCAGCTTTGCATCGCTGCACTTGTAGGCAGACTGCGCCGCCGCCGGCAACGCCAACAGATAGATCACCACCGCAAGACTTCTTTTCATTTGCCCCTCCCCGGAACGGCATAGCTTACCGATAGCAGGGAATGAGGCTTCATTCCTCGGAGTCGTACATGTTGGCTATTCAATCGCCAGCATGGGTAAAGCGTACCTGGCAGCTTTACCGACCGGCCTGGATAGTCGCAACGCCTGTGCGTTACCAATGGCAGCGCGAAGCGGAAGCAGAGTGCTTGCCGACCAATGTCGCATGCACCCTTTGTTGCGCCAAATACAGCTCCATCCGGCGATGGAAGCGCAAACGAACTGCATTTACCGCCGACGCGCAAGCACAATGGCCGTCGACGCATATTTTTGCGGGCGTTAGAACAGCTCATCGACGCCGCAAGTCGCCGCAGTCGACCGATAAGTGAACCTACATCGTTATCCACTCATTTCCAAAGCATGGCGTCACCCACCAACCTGCCCAGCAATCGCATTGATTCTTTCAATAATTAACTTAATTAATCCGACAATTAAATCCGCCATGAGTGATAGGTAAAGACACCATTTTTCACTTCAAAAATCCACGCTCTCTGGTTTTCGTCAAATACAGGATGTGCAAAAGGACCTACGCCCATGTAGCCATTGACACCTAGTCCCTGTCGCCAATCGTCCACGCCCCCACCAAAATATAGAATCGGTAAATTCAGCTGAAATCCGGCCGAAGCCATCATTGCATTGAACTGGACAACATCAAACTGCGCACCTGACGCATACATTGAAAAGTGAGCACCCCGCAATCTATCGCCGTCAGCTATTTGTAACGCACCGAGGCAAGAATCCACTGTCGAGAAAGCGATTATTCTTGAAGCAGCATACTCCCATTCACGAATAATAGGAATTCGATGCGGGTCGGTTTCATTCGCGTTTCGTAGCCCTCCTCCCGCACAGCGCTCCACTACATTATCCGCAGGATTAGCCGAATTTCGTATTGCCCGCGACACTTCGTATTCATAATCAGAAGCTGGCATTCATCACCTCGAAAAACTTCAGCAGAGTTCCCATCTATCTTATGAAATTTAAATTCAGGAATGCATCGCACAAAACACCTGGGCAAGGCATGCAAATTAATCGACTCCAAATAATGTAGTTTAGCTCAAATCTGGGGCCTCCCAGTTCACCACTTTATCTGTGTGATAGTGGGAGTACAGCCCTTCCACGGTATCCAGCGTCGACTTGCAGTCGAAACAGCACGGCTTAGAGACCCCCATGTGCACGCCCTTTGCCGAGTAATTACTAGCTTTTATCTCTTCCAAAATTTGCATCTCGGCATGCATACCACCTTGACCACGCTCGACAATGGCATATGTAAAATCAAACCCAAGCTCCTGCGCCAGCGCCTCCATATGCCAGTCATCGAGTCGGCGACTGTTTGCCGCGACCAGCCATTCGTCATTAATGACCGCCACTGCAACACAATCCATTTGAATTAATCCTTGGGAGACTTTTGTCTGCGAAGTTCGTCCAGAGTAGCTAATTGCCAGCAGAAAACTTGCAGCCTTATCCAGATCACTTATCTCCGATCGTCTGAGCGTATGGTAACCCTTATCTTTTCGGTTAACTTGCTTGCGCAATGATTTTGGCATCTTTCAACTCCTTCGCAATAGTACCTTCCATGCAACAAGGAAATAGTCCACTTGCTTGACTAGCAATACTTAGGTCGAATAAAACCAGATTTACCCCCGAAGTAAAACTGGCCTCGTTATTCGTGAACACATCATCCAGCTACCAGCACAGAAGAGCCAGGCTTTCGACAGAAGCAGTTGATATCTGTTTGCGGCAACGGCCTTTCAACTAGCCCTATTGCAATAAGATATTTAAAGTCAGATTGGAATCCATTTTGTTTCAACACGAGCGCCAAGATCGCAGCGTCAAAGCAGGTTATAGGCCTTGAGCGTCGACTGCGCCTGACAACTTCCCTTGTTCTCAAGCCAAGCCTTGAATACGGGATCGCGCTTCGGGTACAACCATAAATCGGACTGATCTTCAGCACTGAAAAAGGTCCCGTCGGAATGGCGCCGGAGATTTTGTTGAGTACCCGCTAGAGTGCAAGCTATGTCGGCTACTATGTACTCGTCGGCGCCCGATTCGGTAATGAGGGCCGGACTAGAGTAGTGCGCGCTCAGGAAAATTGCACGATTCGCCGAATCGAAAACGATGCGCATTCCACCACCGATCACATTATATTCGACATAGCGATAAGAGTTGACGGCGTCAACCGGGTAGCGCAGCTCTAAGTTCTGATGAAAAGGCGTGTCGGGGCGTACGCCACCACTTGTAATAGCGTTTTGCAGGAAGTTGGCTACATTGCTGTAATTTTGTTGCCGCAGCACGCTTAGGTCGATCACATCGTAGTCAATACCTGAGATGCGTCTCGTCTCATTGACGATATTGATGACCTGACGATGTACGTGGTCCTTCTTCTCGCGCTCGGTCTTGTAATCCTGCTCATAAGCACTTCTGAGCGTTAGGTCCGATGCCTTTTTCAGATCTTTTACTGGCATGTCCGCTTCCTTCAGAATAATATTGGGGTGAATTTAAGGAGAGGAGCCGACGTCAACCAAAATGGCAGGAAAATTCATTTTTCTTGACATCTACTTTGACCAGTGATGCAAGCTTGCCTTCAAGGCTTCGGTTGAGGAGCTCACGACTAATCTTCGGCAACATGGAATTAGTCAAAATCGCATCAATCATCCGCCCACCCGATTCGCTCTCGGTGCACCGGCTTACCACCAGCTCCACCACTGAGTCGTCGTAGTCGAACGGAATCTTGTAACGCTCCTCGATCCGCTTCTTGATGCGGTTCAACTGCAGCCGCACGATCTGGCCGAGCATGTCGTTGCTCAGCGGGTAATACGGAATCGCGACCAAGCGCCCGAGCAATGCCGGCGGAAACACCTTCAGCAACGGCTCGCGGATGGCCTTGGCCATGCCCTCCGGATCCGGCATCAACTCCGGGTCTTTGCACAGGCTGGCGATGAGGTCGGTGCCGGCGTTGCTGGTGAGGATGATCAAGGTGTTGCGGAAGTCGATACGGCGGCCTTCGCCGTCTTCCATCCAGCCCTTGTCGAAGACCTGGAAGAACAGTTCGTGTACGTCGGGGTGCGCTTTTTCCACTTCGTCCAGCAACACCACCGAGTAGGGTTTGCGGCGCACTGCTTCGGTGAGCACGCCCCCTTCGCCATAGCCCACATAGCCCGGCGGTGCGCCCTTGAGCGAGGAGACGGTGTGCGCTTCTTGGTACTCGCTCATGTTGATGGTGATCAGATTTTGCTCGCCGCCGTACAGCGTCTCTGCCAGGGCGAGTGCGGTTTCGGTCTTGCCGACGCCGGAGGTGCCGGCCAGCAGGAACACGCCGATCGGTTTGTCCGGGTTGTCCAGGCCGGCGCGGCTGGTCTGGATACGCTTGGCGATCATCTCCATGGCGTGGTCCTGGCCGATCACGCGCTTGGCCAGCAGTTCGGGCAGGCGCAGTACGGTGTCGATCTCGTTGCGCGCCATGCGCCCGACCGGGATCCCGGTCCAGTCGGCGACCACGGCGGCGACGGCTTGATAATCGACGGTGGGCAGGATCAGTGGCGATTCGCCTTGCATTGCGACTAGTTCGGCCTGCACCAGTTGCAGGCGTGCTAGCAGCGTGTCGCGATCCACTTGCACCGGTGCGTCGAGCACGGCGGTATCGCCGGAGGCGTCCTGCTCTGCCTCGGCTTCCAACACACTGCCGGTGCCTTCGACCGGGGCGTTGCCGCTGCGTAGTTGTGCGCGTAGCGACAACAGTTCATTGACCAGTGTTTTCTCGGACACCCAGCGCTGTTCCAGGTCATGCAAACGGCGACGCTCGCCATCGAGCAAGCCGGCACATGCGGCCGCGCGCTCATCCACCACGATGCCGATGGCGCGCTCGCGTTCGATGATGGCGTGTTCGGTGTCCAGCGATTCGATGCGGCGGCGGCTGTCGTCCACTTCCGCCGGCGTGGCGTGCAGGCTCACTGCAACGCGGGCGCAAGCGGTATCGAGTAGGCTCACCGATTTATCCGGCAGCTGCCGCGCCGGGATATAGCGGTGGCTGAGCTTGACCGCCGCTTCCAGCGCCTCGTCGAGGATCTGCACGCTGTGGTGCTGCTCCATCATCGAAGCGACGCCGCGCATCATGCGCACCGCCTTGGCTTCGTCCGGCTCGTCCACCTGCACGGCCTGGAAACGCCGGCTCAGTGCAGGATCTTTTTCGATGTACTTCTTGTACTCGGCGAATGTGGTTGCGCCCACAGTGCGCAAGGTGCCGCGCGCCAGTGCCGGCTTGAGCAGGTTGGCGGCATCGCCGGTGCCAGCCGCGCCACCGGCGCCGACCAAGGTGTGGGTTTCATCCACGAACAGGATGATCGGCTTGGGGCTGGCCTGCACTTCGTCGATGACCGCGCGCAGGCGCTGCTCGAACTCGCCCTTCATGCTTGCGCCGGCCTGCAACAGACCGACGTCCAGCGTGCGCAGTTGCACGTCTTTCAATGCGGGCGGCACGTCGCCGCGGGCGATGCGCTGCGCGAAGCCTTCCACAACGGCGGTCTTGCCCACGCCAGCCTCGCCGACCAGGATGGGGTTGTTTTGGCGGCGACGCATCAGGATGTCCACCACCTGGCGAATCTCGTCGTCGCGGCCGATGATCGGGTCCAGCTTGCCCTCGCGCGCTTGCGCGGTGAGATCGGTGGTGAATTTCTTCAGCGCTTCCTGCTTGCCCATCGCGGCCGGGGCGATGGCACCGCTGGCTTCGCCCGGCGCCGCACTTTGACCGAGCGAAAACCCATCGCTGGGCAGCAGTCCATCTTCCGGCGAGCCGGCCACGATCTGCGCGAAGTGCTCATTGAGCACAGCGGGCTTGAGCTTTTCGAATTCCTTGGAGATCGCCAGCAGCGCGTTGCGTAGACCGCGCACGCTCAGGATGCCGACGACCAGGTAGCCGGTGCGCACCTGCGCCTCGCCGAAGCTCAGCGAGGCATACACCCAACCACGCTCCACGGCTTCTTCGACATTGGCCGATAGATCGGTGACGGCGGTGGAGCCGCGCGGCAGGCCGTCCAGCGCGGCGGTGACATCGCGCGCCAGCGTGGAAGGATTGAGTTGGAAGTGCTTGATGATGCGGTGCAGGTCCGAGTCCTGCAGCTGCAGCAGCTGATGCAACCAGTGCACCAACTCCACATACGGGTTACCGCGCAGCTTGCAGAACACCGTGGCACTTTCGATGCCGCGATAGGCGAGTGGATTGAGCTTGCCGAACAGGGCACTGCGGGAGATCTCGGCCATGATGCGTCCTTCAAAGTCGTTACGTTGCGTGTAAGCGTGTGTGTGAGCGGCAGTGGTAGCGGTGCGATCAGCCGGAGGGGCGCAACACCACCTCGTCGGCGTCGGCAACGCTCCAGGCGCGCCGGCCGAGCCAGGTGTCCAGGCCCAAGCGGCTATTGCGTGCCAGGTGCGGGGTGGGGACTTCGTCGGCCTTGAGCAGCAACTGCAGCTCCCAGCCGAATTCGTCGCCCAGATAGCTGCGTACCGCCGCGGTGAGCTGGCGTAGCGCGTGGCCACCGGGCAGGAAACGTTGAAACGCGATGCGTGGCAGCGGCCCCAGCCGAATTCGCACACGCTGCTGTGCGCCGCGTACCTGCGCACCGACCACGCTGTCCACACCGAGCCGTGCATTGCGCGGACCAAGGCCCAGTTGCAACTGCGCATCGGCGGGGAGCCGCATCCATTCGGCAATGAATTCCTGTACCTGTACCGGCCAGTCGAACAGCTGCTGCAGCACGGCGCGCAAGCCTTCCGGTGTGCGCGTGGCCGCGCCAAACCGGCCGGCGTGATAGCGGCGCGCATCGTCGGGCAATGCATCGCGCTCGCGCAGGTGCGGGCTGGCGATACCGACCAGCGCATCCAGCCACGCACGGAACTGATCGCTGGCCGGTCGCTCGGCCTGCACGGTGGGCTGCGCCTGCGCCCAGGCGCGATAGAACAGGCTGAGCATGCGGTGATGGAACACATCGGCAAACGCGGCGAAGGTGCCATCCTTGGCTTGCAGCGCACGCTCGATGGCGTATTCGGTCAGGTGTAGCGGCAGCGGCGCGTTGGGGCCGAACAGGCCGAGAAACAGCCCGTACAGCGCCGCGGGTTGCGCGTCGTGCGCCGGTGTGTAGCGGTCCAAGGCGTGCGGCGCGAATGCCAGCGACGGGGTGTGCCGCAGGCGCACCACGTCGTCCACCGCACGGGCGGATTCGCCCAGGCGCGGCTGCAACGGATGGCAGCGCTCGATCGCGCGCAGCGCCGCAAACGGGGTGAAGTCCTGGGGCCGGGTCTGCAGCGCCTGTTCCAGCGCGGCAGCACCGGCGCTTACAGGCGCGGTCGGGAGCCGGGCTGGGCGGGCCATCGGGCCACCTCGTTGCGTTCGGTGGTGCGCAGTACGGTTTCGGTAAAGGAATTCACCGAGACATAGCGCGCAAAGAAGTGCCGCAGCACCGAGGTCAGCAGAAACGCGCCGGTGCCTTCGAAGGCGGCGTCTTCGCAAGTGAGCGTGATCTCCAAACCACGGCCGAACGTGATCGGGCCCGGCACCGGAATGCGTCGCACGATCGGCGTGCCGGTAACCTGCTTGACCCCTTCGATCTGCCGCTGTGCCGAGGCATCGAACGGGTCGCAATACAGGGTGAGGATCTCGCGCAGCGCCGCCGCACCGTTGGGGCCATCTTCGAACAGCGACAGATAATTGAGCTGCAATTGACTAAGCAAGCGCCACGCGGTTTGCCCGTCGGACACAGCGGGGCGCGGCTTGGTCGGCCCGGCCACGCAGCGCACGCTCTGTACCGGCACACCGCTGTCCATACTGAAGTCGGTGGTGCCCTTGCCCACCGGCATGTGCAACGGCAGGTCGCGGTTGCTGCACCATAGCTGCAGCCCGAGCTGACGCAATTTGCTAGCATGCGCCTGATCGTTGGCATCGACCAGGCTGACGAACACCTCGCTGCCCACATAACTGGAGCGCGCGCCATCGCGGCGTTGCCGCGCCGACAGCAGGCGTGGCTCGCGGCGCATGGTGTAGAACGCGCCATGCCGCGCATGCCAGGTGTGTGCGTCGCCACCATAGAACGCGGTGAAGCGTTGTTCCGGTTCCTGGCGGTCGCCGAAGCCTTCCACCTCGCCCAGATGATGGATCTCGAAATCCATTGGCCGGGTGCGATCGGCTAGCACGTGATACTCGTGCTGGCCGGTCTGCAGATGGATGCGGTCGGCGCGGCGTTCGAACAGATTGATCGCCGGCGTACAGAACAGCTTGAAGTGTTCGGCACTCACTGCGGCCGCCAGGCTGGGCACGCTGCGTTCCAGCAAGATCACCACCTCGAAGCTGGTGCCGTGCAGGCGACGCAATGCGGTGCGCAAACCGGTGAGTTCTGCGAACAGAAAGCGCTCCGGGCAGGCGAAGTATTCCTGCAGCAACCGGTAGCCACTGAACGAGCGACCGTCGTACGGGATCAAGCTGTCGTCGTCGGCGTAGCCGCGCATCTGCAACGCATCGGCACCTTGCAGCGTTTGCACGGTCGCGCCCTGCGCATCGCTGCCACGCACCAGCACGGCGCTGGTGTCGGCATGCAGTTGTTCGTACAGCCGCTTGGGCAGGCCATCGGCGCCGGCCAGGAACAGCGGCAGCCGATCCAAGGCCAGGCCTTGGGTCTGCGCACCGCCCACCAGCTCGAAGCGCAAGCGGATGCCGGCGCGTACGCTGCGCCCGGCGGGCAATGCGATCCCGGCCGCCGCCAGCGCAGCCGGCGATTCCAGATACTTTGCCTCGGCCAACTGCAGCGGCCACAGCGTCACCGCATGCGCGGTGCGAAATTCGCAGGCGGTGCGCTCACCGGCGCCGATCAGGCTGCGCAGCGCGCTATGCCGCGGTACGTCGACACCGGCGCTCAAACCGCTGTCTTTCAGATCCGGCTGCAACTGCACCACCGCCATCGAGGGCAGCGGCGCCAGATAATGCGGGTAGACCATTTCCAGCAAGTGCTGGGTGAAAACCGGGTACTGCGCATCCAGCTTGAGCTGCACACGCGCGGCCAGAAACGCGAACCCTTCGAGCAGGCGCTCCACATACGGGTCGGCGCATTCGAACGCATCCAGCCCCAGCCGCCCGGCGATCTTGGGGTACTCGCGCGCAAACTCGGCGCCCATGTCGCGCACGTGCTGCAATTCGCGGGTGTAGTACGGGAGCAGGCGCGGGTCCATGGGATTAGCCGTGGCCCTCCATCACTTCAAGTCGGCCGGTTTCCAGGTCCAGCGCGGTCTTCAGATACAGGTTCAACGGCAGCGGCTGCGCCCACATCTCCGATTGGATGGTGAACAGCAGCGAGCGCTTGTCCATGCGTGCAGCGTCGGCGTGCACACTCACGCGCAAGGTATCGGCAATCAGGCGTGGTTCGAAGGCCAGGATGGCGTCGCGAATACGCTGCTGCAGCGCGGCCGCATCGATGCCGGCCACGGCTGCGCCGGCCAGATCGGGGATGCCGAAGTTGAGCACCGAGCGACGGATCTGCGGATGCGCGTCCAGCGGCCAGCTGGTTTCCAGATTCACTGCATTCAACAGCCACGACAGATCGCGGATTACGCATTCGCGCAGGCGCGTTGCCGAAATCACGCGTTGGTCGCGGCTCTCTTCGCGTTGGCTGGGCGCGGCATCGGTGAGCCGGTCCAGCAGCGAGGGCTGCAAGCGTTCGGTGGTGGTGAGCTCGGCCATGACGATCAGGACGCGTCGAACTGCAGCTCGCGCACCTCGAGCAGCGCAACCTCGCGCGACTCGGTGCTGAGCATGCGTTGGCCCAGGCCGATTTCGCCCTGTGCACCTTCGGTCCATTCGGTGCGACGCGCCAGTTGCAGCTCGCCCGCATCCAGGTGTTCGCTGCCGGGATAGCGCACCGGCATGTACGCAAACGCCTGTCCACCATTGCGCCACAGCACGCTCACCGGCGCCCATACGGTGTCGCGTAGATCGCTGGGCGCTTCGAAGCGTAGCTGCTGCACTTGATGCAGCGGTGCCCACGCATAGCCGGTGTCCAGGATCAGTTCGATGCATGGGCCGAAGCGTGCATCCGCATCGGCCAGCCACTCGAACCGCACGCCATCCAGCGTGCCGCCGATGGCCGGTGCCTGCGCAAACGCCTGCTCGCGCAATGCGGCCGCCTGCGCTGCATTGCCACGTAGCGATAACTGCAAGGCCTGCAGGTGCAGCGCCATCCAGGCATCCGGTGCACCGATCACGGTCGGCAGGCAGTCGCCGGCAAATACCGCAGCGCGCGTCTGTTCTGCCTGCAACACGCGCTGGTAGGTGTACACCATCGGCGCACTGCCGCCATCCAGCTCCAGGCAGGCGCGTAGCTGGTCGGCCGCACGCGACCACTGGCCCAGGACGGCCAGCAGCTGAAACAAAAACACGCGCTGCGCTGCATCGGCCGGTTGCCGACGCACCTGCTGCACCAATTGCTGCAACGCCTGCGCCGGCTCGCCACGGGCGAGCAGGGTCTGTGCGGTGGCATCCATCGCGCGTGTCCTTATCGAAGAAAGTGGCGGTGCCTATGGCACCGCCGTTGGTGTTGCCGGCATTACGCCTTGGCGACAGCCTGGATGTCGTAGGTGAATTCCTTCGCGCCGCCCTGCGCCGTGCCCTTGTCGTCCTGCGGCTGGAAGCCGTACTTGAACTTGCCGAAGTGCAGCGTCACGTTTTCAGTCAGACGGTCTTCGCCGCCGGAACCGCCGGTGGACAGCGAGGTGATCAGTACGCCTTCGCTCAACTCGATGGTGAGAAAGTCGCTCTGCTCGCCGGTGGCGTTGGTCACGTACAACCAGGCGTTTTCCACGCGTGCGCCGGTGCACACCGCATCGAGCAATGCGTTGGAACAACCGTCGACGTACTTGGTGATGGAAATGTCCTGGATATGCGCCTTGCCGCCGCTGGCCGAACCGCCACCGGTGTGCAGGTCGCCGGAATTGCTCGCGCCCCACGACCACGCCAGGATCGGAATCTCGCCCTTGTGCTTCTTGTGATTGGACGCGCCTTCGATCTTGACCTTGCCGCTGCCGAACTTGATATGCATGTCGAACGCCATGGAACTGCTCCTTCGCTAAGTGGGAAACACAGGTGGCGCGACGTGCAGAGCGCACGTCGTCGCCGTGACGCAAAGACGCTGGATCAGGCCTTGGCGGCCGAGGGCAAGCGCGAGACCAGGCGCAACGAGACGGTCAGGCCTTCCAGCTGGTAATGCGGCTTGAGGAAGAAC
Source organism: Xanthomonas sp. WCS2018Noco2-27 (assembly GCF_031843525.1). Lineage (NCBI taxonomy): Bacteria > Pseudomonadati > Pseudomonadota > Gammaproteobacteria > Lysobacterales > Lysobacteraceae > Xanthomonas > Xanthomonas sp. WCS2018Noco2-27. The sequence goes on along the minus strand of NZ_JAVTIK010000012.1, from coordinate 47,639 downwards.
TTGGAGCTGTAATAGCCCGGTGCGCCCTCCACTTCTTCCACCACTACTTCGGCGGCAGCCAAGGGCTTGCGCGCCTTGGTTTCTTCGCTGGAATTGGACGGGTCGCCATCGATGTACTGGGTCACCCAGCGCGTCAGCCAGCTCTGCATCTGCTCGCGATCGGAGAACGAACCGATCTTGTCGCGCACGATGCACTTGAGGTAATGCGCAAAGCGGCAGCAGGCAAACATGTACGGCAGACGCGCGCCCAATGCGGCGTTGGCGGTGGCATCCGGGTCGTCGTATTCGTCGGGCTTGTTCAAGGACTGCGCGCTGATGAAGGCGGCCATGTCCGAGTTCTTGCGGTGCACCAGCGGCATCAGGCCCATCTTGTCCAGCTCGGCCGAACGGCGGTCGGTGATCGCCACTTCGGTGGGGCACTTCATGTCCACGCCGCCGTCGTCGGTGGGGAAGGTGTGCGTCGGCAGCCCTTCCACCGCCCCGCCGGATTCGATGCCGCGAATCCGCGAGCACCAGCCATACTGCTTGAACGAGCGGTTGATGTTCACCGCCATCGCATAGGCCGCGTTTTGCCAGGTGTATTTATTGGAATCGGCACCGGCGGTCTCTTCTTCGAAATCGAATTCATCCACCGGGCTGGTGGCCGCACCATACGGCAGGCGCGACAGCGTGCGCGGCATCGCCAGACCGATGTACTTGGAGTCTTCCGACTCGCGCAGCGAGCGCCATGCGGCGTAATCGGGCGTGGAAAAGATCTTGGCCAGATCGCGCGGGTTGGACAGCTCGTTCCAGTTGTCCATGCCCATCAACTTGGGCGCGGCCGCGGCAATGAATGGCGCGTGCGCAGCCGCAGCAACCTGTGCAATACCGTTGAGCAGCTCCACATCCGGCGGGCTCTGGTCGAAGTAGTAATCGCCGACCAGGCAGCCATACGGCTCGCCGCCGAGCTGGCCGTATTCCTGCTCGTAGACCTTCTTGAAGATGGGGCTCTGATCCCACGCGGTGCCCTTGTAGCGCTTGAGCACCTTACCCAGTTCCTTCTTGCTGATGTTCAGCACGCGGATCTTGAGCTGCTGATCGGTCTCGGTGTTGTTGACCAGGTAATGCAGGCCGCGCCAGGCACCTTCGAGCTGCTGCAGATCGGCGTGATGCAGGATCTTGTTGAGCTGTTCGGTGAGCGTGCGGTCGATCTCGGCGATATAGGCCTTGATGGTTTGCGAAACGTCTTCGCTGACCACATCGCTGCGGTTGAGCACCTGCTCGGCGAGCGTGCGTACCGCCGCTTCCACTTCTTCCTTGGCGCGTTCGCTCTTGGGGCGGAACTCACGATTGAGCAGCGCGGCAAAATCGCCCTGCTCGCTGGTTTCGGTACTGCTGCTGGCCAGTGCGGCTTCGGTGGCGGACATGGCGTCAGGCTCCTTCCGGCTCGGAGGCAGGCTTGGCCGCCGACACCAGCGACTGCAGCAACGCCGGGTCGCGGATGGCATTGGCAATCAGCTGCTCGGCGCCGGCCTTGCCGTCCATATAGGTGTCCAGGTTGGCCAACTGCGTGCGTGCTTCGAGCAACTTGGCCAGCGGTGCGACCTTGCGCGCGATGGCGGCCGGGGAAAAGTCGTCCATGCTTTCGAAGGTGATATCCACCGCCAGCTCGCCTTCGCCGGTGAGCGTGTTGGGCACCTTGAACTGCGCACGCGGGCGCATCGACTGCAGGCGGCTGTCGAAGTTGTCGACGTCGATCTCCAATGCCTTGCGCTCGTCTAGCGAAGGCAGTTCGCCGGCGTTGGCACCGGACAGGTCCGACATCACGCCCATCACGAACGGAATCTGCACTTTCTTCTGCGCGCCGTAGACCTCTACGTCGTATTCGATCTGCACGCGTGGCGCCCGATTGCGGGCGATGAACTTCTGACTGCTGGCCATGCCTGATCTCCGATTGAGCTTGCCCGTTGCGCCAACGTGCGGGGCACGTGCGCTGCCTTGTGGCCTGGATATCGCCGGCCCGGCCGATCGCCTGGAGCCTGCGTGCGACGCCGGTGCTGCGAGCTTCCCCGCAACTGCCGCACCACGCGGACCAAAGCGACAGGCCGTGCGATGACGCTCTTCAGCGTTGCGGCGAGTCTAGGAATGGCCCTGCGCGCTCACCCGACAAATCGTCTCAATCGTGCCGATGCGTGATGCGCGGCCGACTTCGTGAAAGAGGCGTGATGGGTTGGCGATGCTTTTTTCGGTTGATCAAAGGACAGGCCCCGGGGAGTGGGCCGCAGGCAGTACCGCATGAGCATCAGCTACTACAGCGCCATCGCGCCGCAAGCGTCCTCGACCATGGAGGCGCATGCGCCGCTGATGATCGATCTGCTGGCCTATATCGAGCAGCACATCAGTGAGGCCGAGCTCGGCACCGAGTCGTTGCAACAGGCATTCGCACTGTCGCGGGCGTCGTTGTATCGGCTGTTCCAGTCGCGTGGCGGCGTCGCCAGTTATATCCGCGAGCAGCGTCTATGCACCGCGCACCGCTATCTGCAGGCGTATCCGGAGTGCAGCCTCACCTGGTTGCTGTACGAAATGGGGTTTGCCTCGGAGCGGCAGTTCCAGCGCGCCTTCCAGCAGCGCTTCGGCATGCCACCGATGCAGTGGCGCCGCCAATGCCGCGCCACGCCACACGCACCGGCACCACGCCGTGGCCACTACATGCCGATGTGGCGCTTCATGCGCGAACTAGGCCAGGACGCGCAGCAGCACACGCACGCCACGCCACGCAGTGCTGCGCCGCCCACCCATAACGCACCGCTGATGCACGCCGAAGCACTGCGCCGGCTCGCCCGACCGTCGCCACGCTTTGTGGCGCAACTGGAGCCGATGAAGGGCTAATGCGTAGGAGCGCGCCTGGGCGCGATGGCATTACCGGGAACGCCCCATCGCGCCCGGGGGCGCTCCTACGACGAGGTGCATGCATCAGACTGCACGTCCATTCATCGTGTTCTTGTCTGCCTCGTGCACACAGGAAACTATAAGCACTACGTAGGAGCGCACCTGGGCGCGACTGGCATTATCGGGAACGCCAGTCGCGCCCAGGTGCGCTCCTACGTGTAACAACCCGATGGGCCGTCTGCATGCCTGCTCATCAACAACTTGATATCGGCATCGGCCTCAACGAATCACCAGCACCGGGATCGTGCTGTGCGTGAGCACTTCCACGGTCTGGCTGCCGAGCAGCATGCGGCGCACGCCACGTCGCCCGTGCGAGGTCATGATGATGAGATCGCTTCTGCATTCTTCTGCGATCTGCACGATGCCCTCGGCGGCGAAACGGTCCAGCACATGCCGCGAGGTCGCCTTAATGTTTGCAGCTATCGCCAGCTCCAGTGCAGGACGCAGAATCTTTTCGGCAGCGGCTTCGCGCTCATTACGATATTCCGGGCTAGCCTCGTAGCCCACGCTCCAGCCCATCGCGTCGTACATGCCCATCGCCCACGGCTCGGACACGGTGACGATGTCAACCTTGGCACCGGTCGCCTTGGCCAATTCCAGTCCCTGAAACAAGCCGCGATGCGACAGCTCGGATGCATCGATGGCGATGAGAATACGTTTGTACATGGTGACCTCCTGCAAGGGTGGCAATGCTGCCAAAGGGTAGTGCCGGACTCACGGTGACAGGCGCTGGTGGTGGATGCCTTGATGTGGATCAATGCTGCAATTGCTGGTGTGGCGACTCATGATGTTTTTGCTACTACGTGCAACGCATACAAGATCGCTCACATCGCACGCAACGCGTCTTTCACTGCGCTCAATCCGTCGCTACGGTATCCGGATCAGGCCGCATCTCGCGCACGCGCGCCGGGTTGCCCACTGCCATCGCACCCGCGGGGACATCGCGGGTGACCACCGCGCCTGCGCCGATCAACGCATCGTCGCCAATGCTCACGCCCGGCAGGATGATCGCCCCGCCGCCAATCCACACGTTGCGCCCGATGCGGATCGGGCGTCCAAATTCCAGACCGCTGGCACGGCCGGCCGCATCGCGCGGATGATCGGCAGCGTAAAGCTGGACGCCAGGGCCAATCTGCGTGCCATCGCCAATGCTGACTTCGCAGATATCCAGAATCACACAATTAAAATTGAGAAAGACCCCGGCGCCCAGACGGATGTTGTACCCGTAGTCGCAATGAAACGGCGCACGGATCACCGCGCCCGCGCCCACGTCCGCCAAACGCTCGCGCAAGAGCGCGTGCCGCTGCGCCGCCGTCTGCAGGGCAGCGGCGTTGTAACGCACCATCCACTCGGCAGCGGCCGCCTGATCGGCTTGCAGCGCTTCATCGGCAGCGTTGTACAGCTCGCCTGCCAGCATCTTCTGTTTTTCGGTTTGCATGCCGTCTCGCGCACCCGTGCAATGAAGTGGCACCAGGGTGGCATGGATGTGGGGGGCACGCATCGAGCGATGCACCAATGACCCCGACTACCGGCTCACGCGGCTTACAGAACGTCGCGATCGACCGACTGGTTGAAGCGACTGGCGCGCTCACCAACGAAGTGGAAACGGCCAATGCGGATTTCAAGCACCTGCCTCACCCGCAGAGCGGCTGTGTCGCCATTGGGTTGCTTGCCGCCCACGTTGCAATACCGCTGTGCCAGCATCGATACTTCTTCCCATGCCATTCGGGCACGACCGCGTTCAAGGATGACGTCATGACACGATTTGTATTCGCTTGCATTGCATTACTGATGTTGGCCTGCCTGAGCACCTCTGCACACGCAACCACCTCACTTTCTTTTGAAGAAGGTGGCTACTCCATCATGTTCGAAATCGGGCGCGACACCCGACCAGTGATCGCCAGTCTTCGTTTCAATGCACCTGGCGACAGCGAGGGCGTGTGGTTGCGCAGCGGCTTCCAGGTCAAGATGTTCGATACAAAGCGCAGAATACTCCGCCTAATCTACGCAGGGGGCGACAAGCGTGTTCCGCCCTTTACCCTGGTCGTGCTTGCAAACAAGTCGACACTTACCGTGAACGGCAAGCAGATCAACTCAACCTTCAGTTGGGAAATGTAAGCGCGCGACGGCAAAAATAGGGCGACACGTCGTCCGCCTGACGTTTACGCAGGCAGTCATCCAATCCCGGAATCCCGCTCGACGCGTGACGTGCACCAGTGGTCGGCTCTTCTCGAGGCACGCGCGTTGCAATCGCGTGCCGTCTTCGCCGACTGAGGTCAACGCAATCGCAGGCCAATGAAACCCAACTACATCACCGTCAGATTCGCGTACGCCATCACCAGCCATTTGGCGCCGACCTCGTCGAACTGCACCTGCACGCGCGCATGCGCACCGCTGCCTTCGTAATCGACAACCACGCCGCCGCCGAAGGTGGGGTGCTCGACGTTGGCGCCGAGTTTGATCGGCGCGGTCTCCACGATTCCGTGCACCGGGCCGCCACGCGCTGCGCCCAACGAGGCGGTGCGCGAGACCTGTACTTTGGGGCGCACTTCGTTCAACAACTCGCGCGGGATCTCGCGCAAAAATCGCGACGGGACGTTGTAGTTGTCCTGGCCGTGGATGCGTCGCGACTCGGCGTAGCACAGCACCAGCTTCTGCCGTGCGCGAGTGATGCCCACATACGCCAGACGCCGTTCTTCTTCCAGCCGGCCGCTTTCTTCCAGCGACCGCGCGCTCGGAAACAAGCCATCTTCCAGGCCGACCAGAAACACGATCGGAAACTCCAGGCCCTTGGCCGAATGCAGCGTCATCAACTGCACGCCTTCTTCGCCGGCCTGCGCCTGGCCTTCGCCGGCTTCCAGCGAGGCGTACGCCAGAAACGCAACCAGCTCGGTCATGCCCTGGCTGTCTTCGTCGTCCGGCCGGGTGAAGCGCGAGGCCACCGACACCAGTTCGTCCAGGTTCTCGGTGCGCGATTCCGAATCCAGCCCGCTGCGGCTTTCCTTGGCCCAATGCTCGCGCAGGCCCGAGCGCATCAGCACGTGGTCGATGCGTTCGGCCAGTTCCATCTCGCCGGTTTCGGCATGCAACTGGCCGACCAGGCTCAGGAAGGTCGCCAAGGCATTGCGCGCACGCGCGGCCAGGCTGTTTTCCTGCGTGGCCAGCATTGCCGCTTCCCACAACGACAACGCATTGGCGCGTGCCAGCCGGCGCACTTCGTCGAGCGTGCGGTCGCCGATCCCACGCGTGGGCGTATTGACCGCGCGTTCGAAGGCGGCATCGTCGCTGCGGTTGGTGAGCAGGCGCAGGTAAGCCAGCGCATCCTTGATTTCGGCGCGCTCGAAAAAGCGCATGCCGCCATACACGCGGTACGGCAATTGCTCGGAAATCAGCGCTTCTTCCAGCGCGCGCGATTGCGCGTTACTGCGATACAGCACCGCCACTTCGCCGTAGCTGCCGCCATCGCGCACCCACTGGCGCGCGCGCTCCACCGCATAGCGCGCCTCGTCCACTTCGTTATAGGCCGCGTACAGATCGATCGGGTCGCCATCGCCGGAATCGGTCCACAGCTGCTTGCCGATGCGGTCCGGGTTATGCGCGATCACCGCATTGGCCGCGCCCAGGATATTGGCGCTGGAACGGTAGTTCTGCTCCAGCCGCACCGTCTGCGCGCCGGGGAAATCCTTCAAGAACCGCTGCACGTTCTCGACCTTGGCACCGCGCCAGCCATAGATGGCCTGGTCGTCGTCGCCAACCACGAACACATGCCCGGTCTCGCCGGCCAGCACGCGCACGAAGGCGTACTGGATGGCGTTGGTGTCCTGGAACTCGTCCACCAGAATTTCGCGAAAGCGTGCGCGGTAATGCGCAAGCAATGCCGGGGTGTCGCGCAGCAGTTCGTGCGCGCGCAGCAGCAACTCGGCGAAATCCAGCAGCCCGGAGCGGTCGCAACGTTCCTGATAGGCCGCATACACCTGCCGGCGCACCTCGGTCCAATCGTCGTTGGGCTCGGGCTGGATATGCTGCGGACGACGGCCTTCGTCCTTCTGCTCGTTGATCCACCAGCTCATCTGCTTGGGCGGATACTTGCTCTCGTCCAGCTCCAGCGACTGCACCACGCGCTTGACCAGCCGCAGCTGGTCGTCGCTGTCCATGACCTGGAAGCCTTCGGGCAGCCGCGCGTCCTGCCAATGCAGGCGCAACAGCCGATGCGCCAGCCCATGGAAGGTGCCGATCCACATCCCGCGACTACCGTTACGCAGCTGCAGGTCGGTGCGGTGACGCATCTCGCCGGCGGCCTTGTTGGTGAAGGTCACCGCAAAGATGCCGTGGTTGGGCACGCCCTGGACTTCGTTGAGCCAGGCAATGCGATGGATCAGCACGCGCGTCTTGCCGGAGCCGGCGCCGGCCAGCACGAGGTAATGCCCCGGCGGCGCGGAAACGGCCTCGCGCTGGGCGGGGTTTAAATGATCGAGCAAATGAGAGACATCCACCGGCGCATTTTACCGGTTGTGGCGTCGCTGCGGCTGAGATTGCGATGAAGCGGTTTGGGATTGCTGCCCCCATCCGCCCTTCGGGCACCTTCCCCCGCAGGCGGGAGAAGGCAGGATGTTGGCTTCTCTGACGCCTGCCAGAGGAGCTTGGGACGTCGATTGCTCTGCGGCCTGCTTGAGAAGGCAGGATATTGGCTTCTCTGACGCCTGCCTGAGAAGCCAGGACGTTGATTGCTCTGCGGCCTGCCTGAGAAGGCAGGATGTTGGCTTCTCTGCCGCCGGCCTGAGAAGCTTAGGACGTCGATTGCTCTGACGCCTGCCTGAGAAGGCAGGACGTTGATTCCTCTGACACCGGCAAGATAAAGGCAGCAGGTTGATTGTTTTCCCGCCTGCAAGAGATCAGGCAGTGCTCGCCATGGCAGGGCCCCTCTCCCGCCTGCGGGGCGAGAAGGCACCGCTTACGCGCCGCGGGCACGCGTGCCTTGGAGCGCCCGCGGCGCAAGCGCGGGCCGGGGCGCGGAGCCGGGGTTGGGGTGAGGGCACGTGGCGCAGCCACGACACTTTGCGGGTCACCCGAGGCTTCGCTCGCCACCACATCCGGCGCGATGCGTCGCCTTCGCCCCTCGAAGAGGCCAATGTCGCGGCCGGAGAAGGCAGCCAAGCTCCTTCTCTGTTCCCGACACGCCTATCGGCGCTCCAGCTGCACCAACACATCCCGCGCAATCGCCGCTGCCTGTTCGCGCAACTCCGGCACTGCCAGGCTTTCCCACAACGAACCGATCCGCAGGCTGCCGATCACCCGCAGCCGCGGGTTGGCGCGCCCGTCGGCATCGAGCAGGCTGCCGTCGGCAGCGGTGTCCACGCCGATTCCATGCGGGCCGGCCATCGCAATGCCCTGCCCCAGCAACTGCTGCAACAACGGGTTACGCATCGCCTGTACGCGCATTTCAACGCCCGTGGCATTGACCAGGGTCTGCACATCCAGCTGCAACGCATGCCCGGCACTGGCGGCGCCGGCACTCACACGCACACATGCACCTACCTCGAAGGCCACATCCAGCCGCGCACGATGCAACTGCAGTTGCCTACGCGCCTGCATCGCCTGCAACTGCGCATGCACCGGCGCGGCAATGCGATGCCGATGCACATCCCAGTAGCGCACCACATGCCGCAGGAAACGGCGTTGATCGGCCACCGACAAGGTTTGCCACAAGGCCTGACTCAATGGCCGGATGCGTTCCATCACGCTCTGCCACGGCAGCCCCTGTGCCAGCGCCGCGCGGGCGTGCTGGCGCAACGCACGCATGCGTGCGCGCAACGACAAGGCAAGCAATGGTTGTGGATCGAAGTCGGCGGCAGCGCCATGCGCATGCGGCAAGGGCAGCAGACCATGCCGCGACACCACATGCACCGCGCCGCGATGGGCCTGCGCAGCCAGCGTCACCACGGTGTCGGCCATGCTCAGCCCCGAGCCGACGATGCACACGGCGGCGTCTTGCGGTAGTGCGGCCACCGCCTCGGTATCCCAGGCTTCCACCCGTTGCGCCGCCGACAGGCCGGTGGCACCACGCAACGGCAACGGGCGCAGCGCATTACCGACCGCCAGCACCACGGCGGTGGCCTGCACGGTGTGTCCGTCATCCAGCTGCAACAGCGCGCCGGCTGCATTGGGCTGCAGGGTCTGCACGCGTGCGGTGTGCACGCGCAAGATCGCAGGACTGTTTGCACGCGCGGCCTGCAGGCGCTCGCGCAGGTACGGGGCGTAATGCCTGCGCCCAACATACTGTTGCGGCAGCTGCGCGTCGTCCAGCTCCGGGCAGCATGCGTGCATGCGCAGATAGTCGAAAAAATCCTGCGGCGTATCGGCCAGCGCGCTCATGCGCGCGGCAGGCACGTTCAATAGATGCTCGGGCCGCGCGGTGGAATAGGCCACGCCCTCGCCCAGCACCGGGTGCGGCTCGATCAACACGATCTGCAGCGGCGTGGTCGCCTGATGCAGCAGCTGCAATGCCACCAGCACGCCGGAAGCGCCGCCTCCGACGATGGCGATCGCTGCAACGCCGGGATCACGCGATGTGTTCATTGCGGCATTGTAGGCGATGGCTGCACCAGACCCCTCAGTCACCGCACCACTCGCTGCGAAGGCGCGTCGCCGCGGCCGCAAGGGTGGGAGCGGTTAGCATGCGTCCCGGCATCAGAAGCACGTACGATCGGCCGCGCACGCTCGGTAAACGCCGCGGGAGGCCCACAGGATGTCCATCGCATTGGTCAGGCTCATCATCTATGTCCGCGACGTCGCTGCGGCCAAGGTGTTCTACCAGACCCACTTCGCGCTTCCCGTCATCGAGGAGATCGTCGATCAGTGGGTCGTCCTGGCGGCGGGCCAGATCGAACTGGCGCTGCACCTGATGGGCGACAGGTACCGACAGCAGCCGTCATCGCCCGCATCCGACGCGGCACCGGCAGTCGGCTCGACCACCAAGTTGGTGTTCGCCATCACTTCCGATCTGGCCGCCCATCGCGAGCAACTGCGCAGCGCAGGCGTACGTGTGGATGAACTCAAACGCTATGCGGGCTTCGCTTACCAGATGTACGACGGCCGCGACCCGGAGGGAAACGTGTTCCAGGTGATGCGTCCGGACTGACCGCAGGCCACTACATCCAGGCCACTACATCAACGCATCCGCCAGCCGCGCGATGCCCTCGCGACTGCGTCGCCAGGCCGGGCGCCGCCGCCACTGCTGCAGATCCAGCTGACGCGCGTTGGCCAGATAATCCTGCTCGATCGCGCGCAACCGCTGCACCACGCCGGTGTCGTAGCAGACCATGCCGATCTCGGCGTTGAGCGCGAACGAGCGGATATCCAGATTGATCGAGCCCACCAGCGCGATGTTTTCATCCATGCTCAGGTGCTTGGCATGCAGGAAGTGCGGGCGGTACAGCGCAATCTTCACCCCACAGCGCAGCAGCTCGTCGAAATACGCTTCCTGTGCCCACGCCGCCAGACGCTGGTTGTTGCGCTCGGACAGGATCAGCTGCACATCCACGCCCGAGACCGCGGCGATGCGCAAGGCGCTCAGCAAGGCCTCGTCCGGCACGAAGTACGGCGTCACCAGTACCACTTTTCGTCGCGCCAGATGGATCACCGCATTGATCGCATCGCGCGCGTTCTCGAAGGGATACGCCGGTCCGCTGGGCAGCAACTGGGTGGCGATATTGGCCTCGCAGACCGGCGCATCCGGCCAGACATCCAGGCGTTGCCCGGTTTCGGTGAACCAGTCACTGGCGAACACCGCTTCCAGATGATTGACCACCGGCCCGCGCACGCGCGCCACCAGCTCGCGATTGGGCACGCCGTCGATGAAGCCGGCGTCGGCCAGATTCTGCGAGCCGACAAAGCCCACCTGGTTGTCGATCACCGCAATCTTGCGGTGATTGCGCAGATCCATGCGCCCGCTGCGGCGCCAGCGCAACCCGCCGGGTAGCACCGCCAGCACCTCGATGCCGTCGGCCTGCAGCCGCTTGCGATAGCGCCGCAGGCCGCGCTTGGCGCCCACTGCATCGAGCAGCACGCGGCAGCGCACGCCGCGCGCGCTTGCCCGTTGCAGCGCTGCCACCACCGCATCGCCCACCGCATCGTCGAACATCAGGTAGTACAGCAGATGCACGCGCTTTTCGGCCGCATCGATCGCGACGATCAACGCCTGCAGCGACTGCGCGTAGTCGTCGAGCAATTCCACCGCATTGCCCAAGGTGGGCATGAAGTCGCCCTGCCGTTCGATCAGTGGCACCACCTCGGCGCTGCTGGTATCGGGCGGCGGCGTCCAGCGCAGCGCATGCAACGGCAGCTGCTGTTCGCGAATCACCTGCGAGGCGGTGGCCTGCCGCTCCACGCGCAGCCGCGACAACCACGGGTGGCCGAGCAACAGATACAGCGGCAGGCCGACCACCGGCACAAAGCCGATCAGCAGCAACCAGCTGCGCGCCGCGCCAGGCGTGGTGCGGGTGGGAATCCATAGCAGCGCTGCCAGGCGGATCACCCAGTCCAGCGCCAACAGCCAGGTCCCTTGCAACCAGTCGGGCAGCATCAGCGCTCCGTTCTCATGAGGAAGCCGATTCTGACCCGGCCGCGTGTAAACGCAACGACGCGGTCCCCACCGGTTGGATGCAATGGCGAAACGGGCCGGCATCTGCCGCTGCCGGATGCACGCGCTCGGCGCACACCTGCCGCAGCGTCTGCACGAAGGCGGTCTGCGCGCGCGTCGGGTGCCAGTCGCTGCGCGTGGTCATGCCGATCTGCCGACGCAAACGCGGCCCGGCGCTGCCGATCTCGCGCAGCAGGCCGGCGCGGCGCTCGAACAGGAACTGGTCGCGCGACATCAGGGTCAGCCAATCGTCTTCCAGCAACAGGCCGCGCACGGTCAGCTCGGCGCCGCATTCGATACGCAGCGGCGGCGGCTCCAGCTGCCGATCGCGGAACATACGTTCCCAGCGCTCGCGCACCGGCGTGCCCGCAGCGGCCATCACCCACGGGTAGTCGAGCAGCTGCGCAAACGCGTACGCCTTGCCGGCCAACGGGTGCCCGCTACGCGCCACGATCACCGGCTCGTCGTCGAACAGCGGCTCCTGCAGCACGTCGCGCACCGGCAGCGGGTCGCGTAACGCACCGATCAGCAAATCCAGCCCGCCCTCGCGCAGATGCGCCAGCAACTCCGCATACGGCCCTTCCACTACGCTGATGCTGGCAGCCGGGTGCGCACGCGCAAACCGCGCCAACGCCTGCGGCAACAGGATCGCCCGCGCCAACGGCATCACCCCCACCACCACCCGCCCGGCATGCTGCGAGCGCAGGGCGGCCACTTCATCGAGCGCCGCACGTACCTCCGCCAGCGCCAGCCGCACCTGCCGCAGCAACCGCTCCGCCACCGGCGTGGGCTGCATCGCCTTGCCGCGGCGCATGGTCAGTGGCACCTCGATCACATCGGCCAGCGCCTGCACTGCGCGGTAGACCGCCGGCTGCGACACGCCCAGCTGCACCCCCGCCAGCGAATAGCTGCCCGCCACATCCACCGCCACCAGCGCCTGCAACTGGCCCAACGACACCCGTCGCTCCAGACCGGGGCGCGCCGGCAGCCGCAGCGCACGCCGCGCCACCAGGATGCCCCGGCCCAGATGCGCCAAGGCGCGCTCGATTCGCGGCACCACCAACTGGGTGGCCTCGGTGGCGGCCATGCCGCCGGGCTGACGCTCGAACAACCGCACGCCCAGTTGTTGTTCCAGGCGCGCCACCGCCTGGGTCAAGGCCGGCTGCGACAGATTCACCTGCGGCGCAGCCGCGCTGATGCTGCCCAGCCGGTGCACCACAACCAGGGCATACAGATGACGCAGGTTCGGCTCGGGCATCGGCGGCATGCTCTAACTATAAGCAAAATCAATACGCATACCTCAAATGAATCTTGAGCTGATTGACTCTCGCCACTCAGACTCGGCGCAGTACTAACGAGGATGGATGGATGAGCCAGGTCGTCACCCAGGTTGCGCGCACCCCGATCGCCCTCGTTGACGGGCTGGCACAGGCCGGCGTGGCCACCGTGCACGAGGCGCAGGGACGCAGCGGTCTGTTGCATCACCGGCTGCGTCCGATCTACGCCGGCTGCCGCATCGCCGGCACCGCGGTCACGGTGTCGTTGCCGCCCGGCGACAACTGGATGATGCATGTGGCCATCGAACAGTTGCAGCCCGGCGACGTGCTGGTGGTGGCGCCCACCAGCGACTGCTGCGACGGCTACTTCGGCGATTTGCTGGCAACCTCGGCGCAGGCGCGCGGTTGCCGCGGGCTGATCATCGATGCCGGCGTGCGCGACGTGCGCGACCTCACCGCCATGCAGTTCCCCGCATGGAGCCGCGCCATCTGCGCGCAGGGCACCATCAAGGAGACGCTGGGCTCGGTCAACGTACCGCTGGTCTGCGCCGGGCAACTGATCCAGCCCGGCGATGTGGTGGTGGCCGACGACGATGGCGTGTGCGTGGTGCCGCGCGCCAACGCGGCCGACGTGCTGGCCGAAGCGCAGGCCCGCGAAGCGCGCGAACTGATCAAGCGCGAACGTCTGGCGCGCGGCGAACTGGGCCTGGATATCTACGCCATGCGCGAGCGCCTGGCGGCCAAGGGTCTGCGCTATGTCTGAGCAGGTGCGCGCGATGTGGATGCGCGGCGGCACCTCCAAGGGCGGCTTTTTTCTGGCCGACGACTTGCCCGCCGACACTGCCGCACGCGATGCCTTGCTGCTGCGCGCCTACGGCTCGCCGGACCTACGCCAGATCGATGGCATGGGCGGCGCCGACCCGCTCACCTCCAAGGTCGCGGTGGTGTCGCGCTCCACACGCGCCGATACCGATGTGGACTATTTGTTTTTGCAGGTGGCAGTCGAACAGGCGCAGGTCAGCGATGCGCAGAACTGCGGCAACATGCTGGCCGGCGTGGCGCCCTTCGCGCTGGAGCGCGGCCTGCTGCCCACGCACGATGGACAGACCGACGTACGCATCTTCATGCGCAACACCGGCACCCTGGCAACGGCCACCGTGCACACGCCCGGCGGCCGAGTCACGTATGCGGGCGACGCGCGCATCGACGGCGTGCCGGGCACTGCCGCACCCATTGCGTTGGCATTCGCAGAGATCGCGGGTTCTTCCTGCGGCGCGCTGTTGCCGACCGGGCGCGCCGTGGACACGCTCGATGGCGTGGCGGTGACGCTGATCGACAACGGCATGCCGTGCGTGGTGCTGCGCGCCGCCGATGTCGGGATCAGCGGCTATGAAGACCGTGCCACGCTGGATGCGGATGACGCACTCAAAGCGCGGCTGGAATCCATTCGCCTGCAGGCCGGCCCCTTGATGCAGTTGGGCGATGTCAGTGCAGCGACAGTGCCGAAGATGATGCTGGTGGCCGCACCGCGCAACGGTGGCGCAATCAGCGTGCGTTCGTTTATCCCGCACCGCTGCCATGCGTCGATCGGTGTGCTCGGCGCTGTCACCGTCGCCACCGCCTGCCTGCTGCCGGAGTCACCCGCGCACGCGCTGGCACAGCTGCCCGGCGGCAGCATCCAGCAGGTGGACGTGGAGCACCCCAGCGGCATGACCGGCTGCGTCATCGAACGCGATGCACATGGCGCAGTGGTGCGCGCTGCGGTGGTCAGGACGGCACGCAAATTGTTCGATGGGGTGTTGTTTGGGTAAGCACTGCCACTATCGGGCTGTGTTGCCAGCGTCAGGCTGGTTCGAGCAGGGAGATTGCGGCGTGCGCACTGCACTTGTCCGATCGTGGATGCGCTGCACGGTGTCGTCTGTGTCGTCATGCGAGAGCGTGTGCTTGCGCCGCTGCGGATCGCACATCGGCGCAACGTCCCGTTGCATCTCGGCAACGCCTTGCCGGCCGGGAATATGCCAGGCAGGTGCGTGGCAGACGGGGAGCAGCATCTCCCGCAGCGGATCGAATGCCAGTCGCGCCCCGGTGCGCTCCTACGTGGTGGGCGCGTCGGGCGGCCTGTGGTGCAGCTTGAAGCGGGAAACGATGCACCTGCAGTGGCATGCACATACTAATGCCGTGCCGTCGGTGCGCCGCGCACCGCGAGAAACGCATTCCGGAGATGCCGTGATGGATGGCGATAGCGATGGCACACCCACTCAGCGACTGCGTGCGACTGGCGGCTGGGCAGACGCAGACGCAGCAGTGGCTGCTGTCACACGCTGCACGCCTTCACCCGAACGCGTCCGACGGATCCGACCCGCACTTCAACGAGCATCGCCATGATCATCGACTGCCACGGCCATTACACCACCGCACCCGCTGCACACGATGCGTTTCGCAAGGCGCAGATTGCGCATTACACCGACGCAAGCGTGCCGGCACCGGTGTATCCGCACATTTCCGATGACCAACTACGCGACAGCATCGAGCAGCATCAATTGCGCCTGCTGCGCGAGCGCGGTGCGGACATGACGATCTTCTCGCCACGTGCCAGCACCATGGCGCACCACATCGGCGATGAAGCCGTGAGCCAGATATGGACGCGGCATTGCAATGACCTCATCGGCCGCGTGGTGCAGCTGTATCCGCACACCTTTATCGGCGTGTGCCAGCTGCCGCAATCGCCGGGCGTGTCGATCGCGCACTCGATCAAGGAGCTGGAACGCTGTGTCACCGAGCTCGGGTTTGTCGGCTGCAATCTCAATCCAGACCCATCCGGTGGCCACTGGACCGGCCTGCCGTTGACCGATCGCGCCTGGTACCCGTTCTTCGAAAAAATGGTCGAGTTGGATGTCCCAGCGATGGTGCACGTGTCGGGCAGTTGCAACGCCAATTTCCACGCCACCGGCGCGCATTACCTCAACGCCGACACCACTGCCTTCATGCAGTTTCTGGAAGGCGACTTGTTCGCCGATTTTCCGCAGCTGCGCTTCATCATCCCGCACGGCGGTGGCGCCGTTCCGTATCACTGGGGTCGCTTCCGCGGCCTGGCCGACATGTTGGGCAAACCGCCGTTATCCACGCACGTGATGCGCAACGTGTTCTTCGACACCTGCGTGTATCACCAACCCGGGATCGACCTGCTGTTCGAGGTAATCGACATCGACAACATCCTGTTCGGCTCGGAAATGGTCGGCGCGGTGCGTGGCATCGACCCGCAGACAGGGCATTATTTCGACGACACCAAACGCTATATCGATGCACTGGCGATCTCCGATGCAGACAAGCGCAAGGTCTTCGAAGGCAATGCACGGCGCGTGTATCCACGCCTGGACGCGCAATTGCGCGCACGTGGGCTATAGCTCTTCCTTCTCGCTCCGGAAGAAGGTGCCCCGAAGGGCCGAATGAGGGGGCGCCTCAGAGAGTGGTCACCGCCTGCGATATCAAACGCGTCGCCACGCGCCTTCAGCAATGAAACGCCAACTGCTTCGCCCTTCACCCTCTGCCGCAGGGAGAAACGAATGCAGCCAGCCAAGCTGCATCGCAAGTTTTGCACGGCGCTACACAATCCCGTGCATCAACGTGTGCCGATCAAACGCACTAACGCGCTGCGGCAGTCCCGACGTCGCGATCGATTCCCCAAACGCAAACACCCGCCTTTCGGCGGGTGTTTGCTTGGATGCAGATCGTGTAATCGGTGGATTACTTGATCTTGCCTTCCTTGTACATCACGTGCTTACGCACGACGGGGTCGTATTTCATCATTTCCATCTTCCCCGGAGTGTTTTTCTTGTTCTTATCCGTGGTGTAGAAGTGGCCGGTAGCGGCCGAGGAAATCATACGAATCTTGTCACGCTTGCCTTTTGCCATGACTGCTTACTCCTCAGACCTTTTCGCCGCGCGCACGCAGCTCTTTCAGAACGGCATCAATCCCGTTCTTGTCGATGGTGCGCAATGCATGCGCGGAGACACGGAGCTTCACCCAGCGGTTTTCGCTGGCGACCCAGAAACGGCGCTCGTGCAGGTTAGGCAGGAAGCGACGACGGGTTCTGTTGTTTGCGTGGGAGACGTTGTTACCCGTCTGCACACGCTTGCCGGACACTTGGCATACGCGGGACATTACGCACCTCGATAAATGAATTGCCACCCATAGCCTGGGGAGCGGCGGCCCCGACAGCATCAAGCTGCCACGCAACGTTGGGAATCAAGAACTTACGCTGGGAACGAGCCGGCAACCCCATCGCGCTGGGTGCCGCCATCCGGAGCGATCCGGGCACAGCGAGCCGCGCATTATGCACGGCAATTCCTTGTGTCGCAAGCACTTACGGCGAGCCCGCCTGCGCACGCGCATTTACCCGGCGCGTGCGCAGGCGACGATCAGCCGCCCCCGGCCTGCGCCATCGCAGTGACCTGGCGCAACTCCGCCAGGGCTGCATGCGCCACCTGCCAGGCCGAGCGCAGGAACAGCAGCAGCAACGCCACCGCGATCACCAGGTCGGGCCAACCGCTGCCGAACGCCCATACCGCCGCACTGGCAACCAGCACTGCAATGCCCTCGTAGACATCGTTGCGCGAACAGGCCCAGGCCGACGCCAGATTGATGTCGCCGTCGCGGTACGGCCACAGCAGGCGCAGGCATGCCAGATTGGCGGCAAAGTTCAGTGCCGCCACCACGCCCATGCTCTGGAACAATGGCAGTTGCGGGTGCGCCAGTTTCCAGCCGATCTCCGCCGCCACCGCCAGCGCTGCCAGCAGGATCAACCCGGCCTTGAGCAAGGCCACCCGCGCCTTGGCCGCCAGGCTGGCGCCCACCACCGCCAGGCTCAGTGCGTACGTGAGCGCATCGCCCAGATTATCCAGGCTGCCGGACAGCAGCGAGGCGGCGCCACTGTGCAGCGCACCTGCCAGCATCAGCGCAAAGGCGCCGACATTGATCGCCAACACCCACCAAAGCACGCGCCGCTGACGGGCCTGCATCGCTGCCACATCCAGTGTCTTGCCACACCCGCAACAGGACTTGCTCATGCGCCGTCTCCGCGTGGCGTTGCCGCGACAACAGCTCTGGAGTGCCCCGATCGCTGCCGATGCAGCCACCGATACAAGACCGGCAACACCAGCAAAGTGAGCAAGGTGGACGAGACGATGCCGCCGATCACCACCGTCGCCAGCGGACGCTGCACCTCTGCACCGGCGCCGACGTTGAAGGCCATCGGCACGAAGCCCAGTGCGGCGACCAATGCGGTCATCAACACCGGCCGCAGGCGCGACAATGCGCCTTCGCGCAGGGCCTGCTCCAACGGCATGCCGTCGGCGCGCAAGCCACGGATGAAGGCGATCATCACCAGGCCGTTGAGCACCGCCACGCCCGACAACGCGATGAAGCCGACACCGGCCGAGATCGACAACGCCAACCCACGCATGGCCAAGGCCACCACGCCACCGGTCAGCGCCAACGGTACGCCGCTGAACACCACCACCGCATCGCGCAACGAACCGAACGACCAGTACAACAGCGCGAAGATCAGCAACAAGGTGCCCGGCACCACCCAGGCCAGGCGCTGGCCGGCAGAGATCAGTTGCTCGAAAGTGCCGCCGTAGCCGATCCAGTAACCGGTGGGCAAGGCGACCTCCGCCTGCACGCGTTGCTGCACCTCCGTCACGAAACCGCCCAGATCGCGGTCGCGCACGTTGGCGGTGATGACGATGCGGCGTTTGCCGTCTTCGCGATTGATCTGGTTCGGGCCGAGCACGGTCTCGATCTTGGCGACCTCACGTAGCGGCACGGTGGTCGGCTCGCCGCTGCGCCAGCCGGCCGCGCGGCTGGATTCGTCGGCATCGCCACGCTCGCCATCGCCGCGCAGCGGGATCGGCAGATCCGCCAAGGCGGCCGGGTCCTGACGCAGGCTCTCCGGCAGCCTTACCACGATGTCGAAACGGCGGTCGCCTTCGAACAATTGCCCGGCCTCCTGCCCGCCCACTGCGGCAGCTACGGTGTCCTGCACCACACCGGGATTGAGCCCGTAGCCGGCCAGTGCAGCGCGATCGGGCACCACCGCCAGCATCGGCAGGCCGGTGGCCTGTTCCAGGCTGACATCGGCTGCGCCGGGCACGCTGCTGGCGATCTCCTGCACGCGCTGCCCCACTTTCACCAGCGTCGCCAGATCGTCGCCGTAGACCTTGATCGCCACATCCGCACGCACGCCGGAAATCAGCTCGTTCATGCGCATCTGGATCGGCTGGGTGAACTCGTAGTTGTTGCCCGGCAGTTGTTTCACCGCAGCTTCGATCTCGGCCACCAACTGCGCCTTGGGCTTACGCGGGTCCGGCCATTGCGCACGCGGATGCATGATCAAGAACGTGTCGGCCACCGATGGCGGCATCGGGTCGGTGGCCACTTCGGCGGTGCCGAGCTTGCCGAACACATGCGCCACTTCCGGAAATTGCTTGATGCGTTTTTCCAGGGTGGATTGCATGGTGATGGCTTGTTCCAGACTGGTGCCGGGAATGCGCAAGGCATGCAAGGCGACATCGCCTTCATCCAGATTGGGAATGAATTCGCTGCCCAACCGTGTGGATAGCACCGCACACAGCGCCACCGTGGCCAGCGCCGCAATGCCGACCCAGCGCCCGTGCCGCAGCGCGCGATCCAGCAAGGGCGCATACACCCCGCGCGCCCAGCGCATTGCGCGATTTTCATGCTCGGCCACCTTGCCGCCGAGCAGCAAGGCGATCGCCGCCGGCACGAAGGTCAGCGACAACAGCATCGCTCCGCTCAGCGCCAGCACCACGGTGATGGCCATCGGGTGGAACATCTTGCCTTCGATGCCGGTGAGCGCGAACACCGGCAGATACACCGCGGTGATGATGCCCAGGCCGAACAGGCTGGGACGGATCACCTCGGCGGTGGCCTCGGCAGTGAGCGCAAAGCGTTCGTCGCGATCGAGCACACGTCCAAGTCGCAGTTGCGCTTCGCCGAAGCGACGCAGGCAGTTCTCCACGATGATCACCGCACCATCGACGATCAAGCCGAAATCCAGCGCACCCAGGCTCATCAGATTGCCGGACACGCCACCGCGCACCATGCCGGTGAGCGTGAACAACATCGCCAACGGAATCACCGCCGCGGTGATCAACGCCGCGCGCACATTACCCATCAGCAGGAACAACACCACGACCACCAGCAAGGCGCCTTCGATCAAGTTCTTGGCGACGGTGACGATGGTGCGGTCGACCAACGCGGTGCGGTCGTACACAGGCACCGCCTGCACACCGGCCGGCAAGCTGGCGTTGGCCACTTTCAGGCGCTCGGCAGCGGCTTGCGACACGGTGCGGCTATTGGCACCGACCAGCATGAACACCGTGCCGAGCACCACTTCGGTGCCGTCCTGCGTGGCGGCCCCGGTGCGTAACTCGCGGCCTTCGCCCACCTGCGCCACATCGCGCACCCGGATCGGCACACCTTCGCGGCGATCCAGCACGATTGCGCCGATCTGCGCGATGTCATCCACCTGCCCCGGCACGCGCACCAGAAACTGCTGCCCGTTACGTTCGATATAGCCGGCACCGATATTGCGATTATTCGCCTCTACCGCCTGCGCCACGTCATCCAGCGTAAAGCCCAAGGCGACCAGACGCGCCGGATCCGGGGTGATATGGATCTGCCGCGCGTAGCCGCCGATGGTGTTGACCTCGGTGACGCCGGGCACATTGCGCAACTGCGGCCGCACCACCCAATCCTGCAGGGTGCGCAGATCGGTCGCCGTCCACGCCGTACCATCGGGTTTGCGTGCGTTAGGCTTGGCCTCCACGGTGTACATGAAGATCTCGCCCAGGCCGGTGGCTATCGGCCCCAGTTGCGGCTCAAGCTCGGCCGGCAACTGCGATTTGACCTGCTGCAAACGCTCGGCCACCTGCTGCCGCGCAAAGTACAGATCGGTGCCATCGGCAAACACGGCGGTCACCTGCGACAAGCCATAGCGCGACAGCGAGCGGGTCGACTCCAGGCCCGGCAATCCCGCCAGCACCGTCTCCAACGGAAACGTCACCCGCTGCTCCGACTCCAGCGGCGAATACCCCGGCGCTGCGGTATTGACCTGCACCTGCACATTGGTGATGTCCGGCGTGGCATCGATCGGCAACCGCGAAAAACTCCACGCCCCGATCGCGATCAATACCCCGGTCAACGCCAGCATCAACCAGCGCTGCGCGATCGCAAAACGGATGATATTGGTCAGCATGACAGGCCCCTCCGTGCATTCCTGGCACCGCACTGCGCCGCGCGCCACCCTCGTGGTGCCACCGACCGACAGCGCGGCCTCCCTATCGCGGTGCGACGCAGCACGCCAAACAAACGCCCATCCGCACACCAGCACCAAGGCTGTTGCTGTTGCTGTTGCTGTTGCTGTTGCTGTTGCTGTTGCTGGTGCTGTTGCTGGTGCTGTTGCTGGTGCTGGTGCTGGTGCTGGTGGTGGTGCTGGTGCTGTTGCTGGTGCTGGTGCTGGTGCTGTTGCTGGTGCTGTTGCTGGTGCTGTTGCTGGTGCTGTTGCTGTTTGCGTTTGGGCCCCCATACCGCAGCGGCAAGGCCGGCAGATACAACCCGCAGGGCGGCGCGCATGGATGCGCGACGTTTTTGTAAGGGACATGGATGTCCCTTACAAAAATTTCTGCCGGACTTGCGGACCCGCAGCGCCGCAGGCGCGGAGGGCGCGAGGACGGGGTGTGCTTTCTTTTGGTTACTTTGGTCAGCCTGCGGCTGCCGTAAAGCGCTTCTTGCACAAGCAAAGAAAAGTAACTCGCGCCCGACAGGGCGCGAAAGCCTTTGCCCTAGCCCAATAGGGCGCAAAGGCCTTTGCTTTAGCCTGGAAGGGCGCGAACGCCTTGGACGTGGCGCATCCCCCTGCACCCAACAAACGCCCTCACTCGACGACGCAATGCCGCCCACCGCAACGCGATCAATGATCATGCGATGCCCCCGACTTCTCGATGTCGGCCTTCACCAGATAACTCTGCTCCACCACCACCGTGTCGCCCGGCGACACGCCCGAAACCAGCTCCACCTGCTGCGCGTCGCGCGCGCCCAACGTCACCGGCCGCGCCTCGTACACATCGCCCACGCGCACGAACACCACATTCCAGTCGCGAAACTGCTGCAACGCTCCCACCGGCACCACCATCGCGGCCGGCTGCTGCGCGACCGTCACCCGCGCCTTCACTGCCGAGCCTGGTCGCCATGAGCCATCGGTATTGCGCAACACCGCGCGCGCCACCGTGCTCTGGCTGGCCGTGGCCGTGCCCGGCAACACGCGCTCCAGGGTGGTCTGTGCCACCACGCCATCGCTGATGCGCGTCACCGTCACCGGCGCGCCGGCGGCAATATGCCCGGCGTCGGCACCGAAGATGTGCAGATCCACCCACAGGCTCGACAGATCCGCGATCTCGAACAGCGATTGGCCCTCGCCCGCGTTGCTGCCCAGGCTGGCGTTGCGCGCCAGCACGGTGCCGCTGATCGGAGAGGTGACCGAGTAGGTAGTCAGGCTGAGATTGCTCTCCACTGTGGCCAGCACCTGGCCCGCACGCACCTGATCGCCGACATTGACGCGCAGGCTACGTACCGGCCCGGGAAAGCGTGCAGTCGCCTGCGCCTGCGCACCTTCTGCCGGCGTCAGCAGGCCTTGCACTTCGTGCTGATCGGCGATGCTACCGGCACCCACCGGCGCCATGCGGATACCGGCGTCCTGCGCAATCCTGGCGGCGATCGTGGTGCGGCCTTCGTAGCTGGAATAGGTCCAGCGATGGGTCTTGCCCTGCACGCTGGCGCGCACTTCCACATCGAACGAATGCGGCTCGCCTACTTCGCTGGCGGCCAGCAGGCTTGCGTCGGCCTGCGCACGCAGCGGATAGGTGTCGACCTTGCCCCCCAGCCGCGTGGTCTTGACCTCCACGCTGCCGGCGCTGGCCGGCACTGGTTTGCCATCGCGATACAGCCAGGCCTGGAACGTCGGCGGGCGGCCGTCTTCGGCAATCGCAAGCTCCACGCTGTCGCCGTCCTGGCTCAGCAGCCGGCCGCCGTGTTTGCCTTTGGCCTCGTCGGCGTGCTCGCCACCGCCGCCCTCTTCGGCATGGCCAGCCTCGCTGCCTGCATGGCCGTGTGCGTCTTCATCGGCGCGGCCGCAACCGCCGAGCAGCAGCGCCAGCAGCAGCGGCGTAAAAATGTATGGCGTCATCGAACGAGATCCTTTGGAATGCCGGCGCACTGCGCCGAGCGATGCAGCGAGT
Source organism: Xanthomonas sp. WCS2018Noco2-27 (assembly GCF_031843525.1). NCBI lineage: Bacteria > Pseudomonadati > Pseudomonadota > Gammaproteobacteria > Lysobacterales > Lysobacteraceae > Xanthomonas > Xanthomonas sp. WCS2018Noco2-27. The sequence continues at coordinate 24,479 of NZ_JAVTIK010000012.1, read as the reverse complement.
GAGATGCGGCGCGGCGTGCGCTGCGGCTGCGTGCACGTAGCACTGCCCGCGTGAAGTGCGCCGAGCGATGCAGCGAGTGAGGTGCGGCGCGGCGTGCGCTGCGGCTCCATGTACTTAACAGTGCCCACGTGAGTGGCGTCTGCGGCGTCTGAGGTGCAGGTTGCGGCTAGCGGTGTGGGCGAGATGATGTGCAACGGTGTATGCAACCGCGCGTACATCTGGTTGGTCGTCGTCATGGGGTCGTCTCCGCCGTGACCACAAACGGTTGTCCGGTCAGCCGCTGGATTTCGATCAATGCGCTCTGCGCTTCCACTGCGGCAGCGAGTTGCTGCTGCCGTGCATCGCTGCGCTGCGCCTGCAGCTGCGCCCAATCCAGATAACTGGTGGCACCGGCGCGGTAAGCGCGCTCTGCAGCGGTATCGGCGCGTGCCAGCGCGGGCAGCACCTCCTCGCGCATGCGCGCCACTTCCAGCTGGCCGGCGCGGTAACGCCCATGCGCATCGGCCAAGGTGGCGTACAGCTGCAAGGCCTGCGATTGGCGTTCGATGTCCAGCAGCGACAGCTCGGCCTGCGCGGCGCGAATGTCCGGCTGCGCGCGACCGGCGCTGCCCAGTGCGAGCGACACACTGCCGACCAGCGCGGTGGCGTTGTTGCCTTCGAGCCGGCGCACGCCCACTTGCCAGTCCAGGTCCGGGCTGGCCTGGCTGCGGGCCAACTGCAGCCGCGCATCGCGCAGGCGCTGCTCGTTGTTCAGGCGTGCCAGCTCCGGCGTGCTGTCGAGTAACTGCGCCAGCACCTCGAACTCGGGAATGGCCGGCAGTTGCAAGGCATCGCCGCTGATCTGGTCGGCCTCGATGCTGCGCGCGCCCCATAGCAGCGCCAGTTGCCGACGTGCCGCGGCCAGTTCCAGCTGCGCGCGATCTCGGTCCAGTTCCGCACGCGCCTGCAGGGCCTGCGCGGTGAGCAGGACCGATTCGGGCGATGCGCCGGCTTGCAACCGTTGGCGGGCGGCGGACACGGTGCGTTGGCGCTGCGCCAGGGTTTCCAGCGCGATGGTGTGGCGCTGGCGGGCGGCAGTGATGGCCAGATAGCGCCGCGCCACGTCGGCCAGCACGTCCAACCGCGCGATGGCACGTTGCGGAGCCAGCGCATCGATGCGCGCCTGCGCCAGCGTGCGGCGCGCATCCAGCTTGCCGCCGCGCTCCAGCACGCTGGCCAGGGTGACGGTGAGTTCGGCCTGGTCCAGCGCGCGGGTCGGCCCGCTGCCGAATACGTTTTCGATCTCCGCGCCAACGCGCAGCGGTGGGCGTAACGCATCGCGCTGCGCCTCGGCGGTGAGCACGGCCTGCTGGCCGTCGGCCAGCCGTAGATCGGGGTGCTGGGCGGCGACGCGCGCGATGGCGTCGTCCAGGGTCAGCACAGTCTGGGGCGGTACGTCCTGCGCCATGGCGCACGGCACGACCGCGAGGGCGGCAACAGCCGCCAGTCGCAACCACATGAGGGTATCTCCGCGAATCGGGATCGATGGACAGGCCGGCAGCCGCCGGCAAGGCATCAGGCCGCGATCGGGGGCCGCAGCAAGGTATCGATCAGATGCGAACGGTAGTCGGAGGTCAGCGCGGCCGGCTGCGCGTGTGCGCGCATCGGCAGTGGACCCCAGGAGATGGCAGGCAGCATCGCCGGGCTATGCCCATGGCAATAACCGCTGTGCATCAAGGCATGCAGCAGGCCAGCACCATCGCGCTCGCCAGCATCGTCTTCATCGGCGCCGTCGTGACCGTGCGGCGCGCTGTCGTCCAGATGCGCCTGGTCGTGCGCCAGCGCATGCACATCGCCCAACGCACAGGCCACCGGCGCGACCAGCACGCCCAACACCAACACTGCCAGCGCCATCAGGCGCAACAGAGGGTGCAATAAGCGGGCGCGTCGAAACAGCATGGCACGCAGCGTATCGGGGCCAGGGCAGTTACACAATCGCATCCGGGAGCGCAGTGGCCGGCCCGGATCGCAAGGCGCTCACCGGCAACAGTCTTAGGAGCGGACCTGGCCGCGACGTAGTCCCGAACGATTCACGGTAACCGGAAGGAGGCGGATGGACCGTCGAGGCGGTGTGTCTGGTGTGCCAAATGGCCGATCACGCGTTGCGGCGTTGAGGAAGTCGGGACGGCATCGCGGCCGGGGCCGCTCCTACGACAGCTTGGCTTCGGCACAATCGGCTGGTCCTGCTGACTTGTAGGAGCGGACCTGGCCCCCGACGCGGTCCCGACCAATTCACAGCCACCGGAAGGAGGCGGATGGACCGTCGAGGCGGTGTGTCTGGTGTGCCAAATGGCCGATCACGCGTTGCGGCGTTGAGGGTGTCGGGACTGCATCGCGGCCGGGGCCGCTTCTACGACAGCTTGGCTTCGGCAAAATCGGCTGGTCCTGCTGACTTGTAGGAGCGGACCTGGCCGCGATGCGGTCCCGACCCGGTCGACCCGGTCGACCCGGTCGACGTAGGCGCGGCCTTGGCCGCATCGCCGGCATCGCTCAGGGCGCGGCGACAGCGGTTGACTTGGGCTTGGCCGGGCGCGCCTTGCTCTCGGCGATAAACGCACGCACCTGCTGCTCCAGCACCGGCAGGGTGACCGAGCCCTGCTTCAGCACCACGTCGTGGAAGGCCTTGATGTCGAAGCGCTCGCCCAGCTCCTTTTCGGCTTCGACGCGCAGCTTGACGATGGTGATCTCGCCCAGCTTGTAGCTCAGCGCCTGGCCGGGCCAGGAGATGTAGCGGTCCACTTCGGTGGTGACTTCATGCTCGCTGAGCGCGGTGCGGTCGCGCAGATAGGCCAGCGCCTGCTCGCGGGTCCAGCCGTCGTGGTGCACGCCGGTGTCGATCACCAGCCGGCAGGCGCGCCACATTTCGTAGGTGAGCCGGCCGAATTCCTCGTACGGGGTCTCGTAGATGCCCATCTCCTGGCCGAGTTTTCGGTGTACAGCGCCCAGCCTTCGCCGTAGGCGGAAATGTAGTTTTCGCGCCGGAATGCCGGCTGCTCGCCCTGCTCCAGCGCCAATGAGCCCTGCAACGAATGCCCGGGCGAAGACTCGTGCAAGGTCAGCGCCGGCAGGTTGTACAGCGGCCGCGACGGCAGGTTGTAGGTGTTGACCCAATAGGTCGTGGCGCCACCGCGCCCGGCGGTCCAGAACGGGGCGATATCGGCCGGCACCGGCTTGATGGTGAAGCGCCCGCGCGGCAACGTGCCGATGAACTTGCCCACCTGCCCGTCCACGCGCTTGGAGATCCATGCGGCGCGATCGAGCAGCTCCTGCGGGGTCTTGGCGTAGAACTGCGGGTCGGTGCGCAGGAAGGTGAGGAACTGCGCGAAGCTGCCCTTGAATCCCACCTGCTGAATGATGGCGTTCATCTGGGTCTGGATGCGCGCCACCTCGTCCAGGCCGATCTGGTGGATCTGCTCGGGTGTCAATTCCAGCGTGGTGTATTCGCGGATCTGCTGCCGGTAGAACGCCTTGCCATCGGGCAGCGCTTCGGCGGCCAGGGTGGTGCGCGCCTTGGGCATGTAGTCGGTGCGGAAAAAGGTCAGCAACTTGGCGTAGGCCGGAAGCACCGCGCCGCTGACCGCGGCCTTGGCCTGCGCACGCAACTGCGCCTGCTCGGCGGCCGGGATCTGCGCCGGCAGTTGCTTGAACGGCGCGTAGAAGGTGGACTCGGTGGGGTCCTTGACCTCGGCGATGGTGGCGATGGAGACATCGCGCCCATCCAGCACCGCGCGCGGCACGCTGAAGCCACGCGCCAGGCCGGTGCGCATGTTGACGATCTGCTGGTCGAAATAGCGCGGCACATCGTTCAAACGCGCGATGTAGGCGCGGTACTCGGCGGCGGTCTTCATCGGCCGCTGCGCCATGAAGCCCAGGTTGGACCAGAACGAGCTGTCGGAATTGAACGGCATCTCGTACAGGCGCAGGCGCACTTCGGCCGCGAGGTTTTCCACCTGCGGGCGATAGATCGCAAGGTTGATCTGGTTGGCGGGCGAGAGCTGCTTGGGGTCGATGCCGTCGAGCTGCTTGAGCACAGCCTCCCAGACCGTCAGGCGCGCCTGCTGCGCGGTAGCGCCGACGTCCGGCAGCTTGGTGTTGTCGCCGGTGGTGTCGGTGTCTTCATCGGCCTGGCCGGTTTCGGCCTGACGCCATGCCCACTCTTTTTCGTAGATCGCGCGGAAGCGCGCGTCGGCAGGTGCTTCGGCAGTCAGCGTGGCCGGCGCGGCGGCGGGCGGGGCGGCGACAGCGCCGAAGGACAGGCCCAGCAGGGCGAGCGAGAGTGCGGCGGCGAGAGGAGAGGTCACGTGCGGAGAGCCTGATCTGGAGCGAACGCCCGATCATGGCAGCCCCCGGGAGCGCTGCCATGGGCCGGAAGTCCCAACGCAGGCCGGCGCACGGGTGTGGCTGGAGTGTCGGCGGCTGGATTGATATGGCGGGGCGAGTCAGGGACTGCCCCCATCCGCCCTGCGGGCACCTTCCCCCGCAGGCGGGGGAAGGGACGTGGTGGGCTTGTCAGAAGCCGGTCGTCACCTCTTCGCCGGAGGTAAAGGACGTGACGTGCTTGGCGAGGGCAGTCTCGCCCGCTCTCCCGCTTGCGGGAGAGGGTCGGGGTGAGGGCCGCTCGAGGCCGATAACCGTGGCTTCGGCTCAGGCCTTACGCACTACCACCAGATGCCGTTCGCCATCCAGGCCAGGCACCTGCAGCGGGTGTACCTCGGTCAGCGTCCAGCCGGCCGGGAGCGCGGCGATCTCTTCGTGCGGGTAGACCCCCTTCATCGCAAGTAGGCTGCCGCCCGGACGCAGCAGGTGACCACCGACGTCGATGATGCCGGCCAGCGTATCCAGCGCGCGGGCGGTGAGGTGGTCGTAGGCAGCCGGCTCGTCCAGCGCTTCGGCGCGCGACTCGGCCACGCGCGCATTGCCCAGCGCCAGGTGACGCAAGGCCTCGCGCATGAAGCGCGCCTTCTTGCCGTTGCTTTCCACCAGCGTCACCTGCAGCTGCGGGCGGGTGATCGCCAGCGGGATACCGGGCAGGCCGGGGCCGGTGCCCAGATCGGCCAGGGTGCCGCTGGCGATGTAGGGCTGCATGGCCAGCGAATCGAGCAGATGGCGGGTGACCATCTCACGCGGGTCGCGCACGGCGGTGAGGTTGTAGGTCTTGTTCCAGCGCACCAGTAGCGTGAGATAGCGCAGCAACGGCGCGGCAAAATCCGCATCCAGGGATTGGGCCTGCAGGCCATGCGCCAGTGCGGCGGAGACATCGGGGGGAAGTGCGGCATCGTTCATGGCGCGATTATCGCAGGTGGGCGTGGCGTGGCGTGGCGGGATTGGGGATTGGGGATTGGGGATCGTCGATGCTCGCAGGAATGATCTGAAGCAGGATTCAAACGGAGCGTGCATCGACGCAGTCGGCCGACAGTTCACGGCATTGGTTGGCAGCCGCGATACGGCAACGCATCGCGGGCGTGCGGTACGGCGTGTCCGGCGATGCGGGCGCATCCCTCTGGCCGGCATCGGCGTGATCCCGGTCACGCGGCCTGGAGCCGTGCCGGTGCCGGACACGCAGCGGTAAGACAGTGGCGCTACATCTGCAGGCTCCCCCGTTGCGCGAAGGACACCCCATGACCGCTTCCGATCCCGCGCGCCGCCGCGTGTTGCAAGGCTTGGGCGCCGGGCTGTTGCTGCCGGCGGCCGGCGCTTGGTCTGCACGCAGTCTGGCCGCGCCCTCCGGGCGGCCGATCATCACCGATGGCGTGCAGAGCGGCGATGTGCGCGATGGTCGCGCACTGCTGTGGAGCCGTGCGGACCGTCCGGCGCGGATGCGGGTGGAATGGGATACGCGACCAAGCCTGCGCCAGGCGCGTCGCGTGGAGGGAGGCATGGCGGTACCCGCCCACGATTTCACCGCGCGCTTGGATCTGGGCGGGCTGCCGTGCGACCAGGACATTTTCTATCGGGTACGCTTCGAAGATGCCGACAGCGGTGTGCTGAGTGCGCCGGTGCATGGCCATCTGCGCAGCGCACCGCAAACGCGCCGCGATGTGCGTTTTGTCTGGAGCGGCGACACCGTGGGCCAGGGCTTCGGCATCAATCCCGACATCGGCGGCATGCGCATCTACAGCGCGATGCGCGCACGCAACCCGGATTTCTTTCTGCATAGCGGCGACACCATCTACGCCGACAGCCCGATCCCGGCCGAACTCACCGTGGAAGATGGCAAACGCTGGCGCAATCTCACCACCGCGGCCAAGAGCAAGGTGGCCGAAACGCTGGACGAATTTCGCGGCAACTACCGCTACAACCTGCTCGACGAGCATGTGCGCCGCTTCAATGCCGAGGTGCCGCAACTGTGGCAATGGGACGACCACGAAACCACCAACAACTGGTCGCCCGGTAAGCAATTGGATGCGCGCTACCAGGTGCGCGACATCGGCGTGCTGGCCAGGCGTGCGCGCAAGGCGTTTCTGGAATATGCACCGATGCGCGGCGTGCGTGCCGATGGCAATGGGCGCATCTATCGCAAGATCGGCTATGGCCCGCTGCTGGATGTATTCGTGCTGGACATGCGCAGTTATCGCGGTGCCAACAGCGACAATCTGCAACCCACGCCGAGCGCGGAGACCGCATTTCTCGGCGCCGAGCAGCTGGCCTGGTTGCAGCGCGAGCTGGCCGGCTCACGCGCGCAGTGGAAGGTGATTGCCGCCGACATGCCGATCGGTTTGCAGGTCCCCGATGGCGAAGATGGCAACGGGCGCACGCGCTGGGAAGCGATCGCCAATGGCGATGACGGCGCGCCGCGCGGACGCGAGCAGGAGATCGCCGCGCTGCTACGCTTCATCAGCCGCGCGCGCATCCGCAACACGGTGTGGCTGACGGCCGATGTGCATTACTGCGCCGCGCATTATTACCACCCGGACCGCGCCGCGTTTCAGCAGTTCGAGCCGTTCTGGGAATTCGTCGGCGGCCCGCTCAATGCCGGCAGCTTCGGGCCGAATGCATTGGATGCCACCTTCGGCCCGACGGTGGTGTTTCAGAAGGCGCCGCCCGCGCCGAACACCTCACCGTTGGCCGGGTATCAATTCTTCGGCGAGGTGGAGATCGACGGCGCCAGCGGCGTGTTGACGGTGACCTTGCGCGATCTCGATGGCGTGGCGCAGTTCCGTCAGCCGATCCTGCCGTATGGCGCGGCGCCTCATGCGACGGGCTGAGGATAAAACGCCAACGCGGCGCGGCAGTCCGGCGCGGCCCACCATTCGTGCAGCTGCCACTGTGCGGCATCACCTAGTTCGGGGTCGCACCACTGCAGGTGCAATGCGCCATCCGAGTCAACGGCGTACGCCAGCCGATGCAGCCCAAACGACAGGCCATGCCCATAGGCCTTGAGCAAGGCTTCCTTGGCGCACCACAGACGGAAAAACAGCGCCTGCTGTGCGTCAGTCTCCAGCGCCGCCAGCAACGCCAGTTCGTCCGGATGAAAGAAACGCTGCGCAATGTCGAGCAGGCGCGGGCGGGCGCGGATGCGTTCCAGATCCACCCCCAGCCGTACGCCGCGGCCCAACCCGACCAGCAGATAGTCGCCACTGTGGCTCCAGCCGGTATCCCAGTCGGGCAGCGCCGGTTGCAGGGAGGGTCGGCCGCGCGCATCGCGCAGCAGCGGCACCGCGGCCGGGTCGATCGCCAGGGCCGGGCCAAGCAGCTGCCGCGCCTGCGGCTCGCCGCGCTCACCGGGCCGATGCGGACGCAGCCATAGCTGCACCGGGCCATGCTGCCACCCAGCGTGCGCTGTCACGCCGTGCACACCAACCCCAACGCAGGGAAATTACGCGCATCGCGCTCGACAGCTGCTTCACGGCGCGCTGCGTCCAATGGCGCCCATGCACCGCTCCCGGTGCAAGCGAACGAGGAGATTGGCACCATGGGCATCATTATCTGGTTGATCATCGGCGGCATCGTGGGTTGGCTGGCCAGCATCATCATGCGTCGCGATGCACAGCAGGGCATCATTCTCAATGTGGTGGTCGGCATCGTCGGTGCAATGATCGCTGGCTGGTTTTTAGGCGGCGGCATCAATCAGGCGATCACCGTGATGACCTTTGTCTGGTCGCTGGTGGGTGCGGTGATTCTGCTGGCCATCGTCAATCTGTTTACCCGTGGCCGCGTGCGTTAACAGCGTCCTATAAACCGGTGGGTGCGGTCGTCAGGTGCATACGGACAACACGGCGTCATCGTAGCGTACGCGCGGCATCCGTCTCCGGGCATCGGCCGCATGCACCCGTTAGTCGCTTGGCTGTTTTGCTGGTCGCTTTAAAAACGGCTAAAGAGCAGCCGCCGGTGGAGATGGACGGCACGGGAGAACCGCAGCGTACGAGCGGTATGTACCGATTCCGGGCACCGGCCGCGCCTTTGACGCCTGCGCGGTCGATTGGTTAGCCGATCTAAATCGCGCCACATCGGTGACGACACTGCCCGGGCAGTGTCGTTTCAACTGCCGGCAGCGGCGCGATCTGCCGGATGGTTGACGCCGTCTTCCACCTGCACCGCGATGTTCAGCGCATATGGGTTGACGCCGTCCAGGCAGCCGACGTTGTAGCCGTATTCGTTGGGATTGGAGCGGCGCCGGTGATGGGTGTAGATGCCGCATACCCCGCAGAAATAATGCGCGGCGGCGTGCGTGTTGAACTGATACAGGCGTAGCACGTCTTCGCCCTGCCGCACGTGCAGGCCATCGAGCGCGACCGAGGCGACGATGGCGCCACGACGGCGGCACATCGAACAATCGCAACGGCGTGGATCGAGCAGGCCGTGCGGCAATTCCAGGTCGATCTGCACGGCGCCGCAATGGCAACTCAAACGGTGGACCGGCCCCAGCGTCACGTCGCCGATCTTGTGGGTGCTGCGACGCAGATGACGCTCGCTCATGCGCCGGCCTCCGCCAGTTGCACCCATGCCGGGGCGTGGTCGCTGGGGCGTTCCCAGGTGCGCGGTTCGCGGTCGATGCCCGACGCCACCGCGCGTGCGCGCAGCGCATCCGACACCAGGGTCAGGTCGATGCGCAGCCCCAGGTTGCGGCGGTACGCGGCCTGGCGGTAATCCCACCAACTGAACTGCTCGGCTTGGTCATGATGCAAACGGAACGCATCGTGCAGGCCCAGCGCCAACAGTTTTTCCAGCGCGGCGCGCTCGGCGGTGGAGGTGAGGATGTGGGTCTCGTTCCACACCACCGGGTCGTGCACGTCGCGCGCGTCCGGGGCGATATTGAAGTCGCCCAATACCACCAACTGCGGGTGGCGCTGCAGCTCCTGCGCGATCCAGGCGTGCACCGCATCGAGCCAGCGCAGTTTGTAGGCGTATTTGTCGGTGCCCACGTCCTGCCCGTTGACCACGTACAGATTGATGATGCGCACGCCATCGACGGTGGCGGCGATGACGCGCTGTTGCACGTCATCGAACCCGGGGATGCCCATCTGCACGTCCAACGCCGGCGCGCGCGACAGGATCGCCACGCCGTTGTAGGTCTTCTGCCCGCAGAACACGCTGCGATACCCAAGCGCGGCCAGCGCCGCGTCCGGGAACTTGTGGTCTTCCAGCTTGGTTTCCTGGATACCCACCACGTCCGGCGCGACGTCGGTGAGCCACTGTTGCAGGTGCGGCAGGCGCACGTTGAGCGAGTTGACGTTCCAGGAGGCGATCTTCATGGCGGGGGCCGTGGTCCAAACCACCAATGGTACCGCGCCATCTCACGACGCCTCAGGGCTGCCCCACGATCCGCACCCCCAACTGGTTGGCGACCGGGCGTTCGCGCCCCGGAATGCCGGTATGGATGGGCCGGTTGAGCGTGCGCACGCGGCCGTCCACGCGGGCGGCCAGGGTGCTGGAGCCGCCGCCGTCCAGGTTGATGGCGGCGTTGGCACCGAGCTGCTGCAGCACGGCGGTCAGCGCGTCCAGCGACATGCCGGCGCTGTAGCCGGGCTGGCGGCCGTCGGCCACCACCATCCACAGCGTCTTGCCGGCACGGTCCAGGCCCAGCGCGCTGCGCGGTTCGGGGCCGTCGTAGTAGTCGGCGCGGCTGGCTTCGCGCGGTTGGCGCTTGCCATCGAGCAACAGCAGCGGGCCGGCGCCCACACCGACGCGTGTGCCGGACGGGCAACTGCCGCGCACGAGGCGCACGGCGTTGCGCGCGCTCACGCAAAAAGCGGCATCGACGCGCGCATCACTGGTTGCGGCGGCCGAATCGAGATGGCCATCGTCGATGGCCAGGCCTTCGGCGGTGACGCCCTGCCCGGCTGCCGGGACGAACGCCTTGTCGAACAGATGCCCGCCATCGAACGGCAGGAAATAGTCGGCATTGATCGCCAACGCCAGCCCGTTATCGCGTACGAAGGCAGTGGTGGGATTGGCGAGAAATTCGCCACCGCCGCTGCGGTCGCCGTGCGTGCCGACCAGTTGCAGGCCTGGCGTGGTCAGGTCGATCTGGGCGATGTGCAGCATCACCGGCTGCGGCCCATCCAGGCGCTGGCGCCAATAGCGCACGCCCGGCGCCAGCGTGACCGGCGCGGCAGGTGCGGGCACCGGTTGCACCAGCGGCTCGATGGTCACGCGCGCACGCGCCTGCGCGTGATCCAACGCGGCCAGCACCGCATCGATGCGTGCCGGCGGTGTGCGCAATAGCAGCGCTTGCGCCGGTGCCGACTGCAGCAGCTGTGCCAGGCCAACGCAGCGCGCAGCGCTGCAGGATGCAGTGTCGCTGCCCACGCGTGCCGGGCCGTCGGCATCGTCGAGCACCTGCAACGCAATGCGATTGTGCTCGGCCGGTTTGCAGCGGGTTACCGCCGCCAGCACGTCGTCGGGCCATTGGCCCCAGCAATCGTCGCTGACGATGGTCTCCATCGCCACGAACGGCGGCGTTGCTGCGGGCGTGGCCGCTTGGTCGGCACACGCATTGCCGATGCATGCGGCCATCAGACAAATGCCCAGCGCCGCTGCGCTGCGTCGATCAGAACGCATAGTCCACTCCCAGGTAATACGCGCGGCCGTTATCCAGTTGCTCGCGCATCAATTGCTGATCGGCGCCGATGACGCGGGTCAGCCGCGCGTTGCTGAGGTTGCGGCCCTGCACGGTCATGCGCAGCTTGCTGGTGAAGCGCCATGCCAGCTGTGCGTCGTAGCTGGTGATGGCATCGTAGTAACGGTCGTTGACGCGGTTGTCGGTGGCTGCGGACAGCAATTGCAGACCGGTGTAGTTGGCGCTGACGCGTGCACTGAAGCGGCCGAGGTCGTACAGCAGCGAGGCATTGGCGCTGCGCTTGGGCGATTCCATCAGGCCGGGCAGCGCGCGCAGGCTGCCATCGCTCATCTGCACGTCGGCAGTGCGTGGGTCGAGCACGGTCAGATTGGCCATCGCGCCCAGATGCGACCAGGCACCGGGCAGAAAATCGAACCGCGTATCGATAGCGGTGAACTCGACGCCGCGCACGCTGGCCGCGCCGGTATTGATCGCCTGGGTGGTGGTGACCTGATAGGTGCCGACCAGCCCACCCGGATCGCGCTGCAGATCGGTGTTGGTGACGCGCACGATCTCGTCGTCGATGCGCTTGTGGAACACGGCCATCGACAACTGCGAATCCTGATCCGGGTACCACTCCAGCGACAGATCCAGATTGTCGGCGCGGCGTGGACGCAACTGCGGGTTGGCGATGCTGCGGTTGATGGTCAAGCCGGTGGTATCGACCACCGGGCTGCTGTTCTGGCCGATATCGCCATAGGTGGGCAGGCCGATGGTGCGGCTGCCGGCCATGCGCAGTTTCAGCGCCGGGGTGATGTCCCAGGCAAGGTTGGCCGATGGCAGCAGAAAGCGCCGGTCGCTGGCGTCGGATTGCTGCAGATAATTGGTGGTGCTGCTCAGGGGCTGCGGCACCGCACTGAGCACGTCGCGCTGCAGATACTCGTTGCGCAGGCCGAAGGTGGCCTGCGTGCGTTCGCCATGCCAGGTACCCATCAGGTAGGCCGCGCCATTGCGTTCGTCGATACGGAAATCGCTGATCGCGCTATTGCGCGCATTGGTGTTGGCCAGTACGTAGGCGCCTGGCGAGGCGCCCGCAAACGCGGCCACCCGCGCCGGGTCGACCAGCAGCAGGCAGCTGAAATCGGCATACGGACAGATGCGCGCATCGTCGGTCCCTACCGTCGCCAGGCTGATCCGTCCGACCGGATTGCGACGCACTTCGTCCAGGTTATAGCGCTGCTGCAGATCGCGGTACTGCAGGCCGGTCCGTAGCCCCCATCCCTGCGCATCGGCATCGGCGTTCTGGCTGTAATCGACCTTGAAGGTGGTGGTGTCGGTGCTGCTCTTTTCCACCCGTGTCAGAAAGTACGACTGTAGGTAGTTGGCCGGGTTGCTGTAGTAGCCGGGGTCGACCAGGGCGATGGTCGGGCGCGTGTCGTTGCCCAGCGCGTAGCCGAATCCCAGCCGTGCGGAGGCGGCCGCAGTGAACACGTCTTCGCGCGTGTCTTGTCGATACTTGCCAGTGGCACGGTTGAACAACACATCGATGTGGCCCTGCGGATTGAGGCGAAAGCTGCCGTTGACTTGCGCATAGCGCAGCGTGCGGGTCTGGTCGAAGCGGTTGGCATCGGTCTGTGCGCTACCCTGCGCGTAGCGGCCGTCGTCGGCATCGGCCACCAGCGCATTGCCGACGCGGTTGATCCACTGCGAGCGGCGTTGTTCGTCGTTGCCGTGTTCGAAGGAGCCGGCGCTCAACGCCAGTTTCAGCGCATCGCCATCGTCGTATTCCAGCTTGCCGAACACGCTGCGGCGCTGACGCACGTTGTCGTAGCTGAGCGGGCGGAAGCGGTCCGGGGCGATCGCCATGCCGTTGGTGTCCAGCGTGGGGACGAGGGTCTGCCGCGCGCCGTTGGCGTAGTAACTGTAGCTGTCGATGGCGGTGTTCAACGACGACGAATCGCGACGGAAATAATCGGCCGACAGCACCACACCGAAGCGATGGTCCGGCCCGAACGTGTTGCTGAAACTGCCCTGCACCTGCCCGGACGGGCCGCTACCTTGCAGCTGCCGGCGGTTTTCCCAATCGGCCAGATTCGCGCGCACGGTGGCGAACGGGCCGTCGTGATCGAACGCGCTGCGCGTGCGCAGCGACGCGATGCCGCCGATGGCATTGCTGTCCATGTCGGCGTTGAAGGTCTTGTAGATATCCACCTGCTGCGCCAGCGATGCAGGAATCACATCCAGCGACTGCACGCGCCGGCTGGTTTCGGTGGACGGCAGCGCCACCCCGTCGATCAGCACCGTGTTGTAGTCGGGATTGAAGCCGCGCAGGCTCATGAACTGCGCCTCGCCGCGGCCGTTGTTGACCACCATCGACACGCCCGGCACGCGCTGCAACGCCTCGCCCAAGCCGAAGTCGGGGATCGAGCCGATATCGTCGGCGGCCACGCCATCGGACACCACCGCGGCCTCGCGCTTGGCGCCGATGGCCTGGCGGATCGACAGATGCTGGCCGGAGACCTGCACCGCATCCAGCTGCACTGGTACGTCGCTGGCGGGAGCCGCCCCGGACGGCGCCGGCTCGGCGGCATGGGCGCTCAGGCTGGCACTGACGCACAGGGCCAGCAGACACAGGTGCGGGCACGGGCGGGTAGTGAAGCGGGACATGGGGCGGCCAGTCGAGGATGAGACCGTTAATTTAATAACTTCCTGTGAATTAATTATTTCAGTCCGGTGCGGGTAAGCTTGCGGTTCCCCCGTGACACCGCGCGCCATGTCCTCCACTGCCGCCTTTGCGCTGCCTCCACACACGCCCCCCTTGCCCGGCTTGAGCCTCAACGAGCGCGACATGCTCGACCGCTTGCGGCTGGCCGGGGTGCTGACCCGCGCCGACCTGAGCCGCGGTACCGGGCTGACCGTGCAGACCGCAGTGCGCCTGATCGAAGGCCTGCAGGCGCGCGGCATGGTGCACATGGGCAGCAGCATCGCGCGCGCCGGGCGTGGCAAGCCGGGCGTGGCGGTGTCGTTGAACCCGGGGCACGGCCACACCTTGGGCATCTCCATCGCCACCGATGCGCTGAGCCTGGCGCTGATGGACTTTTCCGGTGCGGTGCTGGCTGGCAACGAGGTCGCCCTGACCGATACCACCTTGTATGGCGTGCTGACCCAGCTGCAGGCGGCCGATGCCGCGCTGCTGGCGAGCGTCGACGATGCCGGCCCGCGCCTGGGCATCGGGGTGGCGATGAGCGGCTTTTTTACCGGTGTGGACACTTTCATCAATCCGCCCGAGCCGCTGCGCGCCCTGGGCCAGATCGCGCTGTGTCCGTGGCTGGCCGACGCCTTTACCCAGCCGGTGTGGATGGACAACGACGGCAGCGTGGCAGCGGCAGGCGAAGCGATGCTGGGCGTGGGCCGGCGGCATCGCGATTTCGCCTATCTCTACCTCAGTTACGGCTTCGGCGGCGGGCTGGTGGTCGATGGCCAGGTGCTGCGCGGCGCCCGCGGCAACGCCGGTGAGTTCGCCGGCATGCTGCCCGCGCAACAGCTCGAACGCGCCACGCTGGAGTTGCTACGCGAACTTGTGGCCGAAGACGGCATCGCGCTGCCGGATGTGCGTGCGTTGCTGGCCGCCTACGACCCGGCATGGCCGGCAATCGAACGCTGGATCGCACGCAGCGCGCCGGGCGTGTCGCTGATCGTCTCGGCGATCACCGCGGTGTGCGACCCGGAAGCCATCGTCTTCGGCGGTCGCCTGCCGGCGGATCTGGCGCAACGGCTGATCGCCGCCGTGCAGATCGACAACCAACCGCGCCGTGGCCAGGGCCGCCCGATGCCGCTGCTGCTGCCGGCCGAAGCACCAGCCGATGCGTGTGCGATCGGCGCGGCAACGCTGCCGTTGAAGGCGCGTTACTTCCGTTGAGTGGTGGCAGCGATACAGCGGCGCTGGCGCTGGCAGGCACGCGCCTGGCTGTCGACCACGCACCCGCTCGACGGTCGCGCTGGAGAGGGCGCATCACCGTGCTGCCGCAACCGGCATTCGGCAGCAATAGCCAAACAATTCCACCGCCAGCGCACGTGCCTGTTGCTGCTGTTGTTGCGGCATCGACTCCAGCAACTCGTCTTCTGCCTGCAAAGGTGCAGCTGCATCCAGCGCGCGGCCCGGCGGTTGCCGCGCGGCCAGCCGCCAGGCCGCCGCATACACCGGGTCGGGTGCGTGCAACAGCGGTGATTCCACCACCTGCGCCAGGGTTTCGATGGCATCGCGATGGCCTGCCAGCGCCAGCGTTTCCAGCTCGGCCACCGTCGCGGCCACCTCCTGTTCGTCGCTCGCCGACAGTTGCGCGGGCATGCCGGCGGGTGCGGCGGCCACCGCACGTTGCAGCAACTCGCTCACGCGCTGGGCAAGCAGATAGCGTTGCGCGTTGGCATCGCCGTGCGCTGCGGCCGTGCGCAGCAGTGCCTCGATCTGTAACGGTGTACCGGCGACGCAACGACGCGCGTTCAACGGCGGCCTGTGCGCGCCGCCGTGCGCGATCTGCGCCGCACGTTGCTCACCCTGCTCGCGACAGGCCAGCTGTTGCATGGCGCTGTCGAACAGGTCCTGCGCGGCGCGTGCAGGCGGCTGCGCGGACGCAACGCCGGCAGGCAGCAACTGGGGCGCAGCGACGCTGCGCTGCAGAGGCGATGCAGCCGGCGTGCGCACGCTCCACATCCCTGCTGCCAACACCGCTGCAATCACACACACCGCCCCCGCCACCGGCCAGAGCAGCCGGGGCCGATGGCATGGCTGCGTGCCGGCGTTCAGCGCAGGCGCCGGCATCAACGCAGCGCCGCTTCCAGCACGGCGCGATCGAACTGCAACGGATTGGCCTGGCGCAGACGCTCCAGTGCAGCGGTGGCGGCCTGGTCGCGCAATTGCACTTCGATCTGCCCGCGCGCTGTCTCCAGCGTGGCGGGACTACGCGCATCCATACGGATCAGGTGATACCCCTCCGGCCCGCGCACCGGGGCCGACACCTCCCCCACGCCCATTCCCTCCACCGGCGCAACAAAGGCATCGGCCACGTTACGCAGGAAAATCGATGACAACTGGCCGCCCTCGGCCGCGGTGCTGCCATCGTCGGATTCGCGCATCGCCAGTTCTTCGAAGGGCGTCCCGGCCTCCAGCTGCTGCTTGAGCTGCTGTGCGCGGGCAAGCGCCTGCGCATCGGTCAACGGTGTGCCACGCCGCGCATCGCCTTGTGGCTGCAACGCGACGAACAGATGGCTCAGGCGCACCTCGTCGTAATCGTGCGGATGCGCGTCGAACTGCGCTTGCACTTGGGTCGCGTCGATCGCTGCGGCATCGCGCGCGCGCCGCTGCATTGCCTCGGCAAGAATCGCATCGGTGGCCTGACGGATGTGCGCGGCCACCACCGGGTCGTCTTGCAGATGCGCCTGACGCGCCTGGTCCACCAGCAGCAGCCGGTCGGCAAATTCGCGAACGAAACTCGGGTCGGCCGCAACGGCCGGATTGGCGTTCTGCGGCAAATCGGCCAGGGCCAGCGCGCGATATTCCGGCGCACTGAACGCCTGCTGCCCGATCTGCAGCACCTTTCCGGAAGCCGGGCGAGTCTGCAGGTGTGCATCGGCCGTGGCGGCCTGCGCCAGCGGCGTGCAGCAGGCAAGGCTCAGCGAAAGCACTTTGAAAAAATGCGATGTGGAAAACATGGGCAATCTCCGTGATGGCATGAACCCGGCGGCGGCAGGTGCCGCCGCCAGGACAGCCGGCCCGCGCGGGCCGGCAACAGCTGCTTAGAGCGGCTAGCGAGCGGTCGTCAAGTGGGCGTGGACGGCGCGCTCAGAACCGGAGCGTACGAGTGGTACATGAGGCCGTCCGCGCCCGCCTGGCGGCCGCGCAGTGGTGTTGTGAGTCGCTCTTAGTCGTGCTTGCCGCGCGCACGCAGGTAGGCGATGGCCGCTTTCGGGTTGTCGCTGGTGATCAGGCCGAAGGCCTCGTCGCGCACGATGAAATCCAGATTGCCGCGATTGTCGGCCGTGTCGCGGCCACCGCCGTAAGAGAAATACAGATCCGACAGCGCGTAGCAACAAGCGCCGCTGTTCTGATAGAACTTGCCGGCAGACGGGCCATCCGGAATTGCCTGGAACACGCCCACGCGATAACCACGCTCGCGAATGAAATCGGCATCGCTCTGCAGCAAGCCGCCGAGTTGTTTGACGTTGATCTCCATCGTCTGGTTACCCGAGTTCATCCATGCCGAGATCGTCTGGCGCACATTGATCTTGCCCAGCATGTTGGTGGTGAACACCGGAATGCCGACCATGCCGCTGCCATCGGCACGGTAAGCATCTCGGCTGGTGTACAGCGTTGCATTGACCTTGGCGGCGACGTAGCTGCCGGAAGCGATGCCAAACACCTTATTGGCTGCACTGCTGACCGCACGCACGGTTTTGGCGTCCTTGATATCGAACACCATCGGTGTGCGCAGCTGGCGCTGTTTGTAATAGGCGAACAGCTCATCCACACGCGGCACGTGATAGCCGGTGGTGGTACGACGATTCGGCGCCAGCAGGAACAACTGGCTGACTTCCGACCACGGGGTGACCAACACGGATGGGTTGACACCCTGATTGGTGATCGGGTCGTACTTCACCCCCGGATGGTGCTGCCACACCGTGGTGGTGCGCCCCAGGTTGTAGTCGTGCAGCAACACCGGCACGCCATCGCTGGTGAGCTTGACGTCCAGCTCCACGCCATCCATGCATTGGTCGTTGGCAGTCTGCAGCGAACCACGCGAGTTTTCCGGCATGTCGGCGATGCCGGCGTAGTTGCCCCATAAGCCACGGTGCGCCAGCACGACGGTATTGGAGGAGTTGAACAAGATGCGTTGCATCTTGACGTCGGAGCTGTCGCTGCAGGCAGCGAGTGCCAGCTGCGGCAGTGCCGCCAGCAGGGCCAGTGCGCCGAGCAGGCGGCAGGCGCGGGCCAGCGGATGTGGAGCGAGGAGGGTAAGCATGGTCTCTGTGTCCCGGTTCGTAGGTGCAGGAAGGGCAAGGGATGGACGAGAGCCGATGGGTCGACGCAACCGGCGAACTCGCTTGCAGCGCACTCGCCAGCCGGTCGATACCGGGGGAGAGGCCAAGCCGTGCGTGATCAGCGTTCGGCTTGCGGGCCAATTTAGTCACTCTCCATGACTTAATTTCTTCGCTGGTGTTGCGGTTGTTCGCGATCGCGCAGGCGTTGCGTGAAAAACGAAGTAGGCGACCGCAATCGCGCCGTGGCACGCAACGACGCCGCGATGGCGGCATGCGCGCGCAGCACGGTGGGTCCTGCGGATCGACATCTGAAGCCGCTCGCATCTTGGTCAGCACCGCGTTGGATCGCTGCCTGCCTCTGCGCTCTGCCAAGCGTCGATCGCTGCGGACCGGCCTTGGCGCTGGCGGGCGCGCGTCGCTGCGCGGTCTCACCCTCTGCCAAAACGCAGAACGCCGGCACAAGGCCGGCGTTCTGCGTTGACAGCGATGGGTTACGCGATCGGTCAGTGACCCGACGCACCGCTGGCACCCAGGCCGGTTTCGGCACGGATCTGCTGCGCCTTGAACGCCGCGCGTTCGTTGGCCGCCTGCGGGCTGCGATCCAGCACCGAGAACAGCCAGATGCCGACAAAGCCAATGGTCATCGAGAACAGTGCCGGCGAGGTGTAGGGGAACGGCGCCGACCCGGCCGCGTTACCCAGCGTGTCCACCCACACCGACGGCGACAGCACCGTGAGCACCAGCGAGGAGATCAGGCCCAGGAAGCCGCCGGTCACCGCGCCGCGCGTGGTGCAGTTCTTCCACAGCAAGGACAGGATCAGCACCGGGAAGTTGGCCGACGCGGCGATGGCGAAGGCCAGCGACACCATGAAGGCCACATTCTGCTTCTCGAACACGATGCCCAGCAGCACTGCGATCACGCCCAGCACCAGGGTGGTGGCACGCGAGACCTTCAGCTCCGAACCCGGCGCCGGGTTGCCCTTCTTGATCACCGTGGCGTACAGGTCGTGCGACACCGCCGAGGCACCGGACAGGGTCAACCCTGCGACCACCGCCAGGATGGTGGCGAAGGCCACCGCCGAGATGAAGCCCATGAACACGTTGCCGCCGACTGCATTGCCGACCAGCACCGCCGCCATGTTGGCCGCACCCTTGCCGCCGTGGATGGTGCCGGTGGCGACGTCCGCGAACTGCGGATTGGTCAGCACCAGGGCGATCGCACCGAAGCCGATGATGAAGATCAGGATGTAGAAGTAGCCGATCCAGGTGGTGGCCCACAGCACCGACTTACGCGCCTGCTTGGCATCGGGAACGGTGAAGAAACGCATCAGGATGTGCGGCAGGCCGGCGGTACCGAACATCAGCGCCATGCCGAAGGAGATCGCCGAGATCGGGTCCTTCACGAAACCGCCCGGCCCCATGATCGCCAGGCCGGCCTTGGCTGCGTCGTCTGGCGATGCACCGCCATTGGCCGCAATCGCGGTCTTCACCCGCACGCCCTCGGCAAACAACGCCTCGAAGCTGAAGTTGAAGTGCCACATGATCGCCACTGCCATGAAGGTCACGCCGGTCAGCAGCAACACTGCCTTGATGATCTGCACCCAGGTGGTGGCGGTCATGCCGCCGAACAGCACGTAGACCATCATCAGCACGCCGACCAGGGTCACTGCCACCCAGTAATCCAGCCCGAACAGCAGCTTGATCAATGCACCGGCACCGACCATCTGCGCGATCAGATAGAACAGCACCACCACCAGCGTGCCGGAAGCGGCAAAGCTGCGGATGGCGGTGGGCGCGAAGCGGTAACCTGCCACGTCGGCGAAGGTGTACTTGCCGAGGTTGCGCAGCCGTTCGGCCATCAGGAAGGTCAGGATCGGCCAACCGACCAGAAAGCCGATGGCATAGATCAAACCGTCGTAGCCGTTGGCCATCACCGCCGCGGTAATGCCCAGGAACGACGCCGCCGACATGAAGTCGCCGGCGATCGCCAGGCCGTTCTGGAAGCCGGTGATGCCGCCGCCGGCGGTGTAGAAGTCGGCGGCCGACTTGGTCTTGGCCGCCGCCCATTTGGTGATCCACAAGGTGCCCAGCACGAAGAAGCCGAACATGCCGATCGCCACCCAGTTGGTGGGCTGCTTGTCGACCTGGCCCATATCGCCACCGGCGGCCAGCGCGAGGCCTGCCGGCAGCAGACCGGCCAAAATCAGAAGAAGGCGCGAAGTCTTGCTCATTTGCGGGCTTCCTCCAGGATCTGCGCGGTCAGCTGGTCGTAGGTGCTGTTGGCACGACGCACATAGATGGCGGTGATGACGATGGTGAACACCATCACCCCGATCGCGATCGGAATGCCGATCGAAGTCACCCCATCGCCGATGGGTTTGGCCAAAAATGCCTTGTCGAAAGCGATCAGGCCGATATAGCCGAAATAGGCCAGCAACATCAGCACGGTGAGCGTCCAGCCGAGCGTGTTGCGCTGGCGCTTGAGCGCGTGGTACTTCGGATTGGCATCGATCTTGGCGATCAATGCGTCATTCGAGACGGTCATGGTCTGTCTCCTGGAGTGCGGGCAGCACGGCCCGCCCACATGCGTGGCGGGCGGCCGATGGGTGAACCTTTAGAAGCTGTACTTGGTGGTGAACTGCAGGCGCGAGATGTCGCCGGAATCGCCGTTTTCGGCTTCGCGGCGGCCGTACATCAGCTCTGCGCCCACATCCACCTTGGGTAGCGGCGAATAGAAGACGTTGGCGCGGATGCTCTGCTGCGACTTGCTCGCCAGCCCGCCGGTGTTGGCCAGCGAATGGTCGTAATCCACGCGCGAATACATGATGGTGCTGCGCAACTTGGCGTTGTAGTCGTGGCGCCAAGCCACCCAGCCGGCCACCGTGCTGACGGTCTGGATGTTGCCGTCGATGTCGATTTCCACGTCCGAGCCGTTGCCCAGGCCCAGATAGCGGCCAAGGCCTTCGCCGTAGGCCAGCTGGTAGCGCAGGTCGTTGCTGGAGTTGATGATCCAGCGGCCGCCGCCGGCGATGGCGCCGCCGAAGTCGGTGTCGTTGGTCAGCGCGCTGCGGGTGCGGTACTGGCGTGCGATCGCCGACAGGCCGAACGTGCCCCAGGTGCCCTTCCAGTTGTACCGCGCGGTCAGATCCGGCATCGCGCCATGGTCCGAGGCCAGGATGGTGTTGCCGCCCCGGTATGGCGTGGTCAGCGTTTCGGTGTTTTCTGCCGACACGCTGAAAGCGCCGCGGGTGTAGCGGATCTGGGTCTGACGGCTGAACAGCGCACCGTCGGTCGGCCCGACGATGTCGGCCGCTTCCGGCAGGATCGTGGCGTCGACGAAGTTGGACCAGGTCTGGCCGGCCAGCCAGTTGTTCCAGCTCATGTAGGCGTGCCGCAAGGTGCCGCCGTACAGATTGTTGACCTGGTTGGCCAGCGCGTTGCCGAAGAAGTCCAGTTCGATGAACCCAGTCAGCTTGTCGCCGTTTTCGGTCACCGTGTCCACGCCCAGGTTGAAGCGCGAGAACTTGGCATGGAAGTCGGTGTCGGTGCTCGACGCCTGTCCCCCGACAGGCGTCTGCGTCGGGATGTACAGGTAACGTCCCACCGCACCTTCAGGCAAGGCACCGTCGCTGGTGCGGGTGGTCATGAAGTCGGCCTTGATGAAACCACCGTAACGAAACGTTGTCCCCGGCAACGCGTTCGGCGTGATGCTGGTCAGCTGGATCGGCTTTTTGCCGGCCGGGAGCGCTGGCGCGGGCGGAGTCTGCGCCTGCAAGGTGCGCACCTCGGTGACCTGCGTCTGCGTCTGGGCAATCTGGCCCTGTTGTTGTTGCTGCGCGGTCACCAGTAGTTGGACCTGACGCTCGAGCTCGGCAATACGTGTTTCCAGCGCCTTTTCCTTTGCCGTCTGCGCGAACGCAACGCCCGGCAGAATGCTGGCCACGAACAATGCGGCCGCCAACGGATGGCGCACCAACGGTGCAGTACGGTGTTTCATGGAACCCTCTCCCCAATGAAGGCCTCGCGCTTGATGGCGATGCTGTGCGGAGCGTGAGGCAGTCCGCGGTTTGCAGCCTATTCGCCTTTGGTCGTAGCTGCAACGCAGCATTCCACAAGGTGACCGATGGTCGCACCAGGACCCGCAATGGATGTGCGCCAGCGCACGCCTTAGGTTACGACCATGGTCTAACGCGCCGTTGACCGCCGGGACAGAATGGATGCGGCACACTGATCGCCTACCGAGGGCAGCTGCCGTGCCCTCTCCCAACAAGTTCATCGCAAGTGAGGGTGCCATGGCTGATGTTTATCCCGTCGATCCCGCGTTCGCCAAGGGCGCACGCGTCAATGGCGAGCAGTACGCAACGCTGTACCGCGAATCGATCGAGCATCCCGAGCAGTTCTGGGGCAAGGCCGCGCAGCGGCTGGACTGGTTCAAGCAACCCACCCAGGTCAAGGACGTCAGCTTTGCGCTGGACGACTTCCATATCCGCTGGTTTGGCGACGGCGAGCTCAACGCCAGCGTCAACTGCCTGGACCGCCAGCTCGCCACGCGCGGCGACAAGACCGCGCTGCTGTTCGAGCCCGACAGCCCGGATGCGGCGTCCTACCCGGTCACCTACCGCGAGTTGTACGAGCGCGTCTGCAAGCTCGGCAACGCGCTGCGCAACCTCGGCGTCAAGAAGGGCGACCGGGTCACCATCTACCTGCCGATGATCGTCGATGCGGCCGTGGCCATGCTCGCCTGCGCGCGCATCGGCGCGGTGCACTCGGTGGTGTTCGGCGGTTTTGCCGCCAACTCGATCGCCGACCGGGTGATCGACTGCCAGAGCAAGCTGATCATCACTGCCGACGAAGGCTTGCGCGGCGGCAAGAAGATTCCGCTCAAGGCCAACGTGGATGCGGCGCTGAAGATTCCCGGCACCAACACGGTCGAAACCGTGCTGGTGGTGCGCCACACCGGTGGCGCGGTGGACATGCAGGCGCCGCGCGATCGCTGGTTCCATGACGTGGTCGATGGCCAGCCGGCCGAGTGCGAACCCGAGCGCATGAACGCGGAAGATCCGTTGTTCATCCTCTATACCTCCGGTTCCACCGGCAAGCCCAAGGGCGTGCTGCACACCACCGGCGGCTATCTGCTGTTTGCCAGCTACACGCACGAAGTGGTGTTTGACCTGCGCGAAGACGACATCTACTGGTGCACCGCTGACGTGGGCTGGGTCACCGGACACAGCTACATCGTTTACGGCCCGCTCGCCAATGGCGCCACTGCGGTGATGTTCGAAGGCGTGCCCAACTACCCCAACGTCTCGCGCTTCTGGGACGTGATCGACAAGCACCAGGTCACCTTGTTCTACACCGCGCCCACCGCGATCCGCGCGCTGATGCGCGATGGCGAAGCGCCGGTCAAGCGGACCTCGCGCAAGAGCCTGCGCCTGCTCGGCAGCGTCGGCGAGCCGATCAATCCGGAAGCCTGGCGCTGGTATTACGAAGTGGTCGGCGACAGCCGCTGCCCGATCGTGGACACCTGGTGGCAGACCGAAACCGGCGGCATTTTGATTTCGCCGCTGGCCGGCGCGGTCGACCTCAAGCCGGGGTCGGCCACGCTGCCGTTCTTCGGCGTGCAGCCGGCGCTGGTCGATGCCGAAGGCAAGATCCTGGACGGCGCCACCGAGGGCAACCTGGTGCTGCTGGATTCGTGGCCGGGCCAGATGCGCAGCGTCTATGGCGACCACCAGCGGTTCATCGACACCTATTTCCGCACCTATCCGGGCAGCTACTTCACCGGTGACGGCTGCCGCCGCGATGCCGATGGCTACTACTGGATCACCGGCCGCGTGGACGACGTGATCAACGTGTCCGGCCACCGTATCGGCACTGCCGAGGTGGAAAGCGCGCTGGTCTCGCACCCCAAGGTCGCCGAAGCGGCGGTGGTCGGCTTCCCGCATGACGTCAAGGGCCAGGGCATCTATGCCTACGTCACCTTGATCGCCGGCGAGAACCCCAGCGAAGAGCTGCACAAGGAGCTGGTGAGTTGGGTGCGCAAGGAAATCGGCCCGATCGCCTCGCCCGACCACCTGCAGTGGGCCCCCGGCCTGCCGAAGACGCGCTCGGGCAAGATCATGCGCCGCATCCTGCGCAAGATCGCCGAAAACGCACCCGATCAACTCGGCGACACCTCCACCCTGGCCGACCCGTCGGTGGTGGATTCGCTGGTCAATGAGCGGCTGACGCGCTGACGCGCGTTGGGAATGGGGAATCGGGATTGGGGAATCGTTAGAGCGGTTCCCTGAGGAGTGGGAAATAAATCGTCGGATTGGGAATTCGTAAAAGCGGGTTCCCGACCCCTACATTTATTCATCGCTGCCAATTCTCATATTCAACGTCACCGCATCGACGCTGTTGCTGT
>NZ_JAVTIK010000011.1:0-178412 GCF_031843525.1 Xanthomonas sp. WCS2018Noco2-27 | reverse complement strand
AGCGGGCAAGGGCCCTGCAGCAAAATGCGAAGAAGTCGAGGGCGCGGTGCCCTCCCCATTCGCGGGACACGCCGTAAACCCATCCCTGGGGGCTCGATGGCGGCATCCATGCCGCCAACGGTCCCGCAATCGGCAAGGACACCGGACCAGATAGTTGGTCGGCAGTCGCGTGAAAAGCTGCTTGTCGCTCGGCATGCGTCGAAGGTTGGGCCGGCGCATCATGCGTCAACAAGCCTCATCACGCATGGCTCTTGACCAAGCACACCGACCGTCTGGACTGGTCCTTGCCCGCTCACCGTCGCGTGACCCTTGGCGGCATGGATGCCGCCAAGGAGCTTACATGGACGTACTTGCAGCGTGTCCTGCGATGGTGAGCGGGCAAGGGCACTGCAACCAAGCCGCAGATCAACAGCTTTAAAGCTGGCATCACACAACGCAAGGGCTCAAACCGAGTCCCCATCCCGATTCACCACGCCGCCCGCCGCCACGACGGATAGAATTGCGACATGACCGAATTCATCCCTGCAGGCACGTTATTCCACGCACTGCCGTCGCCGTTTCCGATGAAGCGCGGCGGCGCGCTGCATCAGGCCCATGTGGCCTACGAAACCTGGGGCACGCTGGCGGCCGATCGCAGCAACGCGGTGCTGATCGTCACCGGCTTGTCGCCTAACGCGCATGCAGCCGCAAATCAGGCCAACCCCGAGCCGGGTTGGTGGGACGCGATGCTGGGGCCGGGCAAGCCGATCGATACCGAGCGCTGGTTTGTGGTGTGCGTCAATTCGCTGGGCAGCTGCAAGGGCTCCACCGGGCCTGCGTCCATCGATCCGGCAACCGGGCAGTTGTATCGCCTGACCTTTCCGGATCTGTCGATCGAAGATGTTGCCGATGCAGCAGCCGATGTCGTGCGTGCGCTGGGCATCGAACAGCTCGCCTGCCTGATCGGCAACTCGATGGGCGGCATGACCGCGTTGGCGTTGTTGCTGCGGCATCCCGGCATTGCGCGCAGTCACATCAATATCTCCGGCAGCGCACAGGCATTGCCGTTTTCCATTGCCATCCGCTCGCTGCAGCGCGAAGCGATCCGGCTGGACCCTCACTGGAACGGCGGCCACTACGACGACACGCGCTATCCGGAATCGGGCATGCGCATGGCACGCAAACTCGGCGTGATCACCTACCGCTCGGCGCTGGAATGGGACGGCCGCTTTGGCCGGGTGCGTCTGGATTCCGAACAGGCCGCCGACGATCCGTTCGGCCTGGAATTTCAGGTCGAAAGCTATCTCGAAGGCCATGCGCGTCGCTTCGTGCGCTTCTTCGATCCCAACTGCTATCTGTATCTGAGCCGCTCGATGGACTGGTTCGATCTGGCCGATTATGTGGATGCGTCTTCGATCGCTGCCACGCAGGCCGTCGGCACGCAGATCGGCAGCACGCCGGCTGCAGACGTCTCCACCGAGGCCGAGGTGCTGGCCGGCCTGGCAAACATCCGCATCGAACGTGCGCTGGCGATCGGCGCCAACACCGACATCCTGTTCCCGGTGCAGCAGCAGGAACAGATTGCCGAAGGCCTGCGTGCAGGCGGCGCGGATGCGCGCTTTATAGGCCTGGATTCGCCGCAGGGCCACGATGCGTTTCTGGTGGATTTTGCCCGCTTCGGCCCGGCGGTGCGCGCTTTTCTGGACGCCTGCTGATTTCCAGATCCAGGCCAGGCGCGCGCAGCGTGGTGCCGCGCAAGACGTTGACCGCACTGTTTGCGGTGAGCATGGCCAGCATCGTCGCAGCAGGCCTGCTGCCGGTCTGGGTGGCACTCTGGTATGCGGTTGCCAGCAGCGTGGCGCTGATCGCCTACCGGCGCGACAAGACCGCGGCAACCCGCGGCCAGCGACGAACGCCGGAGGCCACCTTGCACGGCATTGCAGTGCTCGGTGGCTGGCCGGGCGCGCTCTTGGCGCAGTCGCTGTTCCGGCACAAATCCAGCAAGACCTCTTTCCAGATCACCTTCTGGGCCACGGCAATCGCGAACAGCGCGGTGCTTGCATGGGCGGTACATCGCTCGATGTAACGCAGGCGCTGCAAGCTGCCGTCAGCGGTTGCGCAGCGATAACCCTCGCCGATCAAACACGTGTTACGGCAGCGGCTCCAGCACCCCGGCACGCATGCGATAGCACCGCTGCACCACGCCGGCAGGCACGCTGTCGTGGGTGATCATCACCAGGCTGCGCTGACCAAGCGCGGCCGACAGATCGAGCAACAGGGCGTGCGCCGTGTCCACGTCCAGGCCGTCGGTGGGTTCGTCGAGCAGCAGGATGGGAGCATCGCGTAACAGCGCACGCGCAAGCGCAAGACGGCGAGCCTGGCCTGCGGAGAGCGTGGCGCCGTTTTCGCCCACCCAGGTGTCCAGACCATGGTGCGCGCTGGCCCAGTCGTGCAGGCGCACCTGCTGCAATACCTGCCACATGGCGGCATCATCGGCATCGGCATCGCCGATGGCCAGATTCTCGCGCACGTTGCCGGCAAACACCGGCGCGTTCTGCGGCAACCAGGCGATGCGTCGATGCCATTGCGCCTGTGCGCAGTGACGCAGATCGATGCCGGCGTAACTCACCTGCCCGGCCTGCGGGTCCCATAGCCGCAGCAGCAGCGCCGACAAAGTGCTCTTGCCGCTGCCGCTGTCGCCGCTGATGGCGATGCGTTCGCCAACTGCCAGCGTCAGATCGAGCGCATGCAGCACCGGCCGCACGCTACCGGGCCATGTAAACGACACCTGCTGCAGGTGCAGCGTGCCCGTGCGTGGCACGTCGATTGGCTGCACCGGCTCGCTGACCGACGGCGCTTGATCGACGATGGACTGCAGGCGCCGCGCTGCGACGCGTGCGCTTTGCAGTGCCTGCAAGGCCAGCCCGGCACCCGCCCATACCTCCAGCAGCGCCATGGTCAGAAACACCAGGCCTGCGGCCATGTCTGCTGCAATCAGCCCACGCTCGGCGGCGCTCAAGGCAAGCCACAACATGCCGGCCAGACCGATGGCCCCGCACACCGCATGCAGCAGGTTGCCGGCGATCAATCGACGGCGCTGCACGCGGTCGCCATCCATCACTGCTGCCGCAGCGGCGTCGAGCTGATGCAGCCAGGCGCCTTGCGCATCGACCGCCGCCAGATCGGCCGCACCTTCCAGACCTTCGAACGCCTGCGTGCGCAACACCGTGCGTTGCTGCGCGCGCAGCTGCTCGCGCTGCGCGCCACCACGTGCCACCTGCCAGGGCACCAGCCCGCCAATCAGCACACCAAGCCCCAGCAACAACCATGCGGCCGGCGGATAGATCAACGCAGCGGCGCCCGCCCCGGCCAACCAGATGCCGAGCAGCGCCGTCAGCGGCGCAAGCGCGCGCACGCTCAGGCCATCGACTTCGCCGATGTCGGACATCAACCGTGCCAACAGATCGCCGGTGCGCGTGGCCGACAACCGCCCCGGCGCAAGCGGCAACGCACGACGGAAGAACCACACCCGCAAATCGCGGGCGATGCGCAAGGTGGCATCGTGTCCGATCAATTTTTCGCCATAGCGCGACACGATGCGCGCAAACGTCAATGCGCGGATGCCTGCCGACGGCGAGAAGAAATTGAAGCCTGCCCCCATGCCTGCAACGCCAGCCAATGCCGCCGCCGTGAGAAAGCTGCCGGACAGACTCAACAGACCCACTCCGGCCAGCATTGTGACCAGCACCAGCAGCGCGGACAGCAGCAAGCGCCAGGCATGCCGGCGAAACACCTCGCTCAGACGATCGTGGCGTGCGCCGCTCATGGCGCGCTTGCCGTCACGGTGGTGCCACGCAGATCGATCACCGTATCGGCCCAGCGCATCACTGCAGGGCTGTGCGTCGCCACTACCACTGCACGGCCGCGTGCGAGTACCCCGAGTGCGCGGAGCAATTCGGCTTCTGTGTCCGGGTCGAGAAACGCGGTGGGTTCGTCCAGCAGCAGCAGATCCGGCGCGCGCAGCAGCAGCCGCGCCAATGCCACACGTCGCGCTTCGCCACCGGACAGGCCAAAGCCGCGCTCGCCGATCACCGTATCCAGGCCCGCCGGCAGCTGCGCGGCAAAGCGAATGACTTGCGCCGCATCGGCCGCTGCACGCAGCTGCGCATCGCTGGCCTGCGGATCGGCCAGCCGCAGATTGTCGGCAATGCTGCCGTGAAACAGATACGGCCGCTGCGTCGCATAGCCCACACGCGTGCCCGGGCGCAGCACCACACTGCCCGCTTCCGGTGGTAGCCAGCCGGCCAGCCCTTCCAGCAAGGTGCTCTTGCCGCTGCCGCTGGCACCGATCACCGCCACGCGCTGACCGGGCTGACCGGGCTGCAGGTCCAGCGAAAACTGCGTGATCACCGTGTGCGGCGCGCCAAGCGGACGCAGCGCCAGACCACGTGCCTGCAGCAACGGCGCATGCGCCTGCGCAGGCTCCAAGGCGCGCGGCGGCGGCGCTGCAACTGGGGCAATGGCATCGGCTTCGGTCACAAAACCTTCCAGCAACCGCTCGGCCTCGGTCACGGCGGCCAGCGCGTTGGCACGGTCGTGGTAATGCGCTGCAAGACGCCGCAACGGCGCAAAGAATTCCGGCGCCAACAGCAAGCAGAACATGCCCGCGCCCAGCGACGGCAACCCGTGCAGGTCGAGCATGCCCAGATAGCTCAGACCGAAGTACAAGGCGACGATGGCCACGCTCACCGAGGCGAAGAATTCCAGCACTGTGGACGACAGGAACGCGATGCGCAGTACCTTGAGCGAGCGCTCGCGCACGCCTTCGGCCGCTGCGGCGATGCCGCCCAATTCGGCCTCCCCGCGCCCATACACACGCAGCAAGCCCAGCCCCTTCAGACGATCGGCAAAGTGCCCGCCCATCCGCGCCAGCTCGCCGAGCTGCTCGCGGCCTGCGGCTTCTGCGCCCCAGCCCACCAGCATCATGAAAAATGGAATCAACGGCGCGGTCAGCAACAACACCAGGCCTACCACCCAGTCGACCGAAAACACCGCGATCAGGATCGCTGGCGGCACCAGCATCATCTCGGTGCGCGCCAGCTGATAACCGACGAAGTAACCTTCCAGCGCATCGGTATGCGCCAGGCTCAACTCGCCAAGTTCACCGCTGCGTTGCCGGCGTAGCCACAGCGGCCCGTGCAGCACCAGCCGACGCGCAATGCGCATCCGCAGTTCGCGCTTGGCCACATCTGCCACTTCGCCGGTCAGCGCTTGCGCCCACCCCGTGAGCACGGCGCGCCCAAGCATTGCGAGCAGCAACCCGATGCCCACATGACGCAGCTGTGCCAGCGCCAGGTGCTGCACCAGCACCGCTTGCACCAACCACGCAATGGCCGCCGATTGCGCAAGCAACAACACGCCAGACAGCGCCACCGCCACACCGGACAGCCGCCTGGCCCGTGCAGCGGGTGCGGCAAGCGCATCCAGCCACTGGCCGCGTTGACGGCGCTGGGCGGAAGTTTCGCTGGCTTGCACGCTGGGCTGGCTCACATGGCTCTCTTCAGGCGGTGCATCGCAGGCGATTGTAAGAGCGGCTAACAAAACGTAGCGAGCAGTCGTCAGGTGGGTGCGGACGGCGCGGAGGAACCGGAGTGTACAGGTGGTACATGCCGATTCCGAGCACCGGCCGCGTCCGCCTGGCGGCTGCACAGGTGTTTTGTTAGCTGCTCCAAGTCGCCACTGTCCACTGCGGGATGGACAGTGTGCCGCACCCGATCGGGGCCGCATTGATTTGGATCAACGCGCGCAACGCAGCGGCGGCAGATGATCCGCCACGTTGCTCACCGATACTCAACCAGGCCACCCCGCCATGATCGACTCGACCGTTGTCGAACTATCGCGGCTGCAGTTTGCAGTCACCGCGATGTACCACTTCATCTTTCCACCGCTGACCATGGGCCTGTCGTTCCTGCTCGGCATCATGGAAAGCGTCTACGTGATGACCGGCAAGCCGATCTGGCGGCGCATGACCATGTTCTGGGGCGTGTTGTTCGGCATCAACTTCGCCATGGGTGTTGGCACCGGCATCGTGATGGAGTTCGAGTTCGGCATGAACTGGTCGTACTACAGCCATTACGTGGGCGATATCTTCGGCGCGCCGCTGGCGATCGAAGGGCTGATGGCCTTCTTTCTCGAAGCGACCTTTCTGGGCCTATTTTTCCTGGGCTGGAATCGCCTGAGCAAGGTGCAGCATCTGATCACCACCTGGCTGGTGGCCTTGGGCAGCAACTTCTCCGCGCTATGGATCCTGATCGCCAACGGCTGGATGCAGAACCCGACTGGCGCGGTATTCAACCCGGACACCATGCGCATGGAAGTGGTGGATTTCATGGCGGTGCTGTTCAACCCGGTGGCGCAGGCCAAGTTCGTGCATACCGTCAGTGCTGGTTACGTGCTCGGCGCAGTGTTCGTGATGTCGATCAGCGCGTTTTACCTGCTGCGCGGCAAGCACACCGAGATGGCGCGCCGCTCGTTTGCGGTGGCCGCGGCCTTCGGCCTGCTGTCGTCGCTGTCGGTGGTGGTGCTGGGCGACGAGAGCGGCTATGCCGCCAACGAGCACCAGAAAATGAAGCTGGCCGCGATCGAAGCGATGTGGGAGACCGAAGCCGCGCCAGCCGACTTTACTGCCTTCGGCATTCCCAATCAGCAGACCCATCGCAACGACTACGCGATCAAGATTCCGTATCTGATGGGCTTGATCGCCACCCGCTCGCTGGATACGCCGATTCCCGGCATTCTGGAACTCGTTGGGCGTGCCGAGCATCGCATTCGCGGTGGGCAGATCGCCTACGGCGCGCTGCAGCGTATTCGCGCCGACACCAATGATGCCGAAGCACGCAAGGTCTTCGACGCCCATTGGCAGGACCTGGGCCACGGCTTGCTGCTGAAGCGTTATCGCGACGATATCGGCAATGCCACGCCCGAGCAGATCGCGCAGGCGGCGATGGACACCGTGCCACGCGTACTCCCGCTGTTCTGGACCTTTCGCATCATGGCCGGCATCGGCATCTATCTCATCGCCTTCTTCGCCATTGCGTTCTGGTTCGCGTGCAAGCACACCTTCCAGGAAAAGCGCTGGTTCCTGACCTTGGCGGTGTGGACGCTGCCGCTGCCGTGGATCGCGATCGAATGCGGTTGGTTCGTGGCCGAATACGGCCGCCAGCCGTGGGCGGTGGAAGGCGTATTGCCCACGTTCTACGCCGCATCGGGTCTGGATCTGTACGAGATCGTGCTGACGCTGGTGGGCTTTACCGCGCTGTACACCACGCTGCTGGTGATCGCGATCAAGTTATCGCTCAAGACCATCCGCAGTGGCCCGGACGTGCTGTTCCCGCCGACGCAACCCAGCGCGTCGCCTTCCTTGCCGCAAGGTCATGCCCCGATGAGTCATGCCCCGTTGAGTCACCCACCGTTGAGCTCCGGCGCCGTGGCCGGCAGCGCACCGTAACCCAGGAGAGACCGTGATGGATTTCGTATTGCTCGACTACACAACCTTACGTGTGATCTGGTGGCTGCTACTCGGCGTGCTGCTGTCCGGTTACGCAGTGATGGGCGGCTTCGATCTGGGCGTCGGCGCGCTGCTGCCGTTCGTTGCAAAAAACGATGCCGAACGCCGGCTGGTGATCAACACCGTCGGCCCGGTCTGGGAAGGCAATCAGGTATGGTTGATCCTGGGCGGCGGCGCGATCTTCGCCGCGTTCCCGCCGCTGTATGCGGTGAGTTTTTCCGGTTTCTATCTGGCGATGTTCGTGATGTTGTTTGCGCTCATCCTGCGGCCGGTCGGCTTCAAGTTCCGCGGCAAACTGGTGGATCAACGCTGGCGCAGCACCTGGGACTGGGCCTTGTTCGTCGGTGGGTTCGTTCCGGCGTTGATCATGGGCGTGGCGGTTGGCAATGTCGTGCTGGGTGTGCCGTTCCATTTCGACGACAGCATGCGCACGTTCTACACCGGCAATCTGTTCGGGCTACTGACGCCGTTTGCCTTGCTCGCCGGTCTGCTCAGCGTGGCGATGCTGATCGCCCACGGCGCGGCGATGCTGGTGCTCAAGACCGATGGACCGGTGGCCGACCGTGCCGCGCGTGTCGGCAGCACCGCCGCGATGGCTGCGCTGGCGTTGTTTGCTGCAGCCGGTGTCTGGGTGGCGCTTGGCTTGCCGGGCTATGCGGTGACATCGGTGCTGGCGACCGATGCACAGACCAATCCGTTGGCCAAGACCGCAGCACTCACGGCCGCTGGTGGCTGGCTGCACAACTACAGCAGCATGCCGGCCACCTTGATGGCGCCGCTGCTCGGCCTGCTCGGGCTCGCAATGAGCGCAGTGCTGTTGCGCGCGCGACGCGGCGGCCTGGCGTTCATTGCGTCGGGCAGCGCCATCGTCGGCATTGTCTTTACAGTGGGCTTTGCGCTGTTCCCGTTCCTGCTGCCGTCGTCCACTGCACCAAGCGCCAGCCTGACGCTGTGGGATGCCTCCAGCAGCCGCCTTACGCTATGGATCATGTTGCTGGCCACCACCGTCTTCATGCCGATCATCCTGGCCTACACGGCGTGGGTGTATCGCGTACTCAGGGGCAAGGTCACTGCGGAGGAACTCTCAGTCAATCCCAATGCGTATTAGCCGACGCAATGGCTGCGACGCCAGCACGTCGTCGCAGCCGCGCTCGCCTTCCCACTCTCTCACCGTTTTTCAGGAGCACAACGATGTGGTACTTCGCCTGGATTCTCGGCACCGGCCTGGCGGCATTGGCCGCTGTCCTCAACGGCATGTGGTTCGAAGCACGCGAGCCCGAGCGTGCGCATCGGCCGCAGGAAAAATAATTGCGACAGATGCTTGCCGATTCCGCATTCCCTATGTAACATACGCGGCTCCTTCGGGGTGTAGCTCAGTCTGGTAGAGCGCTACGTTCGGGACGTAGAGGTCGCAGGTTCGAATCCTGTCTCCCCGACCAGTTTCAAAACACAAAACCGGCCTCGTGCCGGTTTTGTGTTTTCAGGCGCCGTCGCACGGCTGTGCACGGTGCGGATGGTCTGTCATGTCTGTTGTCACTGCCGCCTCGTCCCCGTCTGCCCAATTGCGTGGGCGAGGTTTGGTGCTGGCCGCCATTTTGTTGTCCGCATTCAACTTGCGCACGGCGGTGACCTCACTCACTCCGCTGCTGGAACGCATCGCCGACGAATACGCGTTCGGTGCGCCGACCATGGGCGCGCTCGGCATGTTGCCCACTGCCGCGTTTGCGTTGACCGGCGTTGCAACGCCAGCCGTCTTGCGTCGCTTCGGCCTGCTGCGCACGGCGCTGTTGTCGATGGCGCTGGCCACGCTCGGGCTGGTATTGCGCCCGCTGCTGCCGGGCACTGGCGGGCTCCTGGTGGGCTCGCTGGTGGCGCTGGCCGGCATGGGCATGGGCAACGTGGTGTTGCCGCCATTGGTGAAGCGTTACTTCGGCGACCGCGTGGGCCGCGTCAGCACGCTGTACATCACCGTGCTGCAGGTCGGCACCCTGTTGCCGGCATTGATGGCGGTGCCGGTGGCCGACGCGCTGGGCTGGCGCAGCTCGATGGTGGTGTGGGTACTGCCGGCGCTGCTTGCATTGGCGGCCTGGGCGCTGGTGCACACCAACCAGGGCCGTCTGCGCGCGACCGGCCCGGCGCCGGTCACGCCAACCCCCGAGGCCGAAGGACGGGTCGCACGCACCGCCTTGGGCTGGAGCATGGCGATCACCTTCGGCATGACCTCGCTGGTGACCTATTCGATGTTCACCTGGCTCCCCACGCTGCTGCGCGAGGCCGGCGCCTCGCCTGCATTCGGCGGTACCATGGTCGCGCTGTTCGCCGCGCTGGGCATGGTCGGTGCGTTGACCATGCCGGCATTGGCAGTGCGCATGCGCAACCCGTTCCCGATCGTGCTGCTGTGCGCGGCCTGCCATCTGATCGCGTTCGCCGGGCTGTGCTGGGCACCGCTGGCGGCGCCGATCCTGTGGGTGACCTTGCTCGGCCTGGGGCCCAGCACCTTTCCGCTGGCGCTGGTGCTGGTCAACCAACGCAGCCGCACTGCTGCGGGCTCGGCCGCGCTCTCGGGTTTTTCGCAAGGCGTGGGCTATGCGGTGAGCTGCCTGGGGCCGTTTCTGTTCGGCTGGCTGCATGCGCATCGCGGCGGCTGGACAGCGCCGTTCGGATTTCTGGTGATCTGCATCGTGGTGCAGCTGGCCGCCGCCTGGGTGGCCTGCCGTCCACAGCTGCTGGAAGACCTATGGGCGCCGCCGGCACGCGGCGCCCGTGCAGTCAGCGCACCGGCAGACTGATGTAGCTGGGCTGCTCCGGCGTCACATAGATGCGCTGGGTGGCCTTTTGATAATCGCCCGGCTTGGCGAAGAAGAGATTCGGCACGTAGGTCTGCGGGTTGCGGTCGTACAGCGGGAACAGGCTGGATTGCACCTGCACCATCACCCGATGGCCCTTCTGGAAGGTGTGATTGGCGGTGGGCAGACCGAACTCGAACGCCAGCGGTTGATTGGCCGCCAGCGGCTTGGGCGCGCTGAAACTCTCGCGATACCGGCCGCGGAAAATCGCCAGCGACACTGGAAGCTCATAGCCGCCCATCTTCGGGCTGGACGCCATCTCATCCGGGTAGACATCGATCAGCTTGACCACCCAGTCGCTGTCGCTGCCGCTGGTGGAGGCCTGCAGATGCACATCCGGCGCACCGGCAATCTGTAGCGGTTCGGTCAGCGGTTCGGTGACGAAGGTCAGCACGTCGGGGCGGCCGTCCACAAAGCGCTGGTCGTGCACCAGCCAGGTGGTCCACATGCTGCGGTCGCCAAAATCCACCGGGCGCGGCACGAACGGCACCGGCTTGGCCGGGTCGGAAACATATTCTTCAAACGCGCTCTGCCCGGCAGCGGGTTTGTCGAAGGACAGCTTGCCGCCGGCCTGCAGATACAGCGGTTTGCTCGCCGACGCGCAGCCCTTGTCGCAACTGCGCGGCCAGGACTGCAGACGATCCCAGCGGTTCTCGCCGGTGTCGTAGATGAAGACCGGCGGCGTGCTCGCCTTGGGCGCGCCATCGACCAGGTATTGGTCGAAAAACGGGCGCAACACATCGCGGCGGAACTGACGCGCGGTATCGCCATCGAACGTGAGCGCGCCCAACGTCCCGCCATCGGCATTGACCTGACTGTGCCGCCACGGCCCCATCACCAGATAGTTGAGCGTGTTGCGCGTGTCGCGCGGTTCCATTGCCGCGTAGCTGTGGATCGCGCCCCACATGTCTTCCTGATCCCACAGCCCCTGCAGCCACATCGTGGGCACCTTGAGCGGCGTGCGCGCCATCACCTTGTCCAGCGCCTGCTCCTGCCAGAACGCATCGTAGGCCGGGTGTTCGGTGAGCTTGTGCCACCACGGCAGTTGCTCCAGCCCTGCTGCCTTGGCGAAATCCCCGGCCGACCCGGCCTGCAGGAAATTGCTGTAATCGTCCTGTCCCTGGCGCGGGATGCCGGCACCCTTGCCGCGCTTGCTGAGCTGTCCGGTGAAGTAGTCGAAGTTGACCTGGCGGAACGCGCCGTAATTGAACCAGTCGTCGCCCATCCAGCCATCGATCATCGGGCTTTCCGGCGCGGCCACCTTCAATGCGGGATGCGGATTGGTCAGCGCCATCACCACGGTGAAGCCCTCGTAGGACGAGCCGATCATGCCGACCTTGCCGTTGGATTCGGCGACGTTCTTGACCAGCCAGTCGATGGTGTCCCACGCATCGGTGGCGTGATCCACAGCGCTGGGATTGAGTGCGCCACGCAACGGGCGGGTCATCACGTAGTCGCCTTCGGAGCCGTACTTGCCGCGCACGTCCTGGAACACGCGGATGTAGCCGCCTTCCACAAACACGTCGTCGCCGAGCGGCAGCAGATCCTTCATGTGCGGCGATGCCAGCCGCTCGCTGCGGCCGCTGGCGTCGTAGGGCGTGCGCGTCAGCACCATCGGCGCATGGCGCGCGCCCTTGGGCATCACGATCACGGTGTGCAGCTTCACGCCGTCGCGCATCGGGATCATCACCTCGCGCTTGATGTAGTCGTTGGCGGCGTCGCTTGCCACGAACGGCTTGCCGGTGATGTCCGGCGTCATCGGCGAGGTCTGTGCAACTGCGCTGCCGGTGGCGGCGGCAATGGCGGTGGCAAGCAGGCAGGCGGCAAAGCGGCGCATCGACGACTCCGGAAAGTGCGGGGTAATCGTCGACTGTAGGCAGGTGGCGGGCTGCCGGGGGAGTGTCAAAGGTCGTGGTTGGAAGGTTGGGCGTGCGGCAGTGGCTGCGAATGGGCCTGGATGCGGTGCACGGCTTTGCACGCACGCTGGTTGCGGACCGTGGCACATGCAGTGTTGCGTAAGCTCACGATGCCAACCCCCTTCAACCAAGGGCGCGACATCGATGCCTCAACAGCTCAAGGCTCGCTGACGGGCAACCACACGCCTGATCCGCGGCGTGCCGATCAGTGCCGCACCTGGCCTTGCCCACGCACCACAAAGCGCTCCACGGTGAGCGCTTCCAGGCCCATCGGGCCATACGCGTGCAGACGCGTGGTCGAGATGCCGATCTCGGCGCCCAGGCCAAGTTCGCCTCCATCGGAGAAGCGCGAAGAGGCGTTGACCATCACCACCGCCGAGCGCAGCGCGTGCACGAAACGCTCGGCGTTTGCGGCGTCTTCGGTGACGATGACTTCGGTATGGTCCGAGCCGTACTGA
This sequence comes from Xanthomonas sp. WCS2018Noco2-27, assembly GCF_031843525.1. Classification (NCBI taxonomy): domain Bacteria; kingdom Pseudomonadati; phylum Pseudomonadota; class Gammaproteobacteria; order Lysobacterales; family Lysobacteraceae; genus Xanthomonas; species Xanthomonas sp. WCS2018Noco2-27. The sequence continues at coordinate 165,646 of NZ_JAVTIK010000011.1, read as the reverse complement.
CGGATATGGGCCAGCGCGGTGTCCAGGTCCGCAACCACGCGGATTGCCAGAATCAGATCCAGAAACTCGGCGGCATAGTCGTCGTCGCTGGCGGGCGCGATGTCGGGCACTAGCGCGCGCGTTGCCGCATCGCCCCGCAACTCCACGTTGCGGGCGCGCAGCGCAGCGGCGGCCAGCGGCACAAAGCGCTCGGCGATGTCCGCATGCACCAACAGCGTTTCCAGCGAATTGCATGCCGATGGCCGGGTCGCCTTGCCATCGACCAGCAGACGCACTGCACGCTCCATATCGGCCGATGCATCTACAAACAGATGGCACACGCCCTTGTAATGCTTGATCACCGGCACACGCGCGTGCTCGGCGACAAAACGGATGAGCCCTTCGCCACCGCGCGGAATCGCCAGGTCGATGATGTCGCTGAGCTGCAGCAGCTCCAGCATGGTCTCGCGGCGCAGATCCTCGACCAGCGTCAATGCCGCTTCCGGAACGCCGGCCTCGCGCAAGGCGCGCTGCAACGCACGCGCAATGGCGGTGTTGGACTGGATCGCTTCGGAGCCGCCACGCAGGATCACGCCATTGCCCGCCTTGATGCATAGCGCGGCCGCATCGGCGGTGACGTTGGGGCGGGCCTCGTAGATCATCGCGATCACGCCCAGCGGCACGCGTACCTTTTGCACGCGGATGCCGTTGGGGCGGGTGTCGTCGCGCGTGATCTGACCGACCGGGTCCGGCAACTGCGCCACCTCGCGCAATGCCGCCGCGATGCCGGCCAGGCGCGCGTCGTCCAGCGCCAGCCGATCGAGCATGGCGCTAGCCGTTCCCTTCGCACGCGCCGCCTCAAGATCGCGCGCGTTGGCAGCCAGGATCAATACGGCATCAGCTTCCAGTGCCGCAGCCATCGCTTCGAGCAAGGATTGCTTTGCGTCGGCAGAGAGTTGCGACAGCACCTGCGCGGCATCGCGACATTGCAGAGCGAGCGTTTTGATGGTCATTTGGGGGCCGGGATTTGGGATTGGGAATTTGGGATTCGCAAAAGCAGGGCTATCGTTTTATCACCGCAAGGCAATCAGTCGCTGGGACGTAGAAGCGGCATTTGAGAAATGCAGTGCACATGCTGTTGCCAATCCCGAATGCCCATTCCCGAATCCCCGCTACAAAAGCACCAAATCGTCGCGATGCACCACGTTCTCGCCATAGCTGTAACCGAGCACGCTGTCGATCTCGCGCGAGTGTCGGCGCGCAATCCGGCGGATATCCAGCGCCGAATACTGGCTGACGCCACGTGCCAGACACCGCTCGCCGTCGGCATCGCGCAGACGGATCTCCACCATGTCACCGCGACGGAAGTCGCCTTCGGCACCGGCCACGCCGCCCGGCAACAGCGACGCGCCCTTGTCGCACAGCGCGGTTGCAGCGCCCGCATCGATCAGGATGGCGCCCGCCTCCACCGGTGAATGACGTAACCAGTATTTGCGTGCAGCGATGCGCGTACGTGCGGCGTGGATGCGCGTACCGCTCAGGCGATCCTGCGCCAGCCCGCGTACTACCTCGCCGCTGCGGCCATTGAACAGATAGGTTTCGATGCCGGCCGCGCCCGCCTTTGCGGCGGCTTCGAGCTTGGTGCGCATGCCGCCGGTGCCCACGCTGCTGCCGCTGCCGCCGGCCATCGCCATCACCTGCGGCGTGAGCTCGGGAACATCGTCGAGCGGCCGCGCCAATGGGTTGCTGCGTGGGTCGGCGCTGTACAGGCCGTCGATGTCGGTGGCGATGAACAGCGCATCGGCATCGACCAGCGCGGCGACGATTGCAGCCAGATTGTCGTTGTCGCCCAGCTTGAGCTCGTCCACCGACACGGTGTCGTTCTCGTTGATCACCGGCAGCGCGCCCAGCCGCAGCAACTCGCCCAGGGTGGCGCGTGCATTGAGATAACGACGACGGTTGCGCAGGTCGTCGTGCGTGAGCAACACCTGCGCGACCGGCCGTTCGAAAAAGCGTTGCCACAGCGCAATCAACTGCGCCTGACCCAGCGCAGCCAGCGCCTGTCGCGCTGCGATCGGCGCGCCGATCTCGGCAGCCTTCGGCAAGATTGCGCGGCCTGCGGCCACTGCGCCCGACGACACGATCACCAGTTCACGTCCGGCCGCCAGATTGGCCGAGACAAACTGCGCCAACCCCAGCGCAAAACGCGGCGACAGGCCACCGCCATCGGCGGCAAGCAGGCTGCTGCCGACCTTGAGCACCGCACGCCGCCATGGCGGCAGCGGTTGCTCGGTAAAGGGCGATGACGTGCCGGCGGGCGTACTCATGGGGGCAAGGTACTCAGAACGTGTTCCATTCGTAGACGGTCAGTGTGGACGCATCACGCAGCACCAGGGGGTCGCGCGCGACGATCCGCTTGGCCTCCTCCAGACTGTCGACGTTGACCAGCACATACGCCCCACCGGAGCGATCGCTGAAACCACCGGTCAACTCAAGCTGCGCGGCGGCTCGCAGTTCCTCCAGAAACGCCAGATGCGGCTCCACCACATCGGCGGGAAACGTGGCATTGCGGATCGCCAACACCAGATAGCGCGTCTTCATCAGCCTGCGTCCTTGATGCGTGCGGCCGCTGACGTGCGTTCGCGACCATGCGGTGCGGAAATCACCAGAAAGCGCGCTTCTACGTCCGACAGATTGTGCATCTGATGGGTAGACCCCGGCGGCACGTGCAAGCCCTGCCCGACACGCAGCACATGTTGCGCACCGTCCAGTTGCAGCATCACTTCACCGGCCACAACGTAGAAAAAATGCCGTGCGCGACTATGCCGATGGCGCAACTCTGCGGCGCCTGGCGGCATGCGTTCTTCGAGCACGCTCAAGTTGGGGTCGCGCAACAGATGCCAGCCTTCGCAGGCCTCACCCCAGGGGTAATGCTCGGCCGTGTCGGTGCTGATCATGGCCATCAGCGCAGCGCCTGCCAACGCGCGCGCAACACATCCAGCTGCAGATCGGCTGCGGCACCAGGCGAGACGCGCGCAGCCAGGCTGCCTTCCGGCGTGCGTCCCTGCCCTGCGGTCTCGGATACTTCCGCAGCAGCCTTGTAGGCATCGCGAAACGGTACACCGGCCACGGCCGCTTCCACCGCCACATCCGTGGCGTACATGCCCGAGTCGATCGCTGCATGCAACTTGTCCGGGCGCCATTCCAGATTGGCAAGCAACGCAGGCAGCAATTCCAGCGCAGCCAGACCACGGCCGAAACCGTGCACGATGGCGCCCTTGCTGCTCTGTAGATCGCGGTGGTAGCCGGAAGGCAGCGACAGCAGTTGTTCGATCTCGGTACGCGCCGCCGCCACACTGGCATGGGTGGCACGCATCAGTTCGATCACGTCCGGGTTGCGCTTGTTCGGCATGATCGAGCTACCGGTGGTGTACTGCGCCGGCAACGCGACGAAAGCGAATTCGCCGCTGGTGAACAGCGACAGATCCCAGGCGATACGGCGCAGGTCCAGCGTGGCGCTGCCCAGTGCTTCGAGTGCGGCCAGCTCGTATTTGCCACGCGACAGCTGCGCGTAGATCGGCGAGACCTGCAGACGTGCAAAGCCGAGCTCGGCGGTGGTGTGCGCACGGTCCAGCGGAAGATTGACGCCGTACCCGGCGGCGGTGCCGAGCGGGTTGCTGTCCACCAGGTGCAGGGTATCGGTCGCGCGCACGGCGTTATCGATAAATGCCTCTGCCCAGCCCGCCCACCACATGCCCGCCGACGACACCACCGCACGCTGGATATGCGTATAGCCCGGCACCGGCAATGCGGCTTCGGCCTGCGCGCGATCCAGCGCCACCTTGGCGATCTCGCGGCTGAGCTCGGCCACGCGCTGCAGCTTGTCCTTCAGCCATAGCCGCGTGGCGACCAGAATCTGATCGTTACGACTGCGCCCGGTGTGGATCTTGCGCCCGGCATCGCCCAGCCGCTCGGTCAAGCGCGCTTCGATCGCCGAATGGCAATCTTCGTACTGCGCATCGAGCACGAACGCGCCGCTGCGGAAATCGTCCGCCAGCAGATCGAGCTGTTCGCTCAAGCCGCCCAGCTCCTGCAAGGACAGGATGCCGATGTGCTGCAGCCCCTGCGCATGCGCCTTGCTGGCTGCGATGTCGTGCAGGAAGAACTCGCGATCCAGGATCACGTCGTCGCCGGCCAGAAACGTCTGGATTTTGGCGTCCACCGCAACACCGGGCTTTTGCCACAACAGATTAGTCATTTGGGTCCTTTTTGCGGGGCTGGGGACTGGGGACCGGGGACCCGGAAAAGCAGGAGCGTTTGCCCTTGCTCTTCCCGGGTCCCCGGTCCCTGGTCCCTGGTCCCGAGAATCACATCGAAATTGCGGTCAACTCGTCCCAGCCAAACGCCAGGTTGAGATTCTGCATGGCCTGGGTTGCCGCGCCCTTGAGCAGGTTGTCCAGCGTCGCCACCACCACCACGCGCTTGTTGCCGGGCGCCAGGGTGATGCCGCCAATCTGCACGCCGTGTTTGCCTGCGATGCGGCTCACCCACGGCGCCTCGTCGACAAGCTCGATCAGCGGCTCGCCCGCGTAACGCTGCGCATAGCGCGCCTGGATCTGCTCGCGCGTCAGCGGCTGCTGCAGCCACAGGTTGACGGTCATGGTGATGCCGCGGAAATGCGGCGCCACATGCGGCATGAACTCCACCGGCACGCCGAGCTGTGCCGACACTTCGCGCTCATGCATGTGGTTGGTCAGCGCATAAGGCATCAGATTGTCGGCGAGCAGCTCGGGATTGTTCTTGTCCGATGGTGTCGTCCCCGCACCGGAATAACCGGACACGCCAAAGCATTGCGGCGGGCCGGCCAGCTGATCCAGCAATGGGGTGATCGCCAGCTGCATTGCAGTGGCATAGCAGCCGGGGTTGCTGATGCGGCGCTGCCCCGCATACTTGCCACGGGTGAGCTCCGGCAAGCCGTAATACCACGCAGGGTCGAAGCGATAGTCTGCCGACAGATCGATCAGCAGCATCTGCGGCCGGCGTGCATCGATTGCGGCAACAAACGGTTCGGCCTTGCCATTGGGCAGCGCCAGGATCACCACATCGGCGCCCTTGGCGGCCACCGCGTCGGCATCCAGGCTCTCGAATCGCAGATCGCCGCGATAGCCGTCGTTGTGGTCGGCCACGGCCTGCCCCGCCAGTTCGCGCGAGGACACGAACACCAGCTGCAGATGCGGATGCGCCACGACCAGCTTGATCAGTTCAGAACCGGTGTGCCCGCGGGCACCAACGATGCCGATGGTTGTTGTTTGAACACTCATGCGTTTGCTTCCAGGCGGAACTGCAGGTGGCGTTTCACCCCGGCCCATTCCGTATCGATGATGGAGAACACCACGGTATCGCGGGGCGTACCGTCGGCGTGGCGGGTGTGATTGCGCAGTACGCCGTCCTGCTTTGCGCCCAGCCGCGCGATCGCCGCGCGCGAGGTGTGATTGAACCAGCTGGTTTCGAACACCACGCTCAGGCAGCCCAGCGTTTCGAAGGCGTGCTGCAGCAGCATCAACTTGGCTTCGGTATTGACGCCGCTGCGTTGCACGCGCGGCGCGTACCAGGTGTAGCCGATCGACAGCCGGGGCACGGCGGCATCCAGCGCGTAGTAGCGCGTGCAGCCGACGGTGTCACCTGCCGCATCGCGCACCACCAACGGCAACGCCGCGCCATCGGCGCGGGCTGCCATTGCCGCCGCGATGTAGACATCGACCTGGGCCGGTGCCGGCACGCCGGTGTACCACAAGCGCGACAGCGCGCCGTCGCCCAGCGCCGCACGCAGGCCATCGGCATGGGCAGGCTGCAGCGGCTCCAGGGTGGCGTGCTGCCCGCGCAAGATGGGCATCTCGCTCCAGGCCGATGGCAAGGCGGCGGGTGTCATTGCGCTCAGCCCAGCAAGGTCGGTTGACGCGTCGCGCAGTGCGCCACGCAGTGCTGGATCTGTTCGAAATTCTCCAGCCCGTACCAGAACACCTTCCACTTTTCCTGCTTGATGCAGCCGTCGGATTCGGCGTAATAGAAAATGTTGACCTGGTTGTTGTGACGCGAGCGCCAGAACAGCTGCGGGGTCTCTTCGCGCATCACATTCCACACCGCACGGCCCAGGCCTTCGCCTTGCGCATCGTCGAGCACGGCGAACTTGTCCAGATAGGTCAGCCGGCCTGCGCCGAACTGGCCTTCGTCGGTGAGAATCACCGCAGCGCGATAGTTCTCGCTGACGTAAGCGCGCAGCAGCGTGGTGTTGGCGAAATAATCCGGCACCAATGTGCGCCCGAAGCTGGATTCGATCAGCGACGTCAACCGCGGCAGATCCAGCTCATCCCAGGAGGTCGCGCGCAGCACGCGCTCGCCACGCCGCACCAGCGTGCCAGAGCCCTTATGGGTGAACAGTTCCTTGGCCAGGTCCGCCGGACGGGTGATCGACACCGACGATTCCAGCGGCAGGCGATCGAGCAGATCCTTGATCTGTTCGATCTTCACGCGCATGCCGCCATTGATCCACGGCTGCTGCATCAGGTGATCGTATTCGGTGGACAGGTTGATCGAATCGATCAGCTTGCCATCGGCATCCAGCAGCCCGCCGGTGCCGGTGAGGAAGATGATCTTGTACGGCTGCAGTTCCTGCACCAGTTCGTTGGCGGCGAAGTCCGCATTGATGTTGAGGATCTGCCCGCTCGGGGTTTCGCCCAGGCTGGTGATCACCGGGATCGAACCGGCCTGCAGGCTGGCCTCGATCGGCGCCAGATTCACCGCCTTGACCTCACCGACCAGGCCGTAGGTGTCGCGGTCCAGATACTCCGCTTCGAATACGCCGCCGGTGATCGAGGTGGCACGGGCACCGTTCTGCTGCAGCGCTTCCACCAGCTTGAGATTGGACGCCTGGAACACCTTGCGCACGATCGCCAGCGCTTGCGGCGAGGTCACCCGCAAGCCGTTGACGGTCTGCTTTTCGATGCCCGCCGCAGACAGCTCGGCATCCAGCTGCGGGCCGGCGCCATGCAGCACAATCGGGGTCAGCCCCACTTCCTGCAGGAACGACAACGACGACGTCAGCGCGTCCAGGTCGTCGCGCAGCACTGCGCCGCCGACCTTGACCACCGCAAAGCGCTTGGCGTCCAGCTGCGAAAAACGCTTGAGGTACTGGCTGATTTCCTTGGCGCTGGCCATGCTCGAAAGCAGGCGCACGATGGTCTGGCGGGTCTGTTTGTGGGGCTGTGCGGAGAGGGACATTGCCGTGATCGAAAGAGGAGAAGGATGCGCCAGGCGCAGGAATCGGCGTCAGTGCGCGCCGTTGATGATGCGATTGACCGATTCGGCGTAACGCTGCAACTGCTCCAGCGTCACGAATTCGTCGGCGGTGTGCGCCTGGGCGATGTCGCCCGGACCATAGACCAGCGCGGTATAGCCGCCGGCCGAAAACAGCGAGGCTTCGGTCCAGAAGTCCACCGCGTTGCCGATCGGCAGATCCAGCGCATCGGCCACATCGCGCGCGGCCAGGCGGCGTTCTTCGGCGCGCGCAATGTCGCCCGACGGCAAGCTCGGCCCACGAAAGGTTTCTTCGAAGTGCGCTGCCGCAGGATCGGCAAAGCCGGCAAAAGTGGCCAGCAAGCCGTCCACGTCCATCGACGGCAACGGACGAAAGCCGAAGCGCAGCTCGGCGGCCGGCGCGATCATGTTGGCCTTGATGCCACCATCGACGCGGCCGATATTGAAGCGCAAGCCGGTCAAACCGCCGAAGCGTGCATGCGCCAACGACTCGACATGGTCCAGTGCCTTGCCGCCCCACCGCATTGTCTGGTGCAACGCGCTTGCAGACGGATCCTGCTTGCCCGATGCATGCCCGGCACGGCCGGCAAAGCGCATCAACACCGAACTGATGCCGCGATGCGCCAGCACCGCTTCGCTCATGGTCGGCTCGGCCACCAGCACCGCCTCGTATGGCAACCCACGCGCCAGAAATGCAGCGATGCAACGCGGGTCGTTGGCTTCTTCGTCGCTGGAAAACAGGAACGCCGCATCGCCATCACCGGCATTGGCCGCAGCCACCAACGCCGCCGCCGCGCCCTTGATGTCGCACACACCCAGACCGATCACCCGGTCCTCGGTGCGCCGCATCACGTGCGGGTCGGCGCTCCAATGCGGCGAATCCGGCACCGTGTCCAGATGCACGTTGAACAGATACGTTGGCGTGCCGCGCACCGCGTACAGGCTCACCGCACCGGCGCCGTGATCGATCACTTCGATCTGGAAACCGGGCAGCTGCGCGCGCAGGTAATCGAAGATGCCGCCCTCGGCAGCGATCGCCCGCGGCGGATTGCGGGTGTCGAAGGACACCAGTGCCTGTAGATGCGTCAGTGTGTTGTCGAGCAGTGTGGTCATTGATCGCGTCTTGATTGCGTCCGGCAGCGTATGGTTGGTCTTTCTAAGCCCATCTAGCCCTTCCCCCGCCTGCGGGGGAAGGTGCCCGACAGGGCGGATGGGGGCGTGCGTCAGGCCGCCCTCATCCGGCGCTCTGCGCCACCTTCTCCCGCACGCGGGAGAAGGAAGATGCGGGTTGCCGACGCGGCGGTCGCCTCAGCGGTTGACTTGCGCGTACAGCGTGGAGCTCATGCCGAACAGCTTGATGAAGCCTTCCGCCTCTTCCACGCCCCAATCGGCCGACTGCGCGTAGGTCGCGCCCTTGGTGTTGAGCAGGTGCGGCGAACGCACCGCCACCGCATCGACGCGGCCGCCGCGGGTTTCCAGCGTCACTTCGCCGTTGACCTTGGACTGCGAAGACTTCAAAAACGCTTCGATATCGGTCTTGAGCGGGTCGTGATAGAAGCCTTCGTACACCAGCTCCACCCACTTGCGCGCCACGTCCGGCTTGAAGCGGTTCTGCTGCTTGGTCAGCACCGCATCTTCCAGCGCACGGTGCGCGGTGAGCAGCGAAATCAGGCCCGGCGCTTCGAACACGATGCGGCCCTTCAAGCCGATCACGGTGTCGCCGGTGTAGACGCCACGGCCCACGCCGTACTGCGCGAACAAAGTGTTGAGCTTGGCCAGGATCTTGGCACCCGGCAGCGGCTTGCCATCCAGTTCCACCGCTTCGCCTTCGACGAACTTCAAGGTCACCGTCAATGCTTCGGTCGGCCACGCACTGCGCGGCGCGCACCAGCCCCGTGCCCCCTCGCCCGGCGCTTCCCAACGGTCGATCTCGCCGCCGGACATGGTCAGGCCCAGCAGGTTCTCGTTGATGGTGTAAGCCTGCTGCTTGGCACGCACGCCGAAGCCGCGCGCTTCCAGATACTTCTGCTCATAGGCACGGGTCTGGGTGTGTTCTTTCTGAATTTCGCGGATCGGCGCGACGATCTGGTAATCGCCCAACGCCTTCACCGCCAGGTCGAAACGCACCTGGTCGTTGCCCATGCCGGTGCAGCCGTGCGCAATGATGCGCGTGCCCAGCTCTTCGGCGCGCTTGAGCGCGGCATCGACGATCAGATAGCGGTCGGACACCAGCAACGGGTACTGGCCCTGGTAGCCCTCGCCTGCCCATACGAACGGCTTGACGAAGCCTTCCCAGATCGCCGGGCCACCATCGACGGTGACATGGCTGGCTGCACCGAGCTCGGCGGCACGCTTCTCGATAAAGTCGCGCTCGTCGGCATCCACACCGCCGGTATCGGCAAACACCGTGTGCACCGCATAGCCGCGCTCTTGCAGATACGGAATGCAGAAGCTGGTGTCCAGACCACCGGAGAACGCCAGGACGATGTCCTTGGTACCGGGAGTGGAGAGTGGGGATTCGGGATTGGTGGAAGCGGTCTGCTGCGACATGGGGGCTCTCTGTGGAAGTTGACTAAGTTGGGTCGGGAGCGGAGTTCGCCGTTGCGAATCCCCAATCCCCAATCACGAATCCCGGCTGCCCTGGCCTACCAGGGCAGCCATGATCGCCTTCTGCACATGCAGGCGGTTTTCCGCCTCGTCGATGGCGATGCAGTTGGGCGAATCCATCACCGCGTCGGTGGCCTTGACGTTGCGACGCAGCGGCAGGCAGTGCGAGAACACGCCGTTGTTGGTCAGCGCCATCTTGGCTTCGTCGACGATGAAGTGCTGGTACTGGTCGCGGATCGGCTTTTCCGGCTCCCAGTTGCCGAAGAACGGCAGCGCACCCCAGCTCTTGGCGTAGACGACATCGGCGCCGCTGTAGGCGCTTGCGATGTCGTGGCTCACCTGCAGCGAGCCGCCGCTTTCGGCCACGTTCTGCGCCGCCCAGTCCATGTAACGCTGATCCAGGATGTAGTCCGGCGTCGGGCACAGCAGGGTCACGTCCATGCCCATGCGCGTGGCAATCGTCAACGCGGAATTGGCCACCGCGGTGTTGAGCGGCTTGGGGTGATAGGTCCAGGTCAGCACGTACTTTTTGCCGCGCAGATCCTGCGTGCCGAAGTGTTCCTGCAATGCCATCGCGTGCGCCAGCTCCTGGCACGGGTGAGTGATGGTCTCCATGTTGATCACCGGCACCGGCGAATACTTGGCGAAGCTCTTCAGCACCTGATCTTCGCGGTCCTTGGACCAGTCGACGAACTTGGGAAACGCGCGCACGCCGATCAGATCGACATAGCGGCCCAGCACGCGCGCCACTTCGGCAATGTGCTCCTCGGTGTCGCCGTCCATCACCGTGCCCAGGTTGAACTCGATCGGCCAGGCATCCTTGCCCGGCTGCAACACCACCGCATGCCCGCCCAGCTGAAACGCACCCAGCTCGAAGCTGGTCCGCGTGCGCATGGACGGGTTGAAAAACACCAGCGCGATCGACTTGCCCTTCAGCTCGCTTCCCAGCTTGTTGCGTTTGAACAACGCGGCCTGGGTCAACAGCGCGTCCAGTTCGGCGCGGCTCCAGTCCTGGGTGTTCAAGAAGTGCTTCAGTGACATCGATCGATCCTTTGCTGCGTGCTTCTGCTGCGTGGTCCGCCAGGAGCGACGGGGTGCGCGACATGCGCGTTTCTTGCGGTTGAAACTTTTGTGACGCCAGAACGAAAAAACCCAGCCGGTGGGCTGGGTTTTCAGAACGGACAGCAAAACGCCCCGGTTACCCAGCGAAAATGTGGGATTCCGGTCGGCGGGCACGCGAGGTCATGCCGGAGGCCATCCGGGCCGCGCTGGTGTCGTGCTGAAAGGGGATTGCTTGCATAGGGCGCGAATCCTCGCATGCATGCGGGTACGGCGCAACCGCCATGCCCCTCAGCGCGGCGGCGCGACGATGGCGTCGGGAATATAGGGGGTCACCGAGACCCGGATGCGCAGCCGGTTGCCCGGATCTTCCGGCAGCCGCGAGCGGTACTTGGTGCCCTTGTAGACGTAATCCACGTCGAAAGCGATTGGCCGACGGAACTCGCGCGGCACTTCCACTACCCGGCAATTGCGGCGGGTACTGGTCGGCGGCACTGCAGCCGGGGCGGGCTCGGGCCTGCGCGTGAACATCTCTTTGACCGAATCCACCATGCGGTTGATGCGGCCCTCGTCTTCGACCGACGCAACCGCCACCGGTGCTGCCTGTTCGGCCTCGCACTGCTCTTCGATACGGGTGGCGCGCAGCGTCTGATAGACCGGCTCGACATTGAGCACTTGCGCATAGTCCAGCTTGACGTTCTCGATCACCACGACCCGGTTCTTGGGGTCCGGCTCTGCCGCGTGCACCGAGACCGCCGGCCAGGCGAACACACACAGCAGCATGAAGAACAGAGAAGGTCGCATCAGTACCAGGAAGGCATAGCCGGGCAATACGTTAGTGTATGGAGCTTGTGATCTCCGGGGCTGAACGCAGCCCATCCGGTCGCCGGTGTCGGCATGCCGGTTCGCCATCCTGCCGCGAGGGGCTAGAATCGTGCGGTTACCCTTTTTCAGATGCCGATGAGCCTGCGCCTGCACAACAACCTGACGCGGCGGGTCGAACCGTTCGCGCCGCTCGATCCGTCCAGCCCCACTCTGTATGTGTGCGGCCCTACCGTCTACAACTACGCGCATATCGGCAACGCCCGCGGCCCGGTGGTGTTCGACGTGCTCGCCGCGCTGCTACGGCGCCGCTTTGGGGCACTGCGCTACGCGCGCAACATCACCGACGTGGACGACAAGATCAATGCCGCCGCACAGGCGCAGGGCGTCCCGATCTCCACCATCACCGACCGTTTCGCCGCGATCTATCGGCAGGACATGGCCGCACTGGGTGTCGTGCCGCCGGACATCGAACCGGAAGCCACCGCGCATATCCCGCAGATCGTGGCGATGATCGAGCAGCTGATCGCCAACGGCCATGCGTATGCCGCCGAAGGCCATGTGCTGTTTGCCGTGGCCAGTTTCGACGGCTACGGCAAGCTGTCGCGTCGCGACCCTGATGAAATGCTGGCCGGCGCGCGCGTGGACGTGGCGCCGTACAAGCGCGACCCCGGCGACTTCGTGCTGTGGAAGCCGTCCACCGACGACCTACCCGGCTGGGACTCGCCGTGGGGCCGCGGCCGCCCTGGCTGGCATATCGAATGCTCGGCCATGGCCGCCGCGCACCTGGGCCCGACCATCGACATCCATGCCGGTGGCGTAGACCTGCAGTTTCCGCATCACGAAAACGAAATCGCGCAAAGCGAGTGCGCGCATGGCGGCGCCACCTTCGCCCGCTTCTGGCTGCACAACGGCATGCTCAATTTCAGCGGCGCCAAGATGAGCAAGTCGCTGGGCAACGTCGAAACGGTGCACGATCTGATCGCCAAACATCCGCCGGAAGCGCTGCGTCTCGCGCTATTGAGCGCGCATTACCGGCAACCGCTGGATTGGTCGGATGCGTTGATCGACGATCAGGTCAAGCGGCTCGATGGCTTGTACGGGACCTTGCGAAGCCTCAGCGCGATCGAAGCGGAGCCTGTCATTCCCGAGCAGATGGAAGACGCGCTCAACGACGATCTCAATACGCCGCTGGCGCTGGCGGTGCTGGCAAAGCTTGCCAAGGATGCGAACCGGACGCTGCTGGAGTTTGCTCCGGCCGGCGGCCCAATCGATGGGCTTAGCCAAGAGAATCTTGCAGCATTGCAACGCGCCAAGGCCGAGCTGCTGGGTGCCGGAATGGCGCTGGGCTTGTTGCAGCAGGACCCGGCCGCCTGGTTCTCGCGCGGCACCGATGCCGGCGACGATGCACGCATCACCGCCCTGGTCGAAGAACGCAGCACGGCGAAGAAGGCCAAGGATTTTGCCCGTGCCGACGCCATCCGCAAGCAACTCGCCGACGAAGGCATCGTGCTGGAAGACACCCCGCAAGGCGTGCGCTGGAAGCGCAGCTGACCTCTTGCCTGCGTCCGTCAGATTTCTTCTCCCGCGCGCGGGAGAAGGTGCCCCGAAGGGGCGGATGAGGGTGCAGGCGAAGCCGCGTGTACCGCTTTTTTGAGGGCTGGACGAAGTCCGCATCGAATTCCAGCGAGGCTTCGCCCGTACCCTCACCCCAACCCCTCTCCCGGAGGGAGAGGGGCTTTGACCGAATGCCCCTAGATTTTGCGAACGATTCTGGAATTTTGATGACCACCACCCCCTTCCCGCTTGAACCCACTGCCGTCGAAGCGCAGTCCGCTATTGCCGACGAGTTTTCCTTCTTCAACGACTGGTCCGAGCGCTACCAGTACCTGATCGATCTGGGCCGCAAATTGCCCACCTTCCCCGAGCAGTGGAAGACCGAAGAACATCGCCTGCATGGGTGCCAGTCGATGGTGTGGATCGTGCCGGAAGGCAATGCCGAACGGCTGGACTTCCATGCCGTCAGCGATTCGGCCATCGTGTCCGGGCTGATCTATCTGGCGCTGCGCGTGTATTCCGGGCGGAGCGCGCAAGAAATCCTGGCCACCGAGCCGGACTACATCGCCGGCATTGGCCTGGCCAAGCACCTGTCGCCGACGCGTAGCAACGGCGTGGCCGCCATGCTGGCCTTCATTCGCGACACTGCACGCGCACAACAGTGAGCACGCCGACGCCCTCGCCCACCGACTCGCTGCGCACGCTGTTCGCCCATCCGGGCTTCGGCCTGGTGTTGCTGTACCGCGTCGCGGCAATGCTGTCGTACCAGATCGTGGCGGTCACGGTCGGTTGGCACATCTATGAGATCACGCGCAATCCGCTGTCGCTCGGGCTGATCGGCCTTGCGGAAATCCTGCCGTTCTTCTGCATTGCGCCGTTTGCCGGCTATCTGGTCGATCATCTGCCACGCAGGCGCCTGGGCATGGTCGCAGTCCTGGGGTTGGTCGCCACCGCGTTGCTGTTGATGGCGATCGCACAGGGCTGGCTGCCCATCCAAGGCGTGTGGCCGATCTATGCCGCCATCGCATTGACCGGCGCGGCGCGCTCGTTCCTGTCGCCGGTCTACAACGCCTTGTTCGCGCGTGCGTTGCCGCGCGAAGCGTTCGCACGCGGCGCCAGCATCGGCAGCGTCACCTTCCAGGCGGGCATGGTGATCGGCCCGGCACTGGGCGGCGTGCTGGTCGGCTGGGGCGGCAAGGGCCTGGCTTATGGCGTGGCCGCAGGCGTGGCATTGGTGGCGATCCTGGCGCTAGCGTTGTTGCGCGTCAGCGAGCCGGTCAACGCCGGCCCACGTGCGCCGATCTTCCGCAGCATCGCCGAAGGGGCGCAGTTCGTGCTCTCCAACCAGATCATGCTGGGCGCGATGGCGCTGGACATGTTTTCGGTGCTGCTGGGCGGCGCGGTGTCGATGTTGCCGGCCTTCATCCAGGAAATCCTGCATTACGGCCCCGAGGGACTGGGCATCCTGCGCGGTGCGCCGGCGCTGGGCTCGATCGTGGTCGGCGTGTGGCTGGCGCGGCACCCGCTGCAGCGCAATGCCGGCCGCATCCTGATGCTGTCGGTGGCCGGCTTCGGGCTGTGCACGATCGCCTTCGGCCTATCGCGGCACTTCTGGCTGTCGGCGGCGATCCTGCTGGTCTACGGCATGTGCGACGGCGTGTCGGTGGTGGTGCGGCAGACCATTCTGCAGCTCGCTACACCGGACGCGATGCGTGGCCGGGTGTCGTCGATCAACGGCATCTTCATCGGCTCGTCCAACGAGCTGGGTGCGTTCTACGACGGCGTCATGGCACGGCTGGTCGGGCTAGTGCCGGCGGTCGTCATCGGCGGCTGCGTCACCCTGGGCGTGGTGGCAACCACGGCCTGGAAGGCGCCGCGGTTGCGCAAGCTGGACTTACGCGATCTGCAATAAGCGCAGCCGGCAAGACGACTGCGCTCACTGCAACACGGGCGCAGTCGGTGCTCGGCGCTGTAGGTACACCGCGTGCACGTGGGTTCTGAGCGCGGCGGCCGAGTCCGCCTGATGACTCAGCGCGCTGCGTGTTGTCCGCCGCTTCAAGTCAAGCCTGGCGAGGCATCGGCTGTAAATGCTGCCGGTGTGCCCGCGACGGGTTGTCCAGCCGCTCCAGGCCAAGCCTGGTGAGGCATCGGCTGCAAATGCTGCCGGTGTGCCCGCGACGTGTTGTCCAGCCGCTCCAGGCCAAGCCTGGCGAGGCGCTGGTCGCAGAGGCCGCCAGTGCCCTGCACCGCTTGCGCGTACTCGCGCCGCGATGGTCGATGCAACGGGATCCACCGAATCCGCAAGGCACCGCGTCGCCTGCCCCACTGCAACGACGCGCCACGACAACGGCCCGCAGCAACCCACCGCCCACAAAAAAACCCCGCACATGGCGGGGTTTTTTATGCGAACGGAGAAAGACGATCAGTCGCCTTGCTGCTTCTGCAGATGCTCCCAACGCTCCTGGGCGTCGATGGTGCGCTCGGCAGTCAGACGCGCGTCCAGACGGTCCAGTCCGATTTCTTCACCGGTGTCCACGCAGTAGCCGTAGTCGCCGTCTTCCAGACGCTTGAGCGTGCTGTCGATCTTGGAGATCAGCTTGCGTGCACGGTCGCGCGCCCGCAGTTCCAGCGAATTCTCGGTCTCGCGCGTAGCACGCTCGGCTTCATCGCCGATGTCCCGCACTTCTTCGCGCAGGTTTTCGATGGTCTGCTTGGATTCCTCCACCATCTCGTTGCGCCAGCTCTGCAGACGCTGACGGAAGTATTCCTGCTGCAGTTTGCTCATGTACTCCTCGTCCGCCGAAGGCTTGTAGCCCTGCGGGAGGATCGGGCGACCGGTGGTCTCGTCGTTCTTGTAGTCGACCACTTTGTACTTGGTCTTGGGCGTCGGGCTGGATGACTTGGCGGTCACGGCCACTGCCACCTTGCCGACCGGACGGGTCGCGGCGGGCTTGGCGGGGGCTTCGGTTTTGGTTGGCGTTTTTGCGGAAGATTTCGAAACGGGCACGGGATTCTTAAGTGACGGGGTCGCGGGCTTTGCCGGCTTCGCAGGGACGGCCTTGGGGGCCGGTGCGGGCGCGGGCTTCTCAGCCTTGACCGGGACTGACTTGGCCGGAACCGGCTTGGTGGCCGGCTTCGGTACGGACTTGGACGCCACCGGCTTGGCAGCCGGTTTGGCGGCAGCCGGAGCTGCCTTGCTCGCCGCCGGCTTGGCAGCGGTCTTGGCGACAGGTTTCACGGGCTTGGGCGCTGCGGCCTTGGAAGCCGGCGCCGGCTTGGCAGCGGCCTTGGTCGCAGATGCCTTCTTGGCAACCGGTTGCGCAGGAGCCGGAGTCGCCTTCTTGGCGGCCGGTTTTGCAGCGGCAGGCGCCGCTGCCTTCTTCGCAGCGGGTTTGGCGGACTTCTTGGCGGCCTCTACGGCCTTTTTTGCAGGTTTTTTAGCAGCCACGAAACGCTCTTCCTTGGTTCCCCCGGGGCCCGGGAAAGCGGGCCTTTATAACGTACCCCACTGACCCCCGGCAACCACCTATTAATGCAAGTGGCATATGATTGGCAAGTGATCGGACGCCTGCTCATCGCGCTGTTGCGCTTCTACAAGCTGTTCATCAGCCCGCTGCTCGGGCCGCGCTGCCGTTTTGCGCCCAGTTGCTCGGAGTATGCGATGACCGCCATCGGCCGCTTCGGCCCGCTACGCGGGAGCTGGCTGGCTGCGCGCCGGCTCGGCCGCTGTCATCCCTTCCATCCGGGCGGCTTCGATCCGGTGCCCGACGCATCCGCGTCCGCCGCCCCTTCCCCCTCTTCTTCCTGCAGTTGCAAAGGACCTCATCCATGAGCCGAACCGTCATCATCAACGCCCGCCTGGTCAACGAAGGCAAGGAGTTCGACGCCGATCTCCTGATCGAGGGCGGTCGCATCGCCAAGATCGACAGCAAGATCACGCCTGCCGCCGGCGACACCGTGGTGGACGCGGCCGGGCGCTGGGTGCTGCCGGGCATGATCGATGACCAGGTGCACTTCCGCGAGCCGGGCCTGACCCACAAGGGCGACATCGCCACCGAATCCGGCGCCGCCGTGGCCGGCGGCCTGACCAGCTTCATGGACATGCCCAACACCAACCCGCCCACGCTGGACGCGGCCGCGCTGCAGTCCAAGTACGATGCTGCGGCCGGACGCGCCTGGGCCAACTACGGCTTCTACATGGGCGCCAGCAACGACAACCTGGCCGCGATCCAGTCGCTGGACCCCAAGACCGCGCCGGGCATCAAGGTGTTCATGGGCGCCTCCACCGGCAACATGCTGGTCGATAACCCCGAGACGCTGGACGCGATCTTCCGCGACGCGCCGACGCCGATCATCACCCATTGCGAAGACACCCCGACCATCGACGCGACGATGGCGCAGTACAAGGAAAAGTACGGCGATGCGCTGACCCCGGACATGCATCCGGACATCCGCTCGCGGCAGGCCTGCCTGAAGTCGTCGCAGCTGGCCGTGTCGCTGGCGCGCAAGCACAACACCCGTCTGCATGTGCTGCATATCTCCACCGCCGACGAGCTGGGGCTGTTCGAAGCCGGCCCGCTGGTGGACGCCGACGGCAAACTGCGCAAGCGCATCACCGCCGAGACCTGCATCCACTTCTTGCGCTTCGACCGCAGCGATTACGCGCGGCTGGGCAACCTGATCAAGTGCAACCCCGCGATCAAGGACGCCGACGACCGCCTGGCCCTGATCGAAGCGCTGGCCGAAGACGTCATCGACGTGCTCGCCACCGACCACGCCCCGCATACCTGGGAAGAGAAGCAGAAGCCCTATGTGCAGGCGCCGTCCGGGCTGCCGCTGGTGCAGTACGCGCTGGTCGCCGCGCTGGAGCTGGTGCATGAAGGCAAGCTGCCGATCACCCGTATCGTGCAGAAGTTCGCGCATGCACCGGCGCAGTTGTTCGATGTGGAAGAACGCGGCTTTCTGCGCGAAGGCTATTTCGCCGATCTGGTGATGATCGACAACACCCCATTCACTGTGAAGCGCGAGCAGGTGCTGTCCAAATGCGGCTGGTCGCCGTTCGAGGGCACCACGTTCCGCTCGCGCATTGCCGCAACCTGGGTCAACGGGCAGCAGGTGTGGGACGGCGAGCAGTTGGTCGGCAGTGCCGCTGGCCAGCGCCTGACCTTCGACCGCTGATGCGCGCAGCACTGTTTGGTGCATGGCTGGCGTTGGCGCCGGCCATGCTGAGTGCGGGCGCAGTGCAGGCGCAGGCCGCGAGCGAGGCTGGCGTGGTGTTCCCGGCCAACGCCTCGCAAGGGGCGATGGTGATCGGCAAGGTGCCTGCCGGCAGCACCGTGCAATATGCGGGGCGCACCTTGCGCGTCAGTGGCTACGGCAGCGTGGTGTTCGGCATCGGCCGCGACGCGACCGGCCCGCTGCAGGTGCAAATCACCTTGCCAGATGGCACCCAGCGCACCAGCAGCATCGCAGTGACGCCGCGCGATTGGCCAACCGAGCGCGTCAACGGCGTGCCGCCCAAGACCGTGAACCCGCCTGCGGCCATTGCCGAGCGCATCAAGCGCGAGCAGGCGCAAGTCACCGCCGCGCGCGATCGCGACGATGCACGCACGGATTTTGCGCAGCCCTTTATCTGGCCGGTGCAGGGCCGTATCAGTGGGCGCTTCGGCAATGCGCGCGTGTACAACGGCCAGCCCGGCGCCGGTCACTCTGGCATGGACATCGCCGTGCCGACCGGCACGCCGGTCAAGGCCCCGGCTGCGGGCGTGGTCACGTTTGCTGCGCCGGATCTGTATCTGACCGGTGGCACGGTCCTGCTCGATCACGGCTTCGGCATCAGCTCCAACTTTCTGCATCTGTCGCGGATCGACGTCAAAGTGGGGGATCGGGTGGAACAGGGTCAGGTGATTGCAGCGGTGGGGGCTACCGGGCGTGCGACCGGACCGCATCTGCATTGGGGGATGAATTGGTTCGATGTGCGTATCGACCCATTGTTGGTGCTTGAGCGCGGGAAGTAGCTCTGCTGGCTGTTGGAACACTGGCGCGCAGCGGCGTGGTGGCCATGCTGGCCGCCAGATATCTCTGCGGCGCGGTTCGATGTGCGTGTCGACCCACTACTGGTGCTTCAGCGCGGGAAGTAACTCCGGATGGGCGGCTTTTCCCTTCTCCCATCGGGAGAAGGTGGCGCGCAGCGCCGGATGAGGGTGCGGCAGCGGCTGGTTAACTGAGTAACCGTACCCTCATCCCAACCCCTCTCCCTAGGGGAGAGGGGCTTTCACTTACCGGCAGCGAAGCGGGCCCTCGACGAGTCCACACAAGTGTTGATTGACCGAATGCGTGGGCTGTGGCGATGCCAGCATTGCGCATCAGGCGCTCAACGCGTGCGCACTCACAGCCACTCGTGGACACCTCCCTTCTCCCTCCGGGAGAAGGTGGCGCGTAGCGCCGGATGAGGGTGCGGCGGCGGTTGGTTAACTGAGTAACCGTACCCTCACCTCAACCCCTCTCCCGAGGGGAGAGGGGCTTTCAGCGATTGCAGCCGCACAGCGGACTGTCGGCGATTCCACCCACTTGTCGATTGATCGGATTGGACCGCCACCACGTTCCGCCACACCTACCCGCTGCGCTTGTGTCCGTCGCCGGGCTTTGGGGTATAACCGGACGAACGTCGATCATCGCCGATGACAGCGGCGGATCGGCCAGCGACGGTCAGCCCGCGCTGGCGATCACGCCCTTGCAACCGACGTGCTTCGTCTCCCCTCCCCCGACTGCAGGAGATGTGCGACATGCGCAACGAGCAACTCAAGCCCACCCTCGGCACCTGGCAGCTGTGGGGCATTGCGGTGGGTCTGGTGATCTCCGGCGAATACTTCGGTTGGAGTTACGGCTGGGGCACCGCCGGCACGCTCGGATTTCTGGTCACCACCGTGCTGGTCGCAGTGATGTACACCTGTTTCATCTTCAGCTTTACCGAGTTGACCACGGCCATTCCAAATGCAGGCGGGCCATTCGCCTACAGCCTGCGCGCGTTCGGCACCTATGGCGGGATGCTCGCGGGCCTGGCCACGTTGATCGAATTCGTGTTCGCGCCACCGGCCATCGCGATGGCGATCGGTGCATATCTGAATGTGCAGTTCCCCACGCTGGACCCGCGCATCGCTGCCATCGGCGCGTATGTGATCTTCATGAGCTTGAACATTGTCGGCGTGGCGATTGCGGCTGCATTCGAGCTGATCGTTACCTTGCTGGCAGTGATCGAACTGTTGGTCTTCATGGGCGTGGTGGCGCCGGGTTTCAGCGTTGCGCGCTTCGCCGCCAATGGCTGGGCCGGCAGCGACGTGTTCGGCCCGGCGGCCATCTCCGGCATCTTTGCCGCGATTCCGTTTGCGATCTGGTTTTTTCTGGCGATCGAAGGCGCAGCGATGGCGGCCGAGGAGGCCAAGGACCCCAAGCGCACGATCCCACGCGCCTACATCGCCGGCATTCTCACCTTGGTGGTGTTGGCGCTGGGCGTGATGGTGTTTGCCGGCGGCGTGGGCGACTGGCGCCAGCTATCCAACATCAACGACCCGCTACCGCAGGCGATGAAGGCCGTGGTCGGCAATAGTTCGACCTGGTTGCACATGCTGGTGTGGATCGGCTTGTTCGGGCTGGTTGCCAGCTTCCACGGCATCATCCTGGGTTATTCGCGGCAATTTTTCGCGCTGGCGCGTGCCGGCTTTTTACCGCACGGGCTGGCCAAGTTGTCGCGCTTTCGTACGCCGCATCGCGCGATTCTGGCCGGCGGCGTGATCGGCATTGCCGCAATCTGCAGCGACAGCGTGGTGAAGATTCAGAGCATGTCGCTGACGGCGGCAATGATCACCATGTCGGTGTTCGGCGCCATCGTGATGTATGTCATGAGCATGCTCAGTTTGTTCAAGCTGCGACGCTCTGAACCTGGGCTGGAGCGCAGCTTCCGCGCACCCGGGTATCCGGTGGTGCCGGCGATTGCGCTGTTGCTCGCGTTGGTCTGTCTGGTGGCGATGGTGTGGTTCAACCCGATCGTGGCGTTGATCTTTGTCGGCTTGCTGCTGTTTGGCGCGCTGTGTTGCGTGCTGAGCCTGCGCAGCCAGACGTCCACCGTGGCCAGCGGCAGATGAGCGGCTTTGCGTTTACGGCCGGCGGCGAGCGGTTCCAGTTTGCCGATCTCAAAACATTGCTGGCCAAAGCGACGCCGGCACGTTCGGGCGATCAACTGGCCGGGCTTGCGGCCGATTCCGAGCTGCAGCGCGTCGCGGCGCAGATGGCGCTGGCAGACCTGCCGTTGCGGCATTTCCTTGATGAAGCCGTGGTGCCGTATGACACCGATGAAGTCACCCGGCTGATCGTCGACCAGCACGACGCCCACGCATTCGCCGCAGTGGCGCACCTCACCGTCGGCGGGTTTCGCGATTGGTTGCTGAGCGCGCAGGCCGATGAAGCCGCACTGGCTGCGCTGGCCCCCGGGCTGACCCCGGAAATGGTGGCCGCAGTTTCCAAATTGATGCGCGTGCAGGACCTGATTTTGGTGGCACAAAAGATCCGGGTGGTCACGCGCTTTCGCAATACTCTGGGATTGCGCGGGCGGCTATCCACGCGCCTGCAACCCAATCATCCTACCGACGATGCCACCGGCATTGCCGCAAGTGTGCTCGATGGGTTGTTGTACGGCAATGGCGATGCGGTGATCGGCATCAATCCGGCCAGCGATAGCCTTGCAGCCACCACCACGTTGTTGCGCATGCTCGATGCGGTGATCACCGGCTACCAGATCCCCACGCAGTCGTGCGTGCTGGCGCATATCACCACCACCATCGAGGCCATCAATCGCGGCGTACCGGTGGATCTGGTGTTCCAGTCCATCGCAGGCACGGAGGCTGCAAATGCCAGCTTCGGCATCAACCTGGCGGTACTGCAGGAGGGCTACGAGGCGGGGCTGTCCTTGCGGCGCGGCAGCGTCGGCGACAACGTGATGTATTTCGAAACCGGCCAGGGCAGCGCGCTGTCGGCCAACGCACATCATGGCGTGGATCAACAGACCTGCGAAGTACGCGCCTATGCGGTGGCACGACAGTTCAAGCCGCTGCTGGTGAACACCGTGGTTGGCTTCATCGGCCCGGAGTATCTCTACGACGGCAAGCAGATCATTCGTGCGGGGCTGGAGGATCATTTCTGCGGCAAATTGCTTGGCGTGCCGATGGGCTGCGATATCTGCTACACCAACCATGCCGAAGCCGACCAGGACGATATGGATATGTTGCTGACCCTGCTCGGCACCGCCGGCATCAACTTCATCATGGGAATTCCCGGCTCGGACGATGTGATGCTGAATTACCAGACAACCTCTTTCCACGATGCGCTGTATGCGCGTCAGGCACTTGGCCTACGCGCGGCGCCCGAATTCGAGCGATGGCTGGACCAGCAAGGCATTCTGCGGCTCCACGCCGATGGGCGGTTTGAACTGGGCAGCGAGGTACCTGCAGCGTTTCGCCGTGCGCTGTCGCACTTCCCCACCGAATCGTCGCAATGAGCAGCCCGACGACACCCCCGCACGATGCCTGGGCGCAACTGCGTCGGCTTACCCCTGCGCGCATCGCACTCGGGCGGGTCGGCACTAGTTTGCCCACTGCCGCGCACCTGGATTTCCAGCTCGCGCATGCGCAGGCACGCGATGCGGTGCATCTGGCATTCGACCCGGCACCATTGCAGGCCGCACTGGAACAACGTGGGCGCAGCAGCATTCTGTTGCACAGCGCTGCGGTGGACCGGCATTCCTATCTGCAACGCCCGGATCTGGGCCGCCGCCTGGCCGACGACGCTGCCACGCATCTGCGCGGACTCACTGCTGTGCATGGCGGCGGACATGATGTCGCCGTGGTGATTGCCGACGGGCTCTCGGCGCTGGCCGTGCATCGGCACGCGGCGCACATGCTCGAACAAATCGATGCCCTGGCTGCACATGAAGCCTGGTCGTTAGCGCCGGTGGTGTTGGTTGCACAAGGGCGCGTCGCGATAGGCGACGAGGTCGGCGAGCTGCTCAAGGCACGCGTGGTGATCGTCTTGATCGGCGAAAGGCCGGGCCTGAGTTCGCCCGACAGTCTCGGCCTATATTTCACCTACACGCCACGCGTCGGCTTGACCGATGCCGCACGCAATTGCATCTCCAATATCCGTACCGAAGGACTGAGTTACGCAGAAGCCACGCACAAGCTGGCATATCTGTTGCGCGAAGCGTTCCGCCGTAAGTTGTCCGGTGTGCAACTCAAGGACGAAGCGGAGCAACCGGCGTTGCCGTCGGCGGGGCCTGCCGATGCGGTGCCGCGCACGTTCCTGTTACCGGATGCATAACGCTCTGGCCGATGGATCGGAGATGGGTCGTCAACAAGGCTAATCACCCATGACAAGTACTTGCTAGCCCGCTTGCCGCCGCCTGCAAGATGCAATACGCGATCATTGCAGGCCGGTCGATGCGATAGCGCGGCTGGCGCCTGCAATAGACTATTTTTCGCGCAGCGCCCGTTCACTGACGACGCCGTTTTCGTAAACGGCCAACGCCGCTGGAGACCCGTTATCGTCTGTTTCGAAGTCGAAGCGGATGTCGCGCTCGATCGCAAAGAAACGCGTGGTCGATTCGGGATAGAGCGTGGCCACGAAGCTGCCCGCAACCAGTTCCAGGTGGTCGCCATCGATGCTGACCACAATATTCCCGGCACGCTTCGAATGGTAACGGCCGGCATAGCGCGACAGGGTCGCGGCCGGCAGCATCACGGTGACAGATGGAGGCACGTACGCTACGGGCGCATGCGCATAGCTGAGCACGCGATGCATGCGCCAGTGCCCGTCGTCGAGTTTCCACACGGTGGTGAAATCGGCTTGCCCGTCCAGGCGTTCTGGCTGATCGCGCTGCTGCACGTAGAAACGGTGGCGGCCCGACAAGATTGCATATCCATCCTTGAGTGGATGAAACGCCAGGCTTTCATCGATCAGCGCGCGTCGAAGTCGCGATGTCGGATCGGCGCAAGGTCCGTTGCGCAAGGAATCGACCACGGCAGCCCGCGAGGTCGTGAGTCCGGTCTTGTCGTGATAGAACTCGATGTCTGCGGTGACCAGCTCGCCGATGCGACGCATGTCGCAGGCGTTGTACGCGTCCCAGAACAGCGTGTCGGCGTTTCGAACCTCGCGTTCGTCGTCCGCGCCAGATGCAGCTGGTGCGTCGAATGCGACCGCATCGCATGCAACAACGAGCGACAAGACAATAGCCAGACCTGCGAGTTTCATGTCGGATCCAGAGAGGATGAAGTCCGACGGTAAACGTTAGTCGAGCTCTCGCCGTCCCCCGGAAGTCACCATGCCGACCGGTCGCTCGCTTTGCCGAACAGTGCGCGAGGCGGTTCACAGTTCGCGATGCGGTATGCGTTACGTAAAGCACGTCGCATGGCAAACGCCAGGCCGCAAGCGCGGCGTTGACGCAATCATAGATCTACAGGAGGTCTACCTCAGCGCACCATCCTGCGGATTGCTTGCAGCATATGTGCTGGTCTGCAGCTCGCTGTCATGCACATGACGCAGCGCATTGCGCACATCCTCTGGCAACTGATCCACATCCAATAACACCTTGCCAGAATGCACATCGCGCACCACCGATGCCGGCAGGACGAAATCGCCGCCGTTCTCGATATTGATCACCAGCTCGGCGCCATCGTTGCGGATATCGCGCACTGCGCCAACACCAACTTCGCCGTCGCGCAGGAATACCATCTGGCCGATCTCGATCTGCTGCATGTCACTCTCCTCATGAAGCACCGGCGCAAGCGCGCCGTGCCGTGGGGGTTGATCATCGCGCTGCTCGGTGTTCTGCCGTGGTGAAGCGCAGATCAGTGCGGCGCATGCAGCACGGCTGACAGGCGCGCGGGCCGCGCCTAACCAAGCGTTCCTCCCGACAACACCGTGCGAGCGAAATCCCCAACGCTGTCGTCGCGTACCGATGCGCAATCGTGGTGATGCAATCGACACACACACGCGGCATTGACGGCCGCGTGTGTGTGCAACCGTCAACGCAGCGGAACGTCCGCTACCTTGTCCTGGTAATCCTTCTTCGGGTCGACGCCGAACAGCACCTTGATGCCGGCGAGCAGACTGGAGCCGTTGAGCCAGATCTGCGCGTGATCGGGGTCCAGACGCAGCAGCGCCAGCTTCGGATCGTCCTTGCCGCCTTCGTACCACGCTGCGACGTACGGGTTCCACAACCGCTCGATCACTGCCGGGTCGGTGTCCTCGCGCAGCGATCCGCTGATGCTGGCGAATAGATCATGGCCCTTGCTGCTGAAGGCGCCGATGACGCGACGGCCCTGCCCCAGCATTGCGATCAAGGCATTGTCCTTGGACGTGAAAAACCAGATCGGACCACCGCTGTCGCCCTCGATCTGCGCGGTCATCGGACGCGCATGGCCGTCTTCGACGCCATCCAGGCCCAGCATCACGGTGCGGTCGGACTTCAAGGCCTTCCAGAATTTTTCCTGCAGTTCTTTGGGATCTGCCATTTCGATTCCTGACATACGCGCTTTTACGCGGGCCCTTGAGTCTGGAAGGCCGCACGCCCACGGCATGTGAGGACGCACAGGCAACGCATCGGTATAAGGCAGCCGTATCGAGTCAGCGGCCATGCGCGACTGACAACACGACTAGGAGCGGCTAACAACATGACTGCGTAGCCGCCAGACGGGCGCTAGCGGCGCCAGGTACGGCAGGGACCACGCGTGCACGCCGTTTCCTTCGCGTCGCCCGCATCCAACTGACGACTGCTCGCTACGTTATGAGAGCCGCTCTAGTGGTGCGCGTTGCGACCTGTAGCTGGTGTAAAGCGTGACCACAGCGCACATCCTGCACATTGGTTGGCGTCGCCGGCGCCAACAAGCGACCCCGGCAGTACCATCGCTCTGCACCGCAGGCGGCGCCGACGTGAACTCCAACCCGACCACGACGCCTGCTCCATCACAGGCAACCGCGCTCGACGACTCACGCAGCGCACGACATCTGCGGCGCCCCCACGTGTCTGTATGCGTCCCTTCCCAAAAGAGCGCCACACCATGTCCGTCTCGCACATCCGCACGACCTGCATCGCCGCTGCACTATTGAGTCTTGTCAGCGTTGATGCGGCAGCACTCACCGGCACCGCTTCACGTCCGCAGCTCACCAGCAGCGAAGCAAGCACTTATACGATCGCCAAAGCGCTGGCCAAGGCCGGGCCGATCACTGCATTGGTCACCGACAACTGGAATCCCACTGCCGGCGTTGCCTTGCTCAGCGCGGACTATGCGGTGGCCGCGGATGGCTCCACGCGCTACCGCACCGTGCAGTCGGCGATCGATGCGGCAGTGGCCGCAGGCGGCAGCACGCGTCGCTACATCAGCATCAAGGCGGGTACCTATACCGAACTGGTGTGCGTGCCGACCAATGCGCCGCCGTTGACCCTGTTCGGGCTGGGTGCGGCCAAGGCCGATACCATCATCCGCTTCAACAATGCCAACCCCACGCCCAAGCCCACCGGGACGGCGAGCCATGCGTGTGCCAGCAATGCCTCGGCCGCCACGGTGGGAACGTCCAACAGCGCCACGCTGACGGTACGCGCGGCCGACTTCCAGGCGCGCCATCTGCGTGTGGACAACAATTACGTCGAAGGCACATACGCGGACAACAACCAGGCGGCTGTCGCGCTGGCAGTGCGCGGCGACAAGGCGAGCTTTGAAGATGTACTGGTGACCGGCAACCAGGACACCTTGCTGATCAGTGCGACAAATGCAGCCAATGTCATTCGTGCGTATTTCAAGAACAGCACCATCGATGGCGATGTGGATTTCATCTTCGGCTCCGGCGTCGGCGTGTTCGACACTGCCAATATCCGCTCCACCGGCGCGCGCCTGGGAACCAGCCGGGGCGGCTATATCTTTGCACCCAGCACGCGCCCCGGCAGCGCGTACGGCTTTCTTGCCATCAACAGCACTTTCGTCAGCCTGTCCGGTTCGCCCGACAACCAGACCTATCTGGGCCGCGCCTGGGACGAAGGCATCAGCAATCTGGGCGCTTACGTCAACGGCACCTCGCCCAATGGTCAGGTGACGGTGCGCAACTCCACGCTGGGCAGCCATATCCGCAAGACCACGCCCTGGAATGCCTCCACCGCAAGCCGCCCTTATTGCAGCAGCAGCTGCACCAATTCGGCAAACCGCTTTTACGAGCACGGCAATAGCGGTGCGGGCGCCGCCGACTGAGCGTTAGCCAGGACAGCTGCGCCGCTCTCCGGCAGCCTCGCAGCAAAACGTGCGTTTAGCACTGCACTCGTCGCCTGTTGGCAACCCGCGTGATGCGGCCTGCCAGCAGGCGATGTTGTTTGGCACGTCTCCGCTCCACTGATGGCGGCGCATTGCTGGATGAGGCAATGCGTTGGTTGGCTTCGGGGATGCGGTGCCGAGTTCGCCCCTCCGACGTCGGCAGCCGGCACGAGGCGCCACGCTTGCGGCTCCCCTAAGCGATCGACGTAGCGACATCGATACCCACACTGCATGCACTGTGCCTCCCCGCACGGTCATCCAGTTGTCATGCAACGTATCGATGCCGCGCGCAGATTGCGCCGCCGCGCCCCATCGGAGCACTCCCCATGCAATCCACCTTTCCCTTTCCAGCCATCGCGCCGCTCACATTCGCCTTGTTCGGCATGACGGCCTTCCAGGCCGACGCGGCGCGACCGCATGGGCAGGATGTGCCAGACACCGCGCACAGCATCTCCACCCGCTGGGGCGTGGTCCAGCAGCCGAGCTTGCCAACGCAGAGTTGCGCCACGCTCAAGGCCGCGCTGGTGCCGGTGGCCGGTTCGCTGGACACGCTGGATCCCGATCCGGCCCACTCCAAGCGCGATACCGCACGCCTGCAGGCGGCCATCGACGATTGCCCTGCCGGCAGCGCGGTGCATCTGGTCCCCGGCGATGCCGGAGAGTCCGGCCTGCTCAGTGGGCCGCTGACCATCAAGAGCGGGGTCACGCTATGGATCGACCGCGGCGTCACCTTGTTCGGCTCGCGTAATCCTCAGGACTACGACAACGGCCTGGGCACCTGCGGCACCGCCACCAGCGACAAGGCCAAGTCGTGCAATCCGCTGATCCACATCTCCGATGCGGCCAAGAGCGCCATCGTCGGTGCGGGTAAGATCGACGGCCGCGGCGGCAGCACGCTCACGGCCGGACCCAATGCCGGCAAGGCCAGCTGGTGGGATCTTGCATACCTCAACGTCACCAAGGGCTTGAGTCAGCACGTGCCGCGTCTGTTGCAGATCGACAACAGCACCGACGTCACCTTGTACGACATTACCCTGGAAAACTCGCCCAATTTCCATGTCATCAGCGACAACGTGGTGGGCCTGACCGCGTGGGGCATCAAGATTCTGGCACCCAGCCTGGTCTATTCGCGCCCTGGCTACCAATGCCCGGCCGGCAGCACCCCGGACGTCAATCCGCACGCTACCTGCTTCACGCCAGAAACCGCCAAGAACACCGACGGTTTCGACCCCGGTCAGTCGAAGAATGTGCTGCTGGCGTACTCCTACATCGGCACCGGCGACGACGGCGTGGCGATCAAGGCGCATGCCAACAGCAAGCGCAGCATCGCCTCGGAAAACATGCTGTTCGCCTACAACCAGTTCTACTACACCCACGGGTTCTCGCTCGGCAGCGAAACCGATTCGGGCATGCGCCATATCGCCGTGCGCGGGTTGAGCATCGACGGCTTCAACGCCAACGATGTACAGCGCGATCCCTACTCGGCTAATGGCCTGCGCATCAAGTCCGATGCCTCCCGTGGCGGGCAGGTCTACGACATCAGTTTCGAGAACATCTGCATGCGCGGGGTTGCGCGCCCGTTGGTGTTCGATGCCAATTACGCCAATGCGGCGACGCGCGACAAGATCCCGCAGTTCAACGGCATTTCGCTCAGTAACGTGCATTCGCTGGGTTCGACCACATTGGGTGGCGGCGAACTGAGTTTCTATGGGTATCGCGATGCCAGCACCACCCGGCCGATCACCATCTCGTTGGACAATGTCGTGCTGGAAGGTGGCAAGGTCAGCTTCGCGCAGCCGCATTTCGGTGGGCCTGCGAGTAATCCGGGGGCGACGCACTTCACCTTCAAGGGCGGCCCGGTGAGCTTTTACGATCAGCTGACGGAATCGGTGCCCAACGATGTGCAGCTGCAAGGCAAACCCGGCCCGGGCGCGCCACTGCAATGCAATGACGCCTTCATTGCCTATCACTCGGTGCTGCCGGATTCGCCGATCTGAGTCGAATGTTCTGCGCTGCAGCACAGCAGTCACACACTGATGCATCGCTTGCTGCGATCAACCGATCGCAGCAAGTCATCGGCTCAAAGCCAACACTTCAACGGGCACGCATCCGGCCAACCGGCGGCGCGCACCAGTGCGCTTGCACGGTACGGCCGCCATACGGCCGACGCAGTTACGCTCAGTCAGCGCCGCTGGCCGCGCGCCAGCTATGCCACAACTGCTGCACCGGCGGTGGATAGGCCGCCTTGCCGCCCAGCTCGCGCTGCAAGCGCAACCGCGCAAGACGCGACCACACCCGATGCGGTCGCGCCAGGGCCGGCTTGCGTGGCCATGCGTGCAACAGCTGCGTGCGCCAGGCCACCGTGGTGACACCGCCAGGCGCGGCACTATCGCCGGCCACACGTTGCCGCGCGTCCAGCCATTGCACCGACACCGCAGTGGCATCGCTTGGCACCGTGCGCGTAAACAGCACCGCTTCCACTGCGACCACTGCCTCGGCAAAGGCCCGTAACTGGTCCAGCGCTTGCTGCAGCGATGCCGGCTGTGCGCGTGCGACCTGCATGGTCGGCAAGGTCTCGGCCAACTGCGCCCACGGCGCGCGCACCGGCTCCAGCACGCGTCCCAACGGATGCCGCGAGCGTTGATTGGACCAATCGCGCAACTCCTGCTGCCACCACGCCAGCTTGGCGTCGGCCGGCAACGGGTCGCCGGGGATATTCATGATGTCCTCCCATTCCTGCAGCAAGGCGAACCAGGCCGCGGTCAGGTGGCGCTGCGCTGCGGGAACGAACGGCTCGGCAACCGACCACTCCGGCCAGCGGGTTCGCCACTTGTCGAGAAAACTGTCGAGAGCGCTGGATTGGCTCATGGCGGGTCCAGAAATAAGTTCAAAAGAATCAGGTCTGCGGCCACGTGGCCGGATTCCACAGCAACTGCGGCTGGTCCACCAGCACATCGGCCTGCCAGCGCGCCGGCACATCGTCATGCAGGCGATAGCCCCACAACACCGCCACCGACGGCATGTTGGCCGCGCGTGCCGCGAGAATGTCGCGCTCGTCGTCGCCGACGTAGACGCACTGCGCAGGCGCAACGCCGATGCGTTCGGCGGCGGTCAGCAACGGCAGCGGATGCGGCTTGCGCTCGGGCAAGGTATCGCCGCCGATCAACACGGCACAGCGCTGTTGCCAACCCAGTTGCGGCAGGATCAAGCGCGCGAGAGATTCGGGCTTGTTGGTGACCACGCCCCAGATGCAGCCGGCCGCTTCCAGACGCGACAGCAGCGCTTCGACACCATCGAACAGTTGCGACTGGGTCCCGATCAAGCCTTCGTAGCGACGCAGGAACTCCGGCACCAGGTCGGCGCGCGCAGCGTCATCGAGCTCGGCAAAGGCCACACCCACCATCGCACGCGCGCCTTTCGACACCACCGGCCGCAGCTGCTCCAACGCAATCGGCGCACGCTCGCGCTCAGCCAGCATTGCGTTGACCGTGGCCAGCATATCCGGCGCACTGTCCAGCAAGGTGCCATCCAGATCGAACAACGCCGCACGCGGAAAACTCACGCGCCCACCACGAGTGACCAACGACAAGCAGCCCGGCAGGAATCGAAAGACATCAAGATTGCAGTTAGCTGCCCTTCCCAATCCCGAATCCCGACTCCCCAATTCCCGCCCGTCACGGCCTCACCGCATACGCCAGATAATTGACCTCGGTGCGCGAGGACAGCCGCGCACGATTGCGCCACGGCTCGTACAGCATGCCGCTGACGTCTTGCAGCTGTAGTTCGGCGCTGCGCAACCACGCCGCAAGTTCCGATGGCTTGATGAAGTCCTTGTAGTGGTGCGTGCCCTTTGGCAGCAGCCGTGCGATGTATTCGGCACCGACCACCGCCAGCGCGAATGCGGCCGGCGTGCGGTTGAGCGTGGACAGGAACAGCTTGCCGCCCGGCTTGAGCAGGCTGGCGCAGGCGCGGATGATCGCGGTCGGGTCCGGCACGTGTTCGAGCATTTCCATGCAGGTCACCGCATCGAAACTGCCCGGCTGCTCGGCTGCCAGGTCTTCCACCGACTGCACGCGGTAATCCACCTGCACGCCCGATTCCAGGCTGTGCAGCCGGGCGACTTTCACCAGCTCCGGTGCCAGATCGATTGCGGTGACCTGCGCGCCCAGGCGCGCCATCGACTCGCTGAGCAAGCCGCCACCGCAGCCGACATCCAGCACCCGTGCGCCGGCCAGTTCCTGGCGTGCGGACACGTACGCAAGACGCACCGGGTTGAGCGCATGCAGCGGCTTCTGCGGGCCGTCGGCGTCCCACCAGCGG
Organism: Xanthomonas sp. WCS2018Noco2-27; assembly: GCF_031843525.1. Classification (NCBI taxonomy): domain Bacteria; kingdom Pseudomonadati; phylum Pseudomonadota; class Gammaproteobacteria; order Lysobacterales; family Lysobacteraceae; genus Xanthomonas; species Xanthomonas sp. WCS2018Noco2-27. The sequence goes on along the minus strand of NZ_JAVTIK010000011.1, from coordinate 133,640 downwards.
TTGGCCAGGGCGGCGAATTTGTCCAGCTCGGACTGATGAAAATTACTGGAGGTGGATTGAGTCGTGGGATTCATGCGGAACTCCGGGATGCGATAACGCGCGATCAGGCGCGGACGGTGCGGATGCGTTCGCGCCATTGCCGCGCATTGGCGACCAGGGCGGCGGTATCCATGTCGATCAACTCGCGCTGCACCAGCTTGGGCTTGCCGGCGATCCACACATCGGTGACCTGATGACGGCCGGCGGCATAGATCAATTGCGACAGCACATGATGCAACGGCTGGGTCTCCAGCGCAGACAGATCCACGCAGACCAGATCGGCCTGCTTGCCGATTTCGATCGAGCCGATCTTGTCGCCGAAGCCCAATGCACGCGCACCGCCCAACGTGGCCGCGCGCAGCGTGGTGGCCGCATCCAGCGCGGTGGCATCGTTGGCCACGGCCTTGGCCAGGATCGCGGCAGTGCGGTTTTCGCTGAACATATCCAGATCGTTGTTGCTGGCGCAGCCATCGGTGCCGATGGCCAGATTCACCCCTGCGCGTTGCAGCGCGCAGGCCGGGCAGAAACCCGACGCCAGCTTGAGGTTGGACTCGGGGCAATGCACCACGCTGACGCCGCGTTCGGCGCACAGATGGATTTCTGCCTCGGTGAGCTGGGTCATGTGCACGGCGATCAGGCGGTCGTTGACCAGGCCAAGCCGATCCAGCCGTGCCAGCGGGCGCTGGCCGTATTGTTTGACCGAATCGGCCACTTCCTGCGCGGTTTCATGCGTGTGCAGATGCACCGGCATGTCCAGCTGATCGGCGAGCATGCGTACGCGCTCGAAGTTGGCGTCATTTACCGTATAGGGCGCATGCGGTGCGAACGCAGTGCCGATCAACGGATCGTCGCGCCATTGGTCGTGCAGCTCGCCGGCCCGCGCGAAGTATTCGTCGTCCGACGACGCCCACGCGGTAGGGAAATCGATGATCACCGCGCCCACCAGCGCACGGAAACCGTGTTGCTTGTAGACCGCCGCCTGCACATCGGCAAAGAAGTAGTTTTCGTTGACGCAGGTGGTGCCGCCGCGCAGCATCTCGGCGATGGCGAGCGTGGTGCCGTCGGCCACGAACTCAGGCCCGATCACCGCCGCTTCCACCGGCCAGATGTGCTGCTGCAGCCACACCATCAGCGGCAAATCGTCGGCAATGCCGCGCAGCAGCGTCATCGGGTTATGCGTATGCGCATTGACCAGACCCGGCATCAGTGCCGCCCCCGGGCGCGAGACGGTTTGCTTCGGCGCAAACCGGGCGCGTGCTTCGGCAGTCGGCAGGATCGCCACGATGACGCCGTTGCTGACCGCCACCGCGTGGTCTTCGAGCACCACCGCATGCGGTTCGATCGGCACCACGTAACCGGCTTCGATCAACAGGTCGCACGCTTCGGGAGGGGCATTGGTCATGAGCGTATCCATAAAGGGTTAGTTGTCGAACGGCCAGCTGCGTTCGCCACCGGCCACAGGCACATAGCGCTGGCCGTTGTAGCGCAGCACCTGGCGCACGCGACGGGTGCGTTCGGTATCGGTGTCGCTGCCAGCGGTGCTCTCCGTAGTAGCGACGTTGGCTGTCAGCACGATGTCCGCATAGCCGGCATGTGCCTGCGGCGCCATGCTCAGGCTCAGATTGGCGACTTCGGTGATGACATCGCTCCTGCCCATCATGCACGGCTCGCCTTCCACACGTTGCCAGGCATAGAGATCGCGTTGCAGCACCGGGCGCAAGTTGCGCCCCTCGCGTACCAGCAAGGTCAATGCCTGATTGCTGTAAAAATCCGGGCAGCTGGGCCCACGCGCAGCGCTATGCACCACCACGCCGATCGCGCGCACGCCCTTGGCCAGGTCATAGCGCGCCGTATCCAGGCGCAGGCTGTCGGCAGCGAGTTCGAAGGCCGCGTCCTCGCCCATTTCCTGCGCATAAAACGCCAGCACCTTGCCGCTGGCGGCATCGAGCATGACCACGCGCAACTCAAGGTCGCGCTCGCCAGCCACGGCCTGAGCGTCGCCGGCAAACGCGATTGCTGCCAGCCGGATGGCCGGATCGTTCGGCCACGGCTTGCAGGTCTGGGCCACAGCACGCTCGACCGGCACCGTGGCGGCAGCGCCGCCCACGACACCGGAGGTTGCAATGGCCGCAACGGCGGCCACGTCACCGGCGTCGCAGGTTGCGGCGGCCGATTGCGCAAAGGCCGGGGACGCTAGGAGCGCAGCCCACAGCCCCACCAGAACACCGGCACTGCGTACCGCTTGAACAGACAGGCGTCGCGGGCGCATCCGGCTTACTTGACGCGCGCCGAGTATTCGCCCGAACGCGTATCGACCTTGATGATTTCGTCCTGATTGACGAACAACGGCACGCGCACCACCGCACCGGTTTCCAGCGTGGCAGGCTTGCCGCCGCCGCCCGAGGTATCGCCGCGCACGCCCGGATCGGTCTCGGTGATCTTCAACTCGACGAAGTTCGGCGGCTGCACCCAGATAGGCGCGGAATTCCACAGCGTCACGATGCAGTCTTCTTCGCCCTTGAGCCACTTTTCGGCGCCGCCCATGCCGGCCTTGTCGGTCTGCACCTGCTCGAAGGTTTCCGGGTCCATGAAGTGCCAGTACTCGCCATCGCTGTACAGGTAGCGCATGTCGGTATCGACCACGTCGGCCACTTCCAGGTCATCGGTCGCCTTCATGGTCATTTCGACCACGCGGCCGGACCTGATGAATCGGTACTTCATGCGGGTGAAGGCCTGGCCCTTGCCCGGCTTGACGTATTCGGTCTCGGTGATGACCGCCGGCTCGTTGTTGACCAGGATCTTCATGCCGTTCTTGACGTCGTTCATGCCAACAGTGGCCATGGTGCAGCTCCTCGATAAGACCACGACCCGCCACACGGTGGCCGGTCGGATTAGAATGGGGCGCCCGCCGCAACAGGCGGGCATTGGTTTTGTGACCGCACATGATAACCGCAGCCCCCGTCGCCTTACAGCCATCCCCGCCCTCCACCCTGCAGCCGCCGCGCTGGCAGCAGCAGTGGCGCGATGCCGTGCGCGACCCGCGCGCGTTGCTGGAACTGCTGGGCCTGGACGCGCAAGCGGCCGGCATCAGTGCAGACGCGGCCGCGCAGTTTCCGCTGCGCGTCCCGCAGGCCTTCGTGGCGCGGATGCGGCACGGCGACCTCGACGACCCGCTGCTGCGGCAGGTGTTGCCGCTGGATGCAGAAATGCAGCCGGTGCCGGGCTTCGGCCTGGATGCGGTGGGCGATGCCGCCGCCAAGACGGCCGCCGGGGTGATCCAGAAATACCGCGGCCGCGCCCTGCTGATCGCCACCGGCAGTTGCGCGGTGCACTGCCGTTACTGCTTCCGTCGCCACTTCCCATACGCAGAAGAAACCGCCGCGCGCGATGGCTGGCGTGAGGCGGTGGAGGCGATCGCTGCCGACCCGGACATCGACGAAGTGCTGCTATCCGGCGGCGACCCGCTGTCGCTGGCCACGCCCAAACTGGTCGAACTCACCGACGCCCTGGCCGCCATCCCACACCTCAAGCGGCTGCGCATCCACAGCCGCCTGCCGGTGGTGTTGCCCGCACGCGTGGACGCGCCCCTGCTGGCCTGGCTGCGCAGCCTGCCGTGGCCGGTGGCGTTTGTGATCCACGCCAACCATGCCAACGAATTCGATGCCGACGTGGACGGCGCCATGCACGCCTTGCGCGATGCCGGTGTGCAACTGCTCAATCAGGCGGTGCTGCTGCGTGGCGTCAACGACAGCGTGGACGCGCTGGCCGCGCTGAGCGAACGCAGCTTTGCCGCCGGCGTGCTGCCTTACTACTTGCATCAGCTCGATCGCGTGGCGGGCGTGGCGCATTTCGAAGTGGACGATACCCGCGCACGCGCCCTGCATGCGGAACTGGCCACGCGCCTATCCGGCTATCTAGTCCCGCGCCTGGTACGCGAAATCCCAGGCGACACCGGCAAACGGCCGCTGTAATCAACCAACTCAAGCAGTACATCGTAGGAACGCACCCGGGCGCGATGACGCTTTACCGGTAACGCCCCATCGCGCCCAGGTGCGCTCCTACGGTGGTATCCGGTGCCACATCAAGTGCTCGAAATTCCGGGCGATACCGGCAAGCCGCCGCTGTACCTACACCGCCCAAACGCAGCTCGCCGTAGGAGCGCACCAGGGCGCGACGAAGCCTCACCGGTAAGGCCACGCCAATCGCGCCCAGGTGCGCTCCTACGGTGCTCAGCCCGCCGCGATCAGCTTGACCATATCGGCCGGGCTCAAGGGCCTGCTGAACCAGTAGCCCTGCCCCAGATCGCAGCCGCGCTCGCGCAACAGGTTGAACTGCGCCTCTTGCTCGATGCCTTCGGCCACTACCGTAATTCCCAACGAGTGGGCCATGTTGATGATGGCCGTGGTCAGCGCCAGATCGTCCGGGTCGCGCTGCAGGTCGGCGATGAAGCTCTTGTCGATCTTGACCCCATCCACCGGCACCTGGCGCAGATGGCTCAACCCGGAGAAGCCGGTGCCGAAGTCGTCCAGCCACACCTTTACACCGGTGCGGTGCAGCTGATCGAGCAGGCTGGCGGCCATCATCTCATCGCCGATCACCGCCGTCTCGGTCAGTTCCAGATGCAGGCGCGCGGCCGGCAAGCCAGACTCGGCCAGGCACTCGGCCACGGTGTCGATCAGGTCGCCGCTGCGCAGCTGCCGCGGCGACACGTTGACCGAAATAAACAGGCCTTCGCCCACTTCCGGCCACTGCGCCGCTTCCAGGCAGGCCGCGCGCAGCACCTTGGGGCCGATCATTTCGATCAACCCGCTCTGCTCGGCAATATCGATAAACGTCGATGGCGCGATGGTGCCCAGCGCCGGGTGCTGCCAGCGCAGCAGCACCTCCACGCCTACCAGCAGGCGGTCGCTGGTGCGGTAGATCGGCTGATAGACCAGCCGCAACTCGTCGCGCTCCCAGGCGCCGCGCAGCTCGTGCTCCATATGCACGCGACGCTCCACCGCATGGTCGGCCGCGCGGCTGTAGAAACGGTGGCAGTTCTTGCCGGCGACCTTGGCCTGGTACATCGCGATGTCGCCGTTCTTCAGCAGCGCGGTGGCATCGTTGGCATCGTCGGGGAACAGCGTGATGCCGATCGAAGTGCCCAGGAACACTTCGCGGCCCTGCACGTTCAACGGGCGGCTCAATTCATGCACCAGGCGGTCCGCCAGCTGTGCAGCGAGCAGGGTGACATCGCCGCTTTGCAGCAGGATCACGAACTCGTCGCCACCGAAGCGCGCCAGGATCGCATCGTCGCCACCCAGCGCAGAAACTGCGCGACTGATCCGGCTGGCGAACTGCAACAAGGCCTCGTCGCCCGCTTCATGACCAAGCGTATCGTTGACGCGCTTGAAGTCGTCGATATCGGCAAACAGTAGCGCCAGCTTGCTGTTGCTGCTGCGCGCGGTATTGAGCAGGTAGTCCAGACCTTCGCGAAAACCCAGGCGGTTGGTCAGCCCGGTTAGCGCATCGGTGTAGGCCATATGACGCACTTCGCGGTCGTGCCGGGCAATGCTTTCGCTCATGCGGCCGAATGCGGAAATCAGCTCGCCAATCTCGTCGTTACGCGGATGCGGCGGCAATTGCACGGCGTAGTCGCCGCGCTCGATCTGCCGCGCCGCCGCCGCCAACAGCCGCACCGGCGCCACCAGCGTGCGTTGCACATAGATCGCCAGCAGCACGCCCAGCGCCACCAACGCAGCCAGCAGCACCAGCAACCAGCCCAGATCGCGCTTGCCGATCGCATTGAGGTTCTGCACCAGGGTCAGATTGGCGCCCGACTCGATCTTGCGCACCCGCTCGCGCGACATGCCCACGCGTACCCCGCCGATGCGCTGATCGCCGATCTTGATCGGCACCGTCACGTCCAGCACTTCGGGCGAGGATTGCAGCAGCATCGCCTGCGCGGTCACCGCTTTGGCCGCGAGCGGGTCGTCCATGCGCTGACCGTAGCGCTGCAGATTGGGCGTGCCGTCATGCACCAGCAGCCCACGCCGATCGAACACCAGCACATACGTCACCACCTGCTGGCGCGAGGCATTGCGCACCAGCGCGCCTACCGCCCCCAGGTCGGAGTAATACAGCGGATTGGCCAAGCCGGAGGCAAGTTCGGTCGCCAGCGTCTCGCCGCGGGTGCGCAGGCTGCGATCGAACAGCTCGTGCAGGATCTGTGCGCTGAGCCCGCGCACCTCGCGCTGCATCGCACTCTGGCGTTGCAGCAACGACGCCAGGATCGCGCCAACCAACAGCAAGGTCAGCGCCATGACCAACAAAAAGCGTGCCTGCAACCCGAAGCGCACCTGGCTCATTCGATTTCATCCCTGACGTGCCGCAAGCCGGCGCTCAACGCATCCAGACGCCTGCGACTACCGCCATCCAGCGGGTGAAACGCGGTGGTGCCGAAAAAGCGCTTGAGCGCCGGTCCGGCCAGCGGGTCGGATGCTGCCTGCAGCAACACCACGCGCAGGCGACGCTCCACTGCCGGGTCCATGCCGGAGCGCACCATTTCCACTGCACGCGGCACCGGCGCGCTGCGGTACACGATACGAAAATCGCGTTTGAACACCGGCGGCAGATGCCGCTCGTCGTCCCAATCGAGATTACTGAAGGCGCCGGCATCGATCAGGCGCTTGTGCACGAACGCAGCGACATTCAACTTGGAGCCGACCATCAGATAGCCCACCGAGCCCGGCACCTGAGGGTCGTCGGGCGACAGCAGCACGTCGCAGGCGATGCCGTTGCGCATCAACTCCAGCATCGGCACCAGGTAACCGCTGGTGGAGGACGCAGTCTGCAATGCCAGGCTATGCCCGCGCAGTTGCGTGAGCGACTGGATCGGGCTGTCGCGGCGCACGAAGAAAACCGTGTGGAACTCGCGCACCCCGCCACGTTCGGTCATCAGCAACGGGTGCGCGCCGCCGCGCCGCTCCAGCAACATCGCCGCACCGGTGGTCTCGCTGACCCAGTCGACCCGGCCACGCCGCAGATAGCTGGACATCTGGCGCGCATCCGGCGCCATCAGGATCTCGCCACGACGAATGCCCACCTCGCGCATGCGCGGCACCACATAGTCCAGCAGTGGCTTGAGTTGATCGTAATGCGTGGCGGGGTCATCGCTGATCCGCCCGAGCACCAATACCGAGGAGGGCGCTGCCGCAGCCGTCGCGGCCAAGCCTGCCCCGGCCACCAGCCAGCAGGCAATCAGACACCATTGTAGACCGCGCAAAACGGACACTCCCCTAGAGCCGCGGACAGCCTAGCCGAATCTGTGAAGATGTGACAGACGTCAGTTTCCGGCACGCTTGGCCAGCATCGCCATGCGCTGCGCATCGGACAGGATGCCGCGGATCAGCCGCACCTCCTGCTCGGTCATTTCCGCGCGCAACAACAGCCGCCGCAACTTGCGCATCGCCGACTCCGGCGCGCGCCCCTTGTGGAAGTCGATCTCGTCCAGGGTTTCGCCGAACTGGCCGAACATGCCTTCCAGCTGCGCATGGCTGGCCGGCCCGTCGCGCAGGCCGGCGGCGGCGGCCGGTGCTGGCTCGGCCTCGCCGGCTGCCAGCTGTGCCAGCCGTACTTCGTAGGCGAGCACCTGCACCGCCGCCGCCAGATTGAGTGAACTGAACTGCGGGTCGGATGGGATATGCACCGCCGCGTGGCAGAGCTGCAATTCGTCGTTGGTCAGGCCGGTGCGCTCGCGGCCGAACACGAACGCCACTTCGGCCGGTTCGCTCGCCTTGGCCAAGGCACGCTGCGCGCCTTCGTCCGGCAGCAACTCTTCCAAGGCCACCCGACGCGCGCGCGCCGTGCAGCCGATCACCAGCGTGCAGTCGGCTACCGCCTCGCCCAGCGTGGCGAACAGCGGCGCATCGCCCAACACGTCCTCGGCGCCGGCCGAGCGCCGATACGCGTCTTCATCGAGCGCGCGCTCGGGCGCCACCAGTACCAGCCGCGAGATACCCATGGTCTTCATGGCACGCGCGGCGGCGCCGATGTTGCCTGGATGCTGGGTACCGACAAGAACAAAACGGATGCGCTGGCTGACGGACATGAACGGAGATTGGGGAGCTATTCGGTCGTAGATGGTAAACTGCGCGGCCGGCTTTGGTGCCGGACCGCTCTTTTACCTTCGCCATTTTCGATTCTGCCTTCACGGGAGCTTTAACCATGCAGAAACCCGCCGTCACCGTCATGGTCAAAGCCGCCCGCCTCGCCGGCAATGTGCTGTTGCGTGGTATCAACAAGCTGGACGCACTCAACGTGGTGCAGAAGGGCCGCATGGACTACGCCAGCGAAGTCGATGCCGATGCCGAAAAAGTCATCATCAAGGAACTCAAGCGCGGTTACCCCGAGTACGCGGTGTTCGGTGAAGAAGGCGGCGTGCAGGGCGGCAAGAGTGGCCGCTACACCTGGGTCATCGACCCGCTGGATGGCACCAGCAACTACCTGCGCGGGTTTCCGCATTACTGCGTGTCGATTGCGCTGGTGGAAAACGGCGAACCGACCGACGCGGTGATCTTCGACCCGCTGCGCAACGAGCTGTTCACGGCCAGCCGCGGCGCCGGCGCGGTGCTCAACGACCGCCGTATCCGCATTGCCGAGCGCAAGGATCTGGAAGGCGCAATGATCCACACCGGCTTCCCGCCGCGCGAACGTGCACGAATCAGTGCGCAGCTGAAGTGCGTCGATGCGGTGCTGGTGCAGGCCGAGGACGTGCGCCGCACAGGCTCGGCCGCGCTGGATCTGGCCTACGTGGCCTGCGGACGCGCCGATGCCTACTTCGAAGCCGGCGTCAAAGCCTGGGACATCGCGGCAGGCGTGCTGCTGGTGCGCGAAGCCGGTGGCCGCGTCTGCGACTACAAGGGCGCCGCCCCGCCGCGCATGGACAACATGGGCCCGGAAACCCAGCAGATCGTGGCCGGCAACATCAAGATCAGCGACGCGCTGCAGAAGGTCATCGTCAACACCGGCTACGCGCGCGAGTTCGACGCCAAGTTCTGATGGGTGCGCCGGCAATCGTAGGAGCGCACCCGGGCGCGACGGAGCTTTCCACCAGAAAGCCCCTCGCGCCCAGGTGCGCTCCTACATGACAGACCGCAGCAAACACAGAAGGCCGGGATCGCTCCCGGCCTTCTTGCGTTACAGCGGCAACACCGACTACCCAGGAAAGTTCGACGCCAAGCTCTGATTGCCGCTCCAGCAATCGCAGGAGCGCACCCGGGCGCGACCGAAGCTTCCCACCAGAAAGCCCTCGCGCCCAGGTGCGCTCCTACATGACAGACCGCAGTAAACACAGAAGGCCGGGATCGCTCCCGGCCTTCTTGCGTTACAGCGGCAACACCGACTACCCAGGAAAGTTCGACGCCAAGCTCTGATTGCCGCTCCCGCAATCGTAGGAGCGCACCCGGGCGCGACCGAGCTTTCCACCAGAAAGCCCCTCGCGCCCAGGTGCGCTCCTACATGACAGACCGCAGCAAACACAGAAGGCCGGGATCGCTCCCGGCCTTCTTCGTTACAGCGTCAGCTTAAGACTCAGGCGATCGCAGCGTGGTAGCGGCGCTCGACTTCGTCCCAGTTGACCGCGTTATAGAACGCGCCGATGTATTCCGGGCGGCGATTCTGATACTTCAGGTAGTACGCGTGTTCCCACACATCCAGGCCCAGAATCGGCGTGTTGCCTTCGAACAGCGGGCTGTCCTGGTTGGCAGTGCTTTCCACCACCAGCTTCTTGTCCGGGGTCACGCTCAGCCATGCCCAGCCCGAGCCGAAGCGGCTGACGGCGGCCTTGGTGAAGGCTTCCTTGAACTTCTCGAAACCACCGATGTCCTTGTCGATCGCCTTGGCGACCTCGCCCTTGGGCTCGCCGCCGCCGTTAGGCGACAAAACGGTCCAGAACAGCGAATGGTTGGCGTGGCCACCACCGTTGTTGCGCACCGGGCCCTGCAGGTTTTCCGGCAGGCTCTTCAGCTTGGACACCAAGTCGTCGATCGGCAGGTCGGCGTACTCGGTCCCTTCCAGCGCCGCGTTGACGTTGTTGATGTAGGTCTGGTGATGCTTGGTGTGATGGATTTCCATCGTCTGCGCATCGATGTTCGGTTCCAGCGCGTCGTAGGCGTAGGGCAACTGCGGAAGGGTGTAGGCCATGCGTGTCTCCTGGACTTGCCGCCCGGCGAAGACCGGGCGTTGCGGGGTAGATGGTAAGGACGCCGACGGCGCTTACCAAGGGCAGCGGCAGGGAAACTTCATCCCATTGCATCGGGTGCCACGCCCTGTTGGCTGCACACCTTGCACCAGCCCCCGGTTACTTGGATGTGAACCGCGCAGATGTCCTGCCGCGTTCAAAGTCGACACAGTCGCGCAGCGGCATACTTGCTCTGCCGCACACTCTTCGCTTACGGATCGTCTTCATGCGCAAGCCCGCTTTGCTGATCGTCGCCATCGTGCTGCTCGTTGCCGGCTTATGGGGCATGCGGACGCTGCAGACGCCCAAGCCGCAGTTTGCGCCGCAGCTCAACGCACCGATCGCTGCAGCACCGCCAGCGCGTCAGGTGCCGCACTTGCCGGCCTTTCTGCCGACCGAAGCGATGGCCACCATCGTCCTGATCCAGCGCGGCGGGCCGTTTCCGTATCCGCAGGATGGCGGCGTGTTCGGCAATCGCGAACACCGGCTACCGGAACGCCCGCGTGGCGACTACCGCGAATACACCGTCGACACACCCGGCAGCGCCGATCGCGGCGCACGCCGCATCGTCACCGGCGGCACCCCGCCGCAAACCTGGTACTACAGCGACGATCATTACCAAACCTTCAAATCGTTCCAGGGCCCGACCCCGGAGCAGGCGCCATGAGCGCGGGCGACTTTGCGCTGGACCTGTCCGACCCGCAGCAATCGGGCGTCTATCAAGCCGACACCGACGATCTGGACACCATGGCGGCGCTGGCGCGCGATGCCGGCTTGCGCATCCTTCGCGTGGATCTGGCCACCTGCAACGACAAGCGCATGCTGTTGATGCGCCTGGCCACCCAACTGGATTTCCCCGCCAGCTTCGGCCGCAACTGGGATGCATTGAGCGATGCGCTGCGCGATCTGGCCTGGCTGCCCTCCCCGCGCGGCTATGCGTTGTTGATCGACGACGCCGAGGCATTGGCGCAGGCAGCGCCTAATGAGCGCGATACCTTGCTGGATATTCTCGATGAAGCCGCCACTGCCTGGGCCGCTCGCGGGCTCACATTTGCAGCGTTTGTGGCGCCTGCGAGTGCTTGCGACTGAGAGCGGCTAACACACCCTCCCGAACGCTGTTGCGATAGCGGCAACGTCTTGGCCACAAATGACGCAATGTTGGGTTAGAGCGATCAAAGACTGATGGGACCACGAAGCAGGCCGCGCCCACCTCGCGATGCCTGTTTGACGCGCCTACCAACCCACAAGACCGGCGCGCAGTCGCGCGCCGGTCCGGCAATCAACTATCCAGCTCGCTCCAGCGCGCGAACGCCGTATCCAGCTGCGCCTGCGCATCTCCCAGCGCGGCGGTATGCGCGGCCATCGCTGCGCTGTCGCGCTGATAGAAGGCCGGGTCGTTCATCGCATTGGTGAGCGCTGCGACCTGCTGCTCCAGGCTGTCGATCAAGGCCGGCAACTGCTCCAGTTCGCGTGCATCCTTGTAGCTGAGCTTGCGCTTGGGCGCGGCATCTACCGCTGGCACCGCAACCGCCACGGGCGTGGTCGCCGCAGCCGTCGCCGAGGCCTTGGCGACGGCCATCGCATTGGTCGCCGGCGTACGCCGCTGACGCAACGAATCGCTATAACCGCCGACGTAATCGCCGATCAGGCCATCGCCTTCCATCACCAGCGTCGAGGTCACCACGTTGTCGAGGAAGTCACGGTCATGGCTGACCAGCAGCAAGGTGCCGGTGTATTCGCCAAGCAACTCTTCCAGCAGCTCGAGCGTTTCCACGTCCAGATCGTTGGTCGGTTCGTCCATCACCAGCAGGTTGGACGGCTGCGCAAACAACCGTGCCAGCAGCAGGCGATTGCGCTCGCCACCGGATAGCCGCGTGATCGGCGCACGGGCGCGCTCGGGCGTGAACAGGAAGTCCTGCAGATACGCATGCACATGCTTGCGCTTGCCATTGATCTCCAGGAAATCGCGGCCTTCGGCCACGTTTTCGATGGCGCTCCAATCCTCGCGCAGGGTCGAACGGTACTGGTCGAAATACGCAATCTGCAGATTGGTACCGATGCGGATTTCGCCTTCCTGCGCCTGCAGATCGCCCAGCAACAACTTGAGCAAGGTGGTCTTGCCGCTGCCGTTGGGGCCGATCAGACCGATGCGATCGCCACGCTGGATGATGGTCGAAAAGTCCTTGACCATCGTGCGCGCACCGAACGCAAAGCCGACCTCCTTGGCCTCGATCACCTTCTTGCCGGACGACTCGCCCTGCGAGACTTCCATGCGCACATTGCCGGTCAGGTCGCGACGCTGCACGCGCTCGTTGCGCATCGATTCCAGACGTCGCACACGGCCTTCGTCGCGGGTACGACGCGCCTTGATGCCCTGGCGGATCCAGACTTCTTCCTGCGCCAGCATCTTGTCGAAGCGCGCATTTTCCTGCGCCTGCGCATTGAGCCGTTCTTCGCGACGCCGCTCGTAGTTGGCCCAGTCGCCCGGCCAGCTGGTGACCTGGCCACGATCGATTTCGACGATGCGGGTCGCCAACGCACGCAGAAAGCGCCGGTCATGGGTCACGAACAGCACGCTGCCGCTCCAGTTCTTCAGGAACGACTCCAGCCAATCGATCGCTTCGATATCCAGATGGTTGGTCGGCTCGTCCAGCAGCAGCACATCCGGCGAGGACACCAGCGAGCGCGCCAGCAGCACGCGGCGCTTCATGCCGCCGGACAGGCGCGCAAACTCCGCATCGCCGTCCAGTTCCAGCTTGGTCAGGGTCTCGGTGACGCGCTGATCCAGCGCCCAACCGTCGGCCGCGTCGATCTTGGCCTGCACCTTGCCAAATGCATCGGCATCGAACACTTCGGCATGGCTGAGCTGATGGAACTCGGCCAGCCAGTGGCCTAGTTCGCCCAGGCCATCGGCCACCACGTCGAACACGCTGCCGCCGGTACCCTGCGGCACCTCCTGCTCCAGCCGTGCGATGCGCACGCCCTGCTGCACGCGCACTTCGCCGTCGTCGGGCCTGAGCTCGCCGGCGATCAATTTCATCAAGGTCGATTTGCCGGCGCCGTTGCGGCCGATCAGGGCGATACGCTCGCCCGGCTCGATCGTGAGGTCGGTTTTTTCCAGCAACAAGGGGCCGCCGACGCTGTAGTCGACGCTTTGCAGAGTGATTAAAGGCATGCGCCAATTGTACGGGAATCGGGAATGGTGAATCGGGAATGGAAAAAGCCGCAGCCACTACCTTTGCGATTCCCGATTCCCACTCCCGATTCCCGGCTAAAATGCGCCATGAACGAATTCTCCGCGCTGCCGCTGTCGCCGGCCCTGGCCCCCGGCATCGACGCCCTTGGCTACACCGTCCTTACTCCCATCCAGGCGCAGAGCCTGCCGCCGATCCTGCAGGGGCTGGACGTCATCGCCCAGGCGCCGACCGGTAGCGGCAAGACCGCCGCGTTCGGGCTGGGCCTGCTGCAGAAGCTCGATCCTGCCTTGACCCGTGCGCAGGCGCTGGTGCTCTGCCCCACCCGCGAACTGGCCGACCAGGTCGGCAAGCAGCTGCGCAAGCTGGCCACCGGCATCCCCAACATGAAGCTGGTGGTGCTCACCGGCGGCATGCCGCTGGGCCCGCAGCTGGCATCGCTGGAAGCGCATGACCCGCAAGTCGTGGTCGGCACGCCCGGCCGCATCCAGGAACTAGCCCGCAAGCGCGCGCTGCATCTGGGCGGTGTGCGCACGCTGGTGCTGGACGAAGCCGACCGCATGCTCGACATGGGGTTCGAAGAACCCATCCGCGAAATCGCCAGCCGCTGCGACAAACACCGCCAGAGCCTGCTGTTTTCGGCCACCTTCCCGGACATCATCCGCACCTTGGCGCGCGAGATCCTGAAGGACCCGATCGAAATCACCGTCGAAGGTGCCGACAACGCGCCCGAAATCGATCAGCAGTTCTTCGAGGTCGACCCGACCTATCGGCAGAAGGCCGTCGCCGGCCTGCTGCTGCGCTTCAACCCCGAATCCAGCGTGGTGTTCTGCAACACCCGCAAGGAAGTGGATGAAGTGGCCGGCTCGCTGCAGGAGTTCGGTTTCTCCGCACTCGCGCTGCATGGCGACATGGAACAGCGCGACCGCGATGAAGTGCTGGTGCGCTTCGTCAACCGCAGCTGCAATGTGCTGGTGGCCAGCGACGTGGCCGCACGCGGGCTGGACGTGGAAGACCTGGCGGCCGTGGTCAATTACGAGCTGCCCACCGATACCGAAACCTACCGCCACCGCATCGGCCGCACCGCCCGCGCCGGCAAGCGTGGGCTTGCGCTCAGCCTGGTGGCCTCACGCGAAACAGCGCGCGCGCAGGCGCTGGAAGTCGAACAAGGCCAGCCGCTGAAGTGGTCGCGTGCACCGTTGGCGACCGCGCGCCCGGCGCAGCTGCCGCAGGCGGCGATGACCACATTGCGCATCGACGGCGGCAAGACCGACAAGCTGCGTGCCGGCGACATCCTGGGCGCGCTGACCGGTGAAGCCGGACTGTCGGGCGCGGCCATCGGCAAGATCGCCATCTACCCCACCCGCTCCTACGTCGCCATCGCGCGCGCGCACGTCGCCAAGGCCTTGGCGCATCTGCACGCGGGCAAGATCAAGGGACGCCGGTTCCGGGTCAGCAAGCTCTAAACAGCAGTCGTAACGTGCGGGAGCGCATGAACCTGGATGCGGCGTTGGCCGAGTTCAGCGAGTCTGGCGCGACAGATAAGGCGGCCGGTGCGATGCCGGCCGCATGCGAGGCCTTGCTGGCGTTACGCCGATGCGTGCACTTGCTCGTAGCATTGACTGCGGCGATACACGATTCGGCGCCGCCAACAACCGGGAGCGCGCAGTTCTAGGCAGGCACCAGAGCATGGCGGAGAGCTGCAATGCAGACGCATTCGCTGTGCACCCCGAGGGCCATTGCGCCTGCCTGCTGGCAAGCGCACTCCGAACACGCACCGCGCCTATCTACCGCCAAGCGCGCTAGGTCAGGCGGTCGACCTCAGTAAGCCAAGGTCGCCAGCAGCGGCACATCGTTGACCCACTTCGCGCGGCCCTGCAGTGCTTTCAGCTCGACGAGCACCGCCGCGCCGACGATTTCCAGCTCCAGCTGTGCGGCCAGGCTCAGCGCAGCACGCAACGTGCCGCCGGTGGCCAGCACGTCGTCGACAATCAGCACGCGCGCGCCGCGTGGCAATGCGTCTTCGTGCATTTCGATGCGATCGGTGCCGTATTCCAGGGCATATTCCTGGATCAGGGTGCGCCCCGGCAGCTTGCCCGGCTTACGGACCGGCACGAACCCGGTACGCAGTTCGCGTGCCAAGGCCGCGCCCAGGATGAAGCCGCGCGCTTCGATGCCCAGCACCGCGTCCAGCGGCGTGGTGCGCCAGGGCTGCGCCATCTCATCCAGCGCAGAAGCGAAATCCGGGCCATCGGACAGCAGCGGCGTGATGTCCTTGAAGACGATGCCCGGCTTGGGGAAATCGCCGATGTCGCGAATCCGTTCCGACCAGTGATTGGGGCCGGAGGAGTTGGTGCCGGCGCAGCGCGTGCAGTCTGTCATGGTGGGATGGCGTCGTTGCCAGTGGGGACCGCCCTATTCTAGGCTGCGCAGCGCTTGACGCGGCATTTATGGCATCCGTGCGTCTGAGCGCGTCAGGAACTGCAGGACAGCATCGAACACCCGGCGCGATCGCGCGCCCACTCCGGCCGGCGGGCAGCGAACGCCGCGTTGCCTGGTTGGTCGTCATATGGCCGGCGCATGACCTCCAGCACTTCCTGCACGCCCGATGGGTCGCCCTGCTCGGCCTTGTCGATCGCCTGCTGCGCCAGGTAATTGCGCAGCACGTAGCGCGGGTTGGCCAGGCGCATCCGCTCGCGCCGCTGCTCCGGCGACAAGCTGTCCTGCTGCAGCCGAGCGGCATAACGCTGTAACCAGTCGTGCAGCTGCGGCGCAGTGGCCAGGCGCTTGTGTTCGTCGTAGAACGCCTCGTGCAGCAGCTGTGGGTCCGGCTGCTCAGGCGTGAGGTCGATCAACGCGCGGAAGGTCAGCGTCATGTCCATTTCCGCCTCGCGCATCAGATCGCGCAGCGCATCGAGCAGTTGCAGGTCCTCGTCGCGGCACTCGGCCAGCCCCAACTTGGCAGCGGCGTCATTGCGGTCGCACGCCAGATACGTGTCGCGAAACCGGTCCAGCCCCTGCTGCAGGGGTGCGGCGTCGGCGAACAGCGGCGCCAGCGCCTGCGCCAGACGGCCCAGGTTCCAGTACGCCACCTGCGGCTGGGTGCCGAAGCGATAGCGGCGGCCCTGCGCATCGGTGGTGTTCGGGGTCCAGTCCGGGTCGTAATCGTCTATCCACCCATACGGGCCGTAATCGATGGTCAGGCCCAGAATCGACATGTTGTCGGTATTCATCACTCCGTGCACGAACCCCACCCGCATCCAGTGCGCCACCATCACCGCAGTGCGTTCGCAGATCTGCGCGAACCACGCCGCATAGAGCGCCTCGCCACTGCCGCCCAGTTCAGGGAAATCGCGCGCAATGGTGAACTCCACCCAGTGCCGTAACAGGGCAACATCGCCGCGCACACTCGGCAATTCGAAATTGCCGAAGCGGATGAACGATGGCGCCACCCGGCACAAAATCGCCCCCGGCTCCCGCTGCGGCCGGCCGTCGTAGAACATGTCGCGTACCACTGCATCGCCAGTGGTCAGCAGGCTCAACGCACGCGTGGTCGGCACGCCGAGATGGTGCATCGCTTCGCTGCACAAGAATTCGCGAATCGACGACCGCAGCACTGCCCGGCCATCGGCACCGCGCGAATACGGCGTCGGACCGGCGCCCTTGAGCTGCAACTCGTAACGCCCGCCATCCACTCCGATCGCTTCGCCCAAGGAAATCGCCCGGCCGTCGCCCAATTGACCAGCCCAATGGCCGAACTGGTGACCCCCGTAATTGACAGCCCATGGCTGCATGCCCGGATACAGGCTATTGCCGCCAAAGACCTCGGCAAAGCGCGCACTCGCAATCTCGGCCGCGTCCAACCCGAGGGTCTGCGCCATCTCCGCCGAATAGGCGATCACGCGCGGCGCAGCAACCGGGGTCGGCAGCACCGACGACCAGGCGGCGCTGACCTCGCGACGGCGCGAACCGTTTTCTGGGTCGCCGGGCAACTGTTGGCGCAGGCGATTATCAAAGTGCAGCGTTGTCATAACGCAAGCCTAGGCCACCGACGGTGAACTTGACATGGGCTACCCCGCATCCGGGCGCGCGTGCGCAGCGTATCTTCACTTCGCATACCAACACCAAGCGAGCTCCTCCTGCACATGCTGGCGACAACAGATCACCGCTAATACGCGTCGCAATCGCCACACGGCCGCCGATGCAATGCGCAATTGGCGGACATCGCTGCCGATGGACGTGCACGCGATCCAGCGCGCACCACTCGTTCGCACCCGACCGACTCAAGCCCCTTCCTGACCGACATCGCCCATGCCTCTTCGCGCATTCCGCTGGATCCGTCCCGCCCTCCTGCTGCTCGGCTCGCTCAGCCTGACGGCCTGCAGCAGCGTGTTCTTCGGTGGCATCAATGCCGCCTCCAGCCGCGATGGCGTCGTCGAACATCCCAACCAGGTCTTCGATCCCGAACATGGTCTGGCACTGGACGTCTACCAGCCACGGGGTGTGGTGGACGCTCCGGTGGTGGTGTTTTTCTATGGCGGCACCTGGAAACACGGCAAGCGCGCCAATTATCGCTGGATGGGCCGCGCGCTGGCCCGTCAAGGTGTCGTCACGATGGTGGCCGACTACCGCAAGTTCCCGCAGGTGGGCCTGCAAGGGTTCATGGCCGACGCCGCCAGCGCAACCGCCTGGAGCTATCGGCACGCGCATGCGTACGGCGGCGACCCCACGCGGCTGGCCGTGATGGGGCACTCGGCCGGTGCCCACATCGCCGGGCTGCTGGCGACCGATCGCAGCTGGCTGCAAGCACAAGGCTTGCAACCGCAGCAGTTGTGCGGCTTTGTCGGCCTGGCCGGGCCCTATGATTTTGCTCCGATGACCGATCCCGAAATCGTCGAGATCTTCGGCACCTCGCCAGCCGATCAGGCCAAGTCGCAACCGGTGCTCTACGTCGACGGAAACGAACCGCCGATGCTGCTGTTGCACGGCGACGCCGACCGCGTCGTCGAGCCACAAAACAGCGTTGCGCTGGCCGAAGCCATGCGCAGCAAAGGAGAAAACGTGCAGGTCAAGTTTTATCCAGGCGTCGGCCACATGGGCCTGGTGCTCGCCTTCCGCAAGCCGCCGGCCGATTCGCCGGAACTTCGCGACACCGTGCAATTTCTTCGCCAGTACAAAGCGCGCTAAGGTTGGGCTGACGACCACGATGAGCGACTGCGCGGCTGGCAGCTCCCTCATGGGCCGGTGATCTAGCAGCGGCGTGGCTGCCGAAGCCACGCCGTTGTCATCTCCAGCGTCAGTCGTTGTTGTTGCGTCCCATCAGTGCATAGGGACCACCTTTCTTCAATGCAGCCTGATACGCGGGGCGCGCCTCGATCCGCTCCAGAAACGCGCGCAAGCGCGGATAGTTCTCCAGCCCGCCACCCCGTGCCGCCGCAGCTTGGGCCGGGAAACTCATCTGGATATCGGCAGCGGTAAAGCGCTCGCCGGCAAACCAGGCACTGGCCTGCAGCGACTGCTCCATCCAGTCCAGATGCAACTTCACCTGCGGTCCGACAAAACCCGACATCGCCTTGTCCACGATGGCACGCGCAATGGGTTTGGCGAAGAACGGCATCGGCGCGCTACGGATGCGAGCGAAGATCAACGTCATCAACAGCGGCGGCATGGCCGAGCCTTCGGCGTAGTGCATCCAGTAACGGAACTGCTGACGCTCCGGGGAGTCGATCGGCCGCGCAGGCGGCGACAGCGCGCATTCGGTGTCGTAGCGCTCGGTCAGATACTCGAGAATGGCGCCCGACTCGGCGATGGTCAGGCCGCCATCGACAATGACCGGCGACTTGCCCAGCGGGTGGATCGCGCGCAACTCTGCCGGGGCCAACATGGTCTTGGCATCGCGCTCATGGCGCACGATCTGATAAGGCAGCGCCAACTCTTCGAGCAGCCACAGCACGCGCTGCGAACGGGAGTTATTGAGATGGTGAACAGTGATCATGGCAAGCGGCCGCACACGGAAAACGCCATCCTACCCACCTGGACGTCATTGCCGCGCGCAAGCACTGCCGCACGCCGACCAATCGTCGGTCTGTCGCTTGATCGTTCTTGCGTATCGCCCCACACAACGCATGCGGTGAGCAATCGCCGCAGAGGCAGGCTGACCAACTAACGTGGTTGGATGACTGGAGGCGGCAGGAAGACCGGGAAACTCGGCAAATCGAACACCGGACAGGCACGAACTGGATGCAGACCAGCCGTGGCGTGGAGACACACACGACCACACCGGCGCAGGGTCACTAAGGGATAATAAAAACGCCGACAATAAAAAACGCCGGCCGCTTTCGCGACCGGCGTTTTTGGCAACCCTAAGGTTGCAGACGGATTAGACCGCCTGCACCTGGTCAGCCTGCATGCCCTTCTGGCCCTGCACGGCGACGAAGGTGACCTTCTGGCCTTCCTGCAGCGACTTGAAGCCGGTGCCCTGGATGGCACGGAAGTGCACGAACAGGTCCGGGCCGCTTTCCGGGGTGATGAAGCCGAAGCCCTTGGCATCGTTGAACCACTTCACGGTACCGCTCTGACGTGATGCATCTGACATTTTACTAACTCCTGAACTATAGATTGATAAATCGCAGCGTCCGAAAAGCCGGAGCTGAGACTGAGTTGCAGGCGTTGGTAAAGCGGAACGATGAAGCGAGATCTGTAACGATCCGGCTGCATCAGGCCACGATTCACGGTGACCCTTGCAAACACAGTGCGTGCACAGTACTCGTGTTTTCGGCAAAAAGCGACACCTCGCGTCAAATCTTTTGCAGTCAGGCCAAATCCGACTGTCTGTCAGGTCCCTCCCCATCCACAATAGTGCGATGAATACGCCTCAAACACCGACACGCGCGCAGATCTGGGTCGATGCCGACGCCTGCCCCGCGGTGATCCGCGACATCCTGTTCCGCGCCGCTGCGCGCACCGGCACCGCCGTGACCCTGGTCGCCAATCACTATCTCAGTACGCCGTCCCTGCCCCATGTCCGCGCCTTGCAGGTGCCTGGCGGCCCGGACGCGGCAGACGACGCGATCGCCGAACGGGTGGCCGCAGGCGACCTGGTGGTGACCCAGGACATTCCGCTGGCCGCACGCGCGCTGGAAGCCGGTGCTACGGCGGTCGGCCTGCGCGGCGAAGCGTTCACCAGCAACACCATCAAGGAGCGCCTGTCGGTCCGTGGCTTCATGGAGGAGTTGCGCGGTGCAGGCATCGCGACCGGCGGGCCGCCGACACTGCACGCACGCGATCGCCAAGCCTTCGCTGCCCAGCTGGACCGCTGGCTGGCCGCGCAACCACGCACGCCGACCTAACGCGCCGCAGCTGGACCGGGCGCGTATCATGAGCGCCCTTTGCAATCGGCATCCTGATGGCTCTCACCGCCACCGTCCGTAGGGCGGAACTTCAGATCAGCGACATGGACCGCGGCTACTACGCCAACCATCCGCTGACCCTGGCCCAACATCCTTCCGAAACCGACGAGCGCCTGATGGTGCGGCTGCTCGCGTTCGCCTTGTTCGCCGACGACCGCCTGGAATTTGGCCGCGGCCTCAGCAACGACGACGAACCCGACCTGTGGCGGCGCGACTACACCGGCGACCCGGATCTATGGATCGACCTCGGCCAGCCCGACGAGAGTCGCGTGCGCAAGGCCTGCAACCGTTCGCGCGAAGCGGTAGTAATCGGCTACGGCGGTCAAGCCACCGAAACCTGGTGGAAGAAACACGCCAACGCCATGGGCCGGCACAGCAACCTGCGCGTGATCGAACTGGACTCGCAGGCCACCGAGGCCCTGGGAGCGCTGATCCAGCGCGGCATGCGTTTTGACGTGATCATCCAGGACGGCGAAGTGCAGATGCTGGCCGACCACGGCAGCGTCACCCTGACCCCGATGGTGCGGCAAGCGCCAGTCGAATGAGCATGCGTTGCGACGTGCTGGTCATCGGTGCCGGGGCTGCCGGCCTGATGAGCGCCTTCACCGCCGGCCGACGCGGCCGTCAGGTGCTGGTGCTGGACCACGCCAACAAGGTCGGCAAGAAAATCCTGATGTCCGGCGGCGGGCGCTGCAATTTCACCAATACCGGCACCACGCCGGGTAACTTCATTTCCGCCAATCGCCACTTCTGCAAATCTGCGCTGGCGCGCTACAGCCCGGGCGATTTCGTGGAGCTGGTCGAGCGTCACGGTATCGCCTATCACGAGAAAGAGCTGGGCCAGCTGTTCTGCGATACCTCATCCAAGCAGATCGTGCGGCTATTGCTGGACGAGTGCGAGGCAGCCGGGGTGCAGATCCACACCCAGTGCGAGGTGCGCTCGGTCCGCCGCGACAGCGACGGCTTCACGCTCGACACCAGCCTGGGGCGCGTGCAGACGCAATCGCTGATCGTCGCCACCGGCGGGCTGTCGATTCCCAGTATGGGCGCCAGCGGCTTCGGTTACGCCCTGGCCAAGCAATTCGGCCATACGCTGCTGCCGACGCGCGCCGGGCTGGTGCCGCTCACCCTGAGCGGCAAGCATCAGGAACGTCTGCAGGACTTGTCCGGCCTCGCGCTGCCGGTGGAGGCGCACTGCAACGGGGTCAGTTTCCGCAACTTCATGCTGCTCACCCACCGCGGCGTCAGCGGGCCGGCGATCCTGCAGATCTCGTCCTATTGGCAGCCCGGCGACGACTTGCGGCTGGACCTGATGCCGGGGCAAGACGCAGTCGCATGGCTGCGCGAGCAGAAACAGCAACGCGGGGCCACCGAGCTGCGCAATGTGCTGGGCGATGTGATGCCGCGACGCTTTGCGCAGCGCCTGTGCGAAGCGTGGTTGCCGGATAAGCCGGTGCGTCAGTTGGATCCACCGCAGCTGCAGAGCGCGGCCGAGCTGCTTGGCGCCTTCCCGCTGATCGCCAGCGGAACCGAGGGTTACCGCACCGCTGAAGTAACGCTGGGCGGAGTCGATACCGATCAGGTCTCAAGTGCGACCATGGAGTCGCGGCTGGTGACTGGCCTGTACTTCATCGGCGAAGTGCTGGATGTCACCGGCTGGCTGGGTGGGTACAACTTTCAGTGGGCCTGGGCATCGGGACATGCCGCCGGCAGCGTGGCCTGATCCCTCTTCATCGCGCGGAAGCGTGGCCCAAGTCTCACACCGGATGCGGCGTTGTCCACAGACATGGACGCAGCCGATGACCTTCGTGTATTAAAGCCCGTCGCCAGGGAGTTGCGCATGCAAAGAGGTAAAGATCTCACCCTCCGCCTGATGATCGTCGACGACAGTGTCGAGCGTGCGGAGGCGATCGTGACGGCGCTGCGCAACGGCGGCATCGCGGTGCGGCCTTCGCGCCCGCAATCTCCGGAAGAGCTCGCCAGCATGCTCGCCGGCCAGATCGATCTGGCCCTGCATGGGCAGGCGCTGCAGATTCCGATGAGCGCTCTGCAGCAGCAGATCGCCGGCAGCGGCAAGGACATTCCAATCATTCTGCTGGCCGAGCGCATCGAAGAGAATGCATTGGTCGAGGCCGCTGCGCACGGCATCCGTGCCATCGTGCTGCGCCACCGTCCCGAACACCTGCTCTCCCTGGTGCGTTCGGAATGGGCCGACCTGCAGGCGCGTCGCGGTCTGCGTCGCATCGAAGCGCAGATGCGCGAAACCGAGCGCCGCTGCGACGCACTGATCGCCTCTTCGCGCGACCCCATCGCCTACGTGCACGAAGGCATGCATATCCGCGCCAATGAGGCTTATCTGGAAATGTTCGGCTTCGAGTCGTTCGACGATGTCGAAGGCGTGTCGCTGCTGGACATGATCGCCGCGCAGTACGTCGACGACTTCAAGCAATTGCTCAAGGCCATGGCCAAGGGCGAGCCGCCGCCGGCGCAGTACAAGGTCGACGCGCGCCGACTGGAAGGCGACACCTTCCCGGCGACGATGGAATTTGCCACCGCCACCTACGAAGGCGAGCCGTGCATCCAGGTGGTGTTCCGCCGCCGCGAGGAGTTCGATCCGGAACTGGCGCGCGAGGTCGAAGACCTGCGCCAGCGCGATCAGGTCACCGGCCTGCTCAACCGGCCCACCTTCATGGTGGCGCTGGAACAGGCGGTGGCGCGCGCCGGCCGCAGCGAAGGCCAGTCCGGCTTCTTGCTGATCGAGCCGGATCACTATGCGCGCATCCTTCCCGAGATCGGCCTGGATTCGGCCGACGCCCTGATCGCCGCGATGGCCGCGCATGTGGCCGGTATCGTCGATGAAAGCGTAGTGGCGGCGCGCTTCGGCGAACACAGCTTTGCCCTGTTGCTGGACGGCAACTACGCACGCTCCCACGCGCTGGCGGAAACGGTACGCGATGCGTTCGCGCAGCATGTTTTCAGCGTCGGTTCGCGCTCGGCCACGGTCACGGTGAGCATCGGCGGCGTGCAGATCGGCGAAAAGATCGCCAGCATCGGCCAGGTGCTCAATCGCGGGACCGAGGCGGTGCGCACCACCGCCGAGCTTGGCGGCAACGCGGTAAGCATCTACGACCCGGCCGCCTCCGACCGCGCCGAGGAAGAACGCATCGAACGCTGGGTGGAGCAGCTGCGCGAGGCACTGGTTGGCGATGGCTTCCTGCTGCATTACCAGCCGGTGCTCAATCTGCAGGGCGAGCCGCTGGAGCTGTATCAGGCGTTCCTGCGCCTGGATCGCAATGGCGAGATGATGTCGCCGAATGCCTTCATGGCCATTGCCGAAGAGCACGACCTGGTCACCGAAATCGACCGCTGGGTGGTGGCCCGCGCCATCCGTCAGCTCGGTGAACGGCAACGTGCGGGGCACAAAACGCACCTGCTGGTGCGTGTCGGGCCGAACTCGTTCTCCGACCCGCAGATGATCGACACCATCCGCGAGCAGTTGGCGGTGTACGGCGTGCCGGGCGAGCGCTTGTGGTTACAGACGCCGGAATCGAAGGTGTTTACGCACCTGCGCAATGCGCAGCAGTTTCTGGCGGCAGTGTCGGCGATGGGCTGCAAGGTCGGGCTGGAGCAGTTCGGTTCGGGCCTGGACTCGTTCCAGCTGCTCGCGCATTTCCAGCCGGCCTTCCTCAAGCTGGACCGCGGCATCACCGGCGACGTCGCCTCGGCCCGCGAGAGCCAGGAAAAGATCCGCGAAATCACCTCGCGCGCGCAGCCGGCAGGCATTTTGACCGTGGCCGAATTCGTGGCCGATGCGCAGTCGATGAGCAGCTTCTTCAGTGCCGGAGTAGATTATGTGCAGGGCGATTTTGTCGCACCGACCGGCCCACTGATGAACTACGAATTCGGCTGATCCAACCGAAAGCCGGCAACGCAGGACAACAAAAAACCCGCAATGCGCGGGTTTTTTGTTGTCTTTCAAGCCGATACCCAGTCGACCAGCTTCCGACCAGGTGATGCAGCGGGCACTGTTTCGTTGAGCATGGGCGGTGCGTTCATGTGGCCGTTGCAACAACGATCGATGCTGATGACGGCAGCACCTTGCGCATCACACGGAGACGCGGCGATCTCCCGTGCCGCTTACAGTGCCGCGCCATTGGCCGCACGCAACGCAGCAAGGCGCTCGGTCAGCGGCGGGTGGCTGAGGAACAGGCGACGCAAGCCATTGCCCACCCCACCGGAGATACCGAACGCCTGGACTTGCGAGGGCAAGGTGCTCTGGCCGTGGTTGAGTGACAGCCGCTCCAGCGCGGCGATCATCTTGTTGCGCCCGGCCAGCTGCGCGCCACCGGCGTCGGCGCGAAACTCGCGACGGCGCGAGAACCACATTGCAATCATGGTCGCGAACATGCCCAACACCATCTCCAGCGCGAACACGATGATGTAGTAGGCAAAGCCGCGGCCGCCCTCGCGGTTGCCCGACAAGGTGCTGTCGATGATGCCGCCGACCACACGCGCCAACACGATCACGAAGGTATTCAACACGCCCTGCAACAGCGCCATGGTCACCATGTCGCCATTGGCAACGTGGGCGATTTCGTGGCCCAGCACCGCTTCGGCCTCGTCCTGACTCATGTTCTGCAGCAGGCCGGTAGAGACTGCGACCAGGGCTTTGTTGCGATTGGCGCCGGTTGCGAAGGCATTGATCTCTGGACCCTCGTAAACCGCCACTTCCGGCATGCCGATGCCGGCGGCCTGCGCCTGACGCCGTACCGTCTCCAGCAACCACCGCTCGGTCGGGGTGCGCGGCTCGGTGATGACCTGCGCACCGGTGCTGCGCTTGGCCATGAATTTGGACAGCAGTAAGGAAATGAACGCGCCGCCGAAACCGAAGATGGCGCCCATCACCAGCAAGCCGCTCATCTGCGCGGAATTGACGCCCAAGACCGACATCACAATGCTGGCGAGGAACAACACCGCCAGGTTGGTCAGCAGGAACAGGAAAATGCGGTTGAACATGACGCGCTTGCTCCACTGATGCAGGGTGAACTGTTGCGGATTTGCGGCCGTCGCGACTTGAAATCAAGCAAGCACCTGACCGACGATTCAGCTGTCTATGCCATTGCCCCTCTACCGCGGCCGCTTCGCGCCCTCCCCGACCGGCCCCCTGCACTTCGGCTCCCTGCTGGCGGCGTTTGGCAGCTGGTTGCTCGCTCGCCATGCCGGTGGGCAGTGGTGCGTGCGTATCGAGGACATCGACCCGCCACGCGCTGAGGCAGGCGCATCCGAACGCCAGCTGCGCAGCCTGGCCGCGTTCGGGCTGATCTCGGACCTGCCAGTGATTCGGCAATCCGACCGCGATGCGCAGTACACCGGCGTAATCGCCGCACTGCTGGAGGCCGGGCTGGCGTTCGAATGCAGCTGCAGCCGTGCCGATCTGGCCGAGATGGGCGGCATCCACCACGCTTGCGTGGCGCCGCTGGGCGACCGGCGCGCGGTACGACTGCGGGTGCCGCCCCAGGCGCCGGTCGGCTTCGACGATGCCTTGCAAGGCCATGTGTGGCAGGACGTGTACGCCGACGTCGGCGATGTGGTGTTGCGCCGTGCCGATGGCTATTGGGCATACCAGTTGGCGGTGGTGGTGGACGATGCACTGCAAGACATCACCGATGTCGTGCGCGGCGCCGACCTGCTCGACTCCACCCCGCGCCAACTCCTGCTGCAGCGCGCCCTGAACCTGCCGCAGCCACGCTATCTGCATCTGCCGCTGATCCTGGATGCCGATGGCCGCAAGCTGTCCAAATCGCATGGTGCGCCCGCACTGGACGACGCCGACCCGTTGCCGGCGTTGCGTGCCGCCTGGCAGGTCCTGGGCCAGGTGGCGTCCGCCCTGCCGCCGCGTGCGGATATCGACACGCTGCTGCAGCACGCCGTGCAGCATTTTTCGCCCGACCTGCTACCGCGCACCTGCGCCCTGGGCAGCGATGGGCGCGCATCGCAGCCCCGGCGTGACTAGAATTGCGACCCAGCATCGGCATCCGGGTGCGGCGCCTGCGCCGGCACCCTGATCGCCCCGGACTTACCTGCTTATTGGAGTCGTCATGACATCTCGCGTCGCATTGGTCACCGGCGGCACCGGCGGTATCGGTACCGCCATCTGCAAGCGCCTTGCCGACCAGGGCCATAAGGTGGCCAGCAACTTCCGCAACGAGGAAAAGGCGCGCGACTGGCAGCAGCGCATGCAGGCGCAGGGCTACGCATTTGCCCTGTTCCGCGGCGATGTGGCGTCGTCCGAGCATGCGCGTGCACTGGTCGAGGAGGTGGAAGCGTCGCTGGGGCCGATCGAGGTCCTGGTCAACAACGCCGGCATCACCCGCGATACCACCTTTCACCGCATGACTGCCGAGCAATGGCACGACGTCATCAACACCAACCTCAACTCGGTGTTCAACGTCACCCGCCCGGTGATCGAAGGCATGCGCAAGCGCGGCTGGGGCCGGGTGATCCAGATCAGTTCCATTAACGGGCTCAAGGGCCAGTACGGCCAGGCCAACTACGCAGCGGCCAAGGCCGGCATGCACGGGTTCACCATTTCGCTAGCGCGCGAAAATGCCGCGTTCGGGGTCACGGTCAACACGGTCTCGCCCGGTTACGTGGCCACCGACATGGTGATGGCGGTACCGGAAGAGGTCCGCGCCAAGATCGTGGCCGACATCCCGACCGGCCGGCTGGGACGTCCGGAAGAGATCGCCTATGCCGTAGCGTTTCTGGTCGCGGAAGAGGCTGCCTGGATTACCGGGTCCAATCTGGACATCAACGGCGGCCACCACATGGGCTGGTAACGTTTGCTGCAACTTTGCGGTGCAGCATGGATTTGGATCAAAAACCATGCTGCGCAACATTTTTAATGTGTCCGCTTAAGCAAATAAGGCCTTCTGACTGTTGCAACCGCTGCTGCGCTGCGCCATCCTGCGCGCACTATCAGTGTGAGTGAACGTTCCATGGCCGGACTTCGCATCATCAAGAAGTATCCCAATCGCCGTCTCTACGACACCGAGATTTCCAGCTATATCACCATCGAAGATGTGCGCCAGTTGATCATCGACGGCGAGGAGTTCGAAGTCCGCGATGCCAAGAGTGGCGAAGATTTAAGTCGTGCCGTCTTGTTGCAGATCATTGCCGACCGGGAACAGGACGGCGAGCCGATGCTCTCCACCCAGTTGCTGAGTCAGATCATCCGTTTCTACGGAGATTCGCTGCAGGGCTTCATGGGTAACTACCTGGAGCGCAGCATGCAGGTGTTCCTGGACCAGCAGCAGCAGTTCCGCCAGCAGATGGGCAACCTGCTCGGGCAGACCCCCTGGGCGATGATGAACCAGCTGACAGAGCGCAACCTGGAGTTGTGGCAGGAGTTTCAGCGCAACTTCGGCGCCGGTTTCGGTCGTCCGGGTGGCCCTGGCACACCGCCGACCCCGCCTGGCGCCGGCAGCATGGGCAGCGGCCCGATGGGCACCGGTACGCACGGTGCGTCCAACAGCCATACCGGTACCACCGGCAAGGCCCGCAACCGCGGATGACAGCACTGCTCGCGCCTCCAGCCCATCGGGCTGGCAGGCGCGCGAGCAGTCAGCGGCCGGCCTGCTCCGCGCAGGCCGAGCAGATCCGCTCTACGTGGTAGCCGCGCGCACGCAGGCGCTCCACCACACCGTCGTTTCCCAAAAGATGCAGGGCGCCCACCACGACCAAGGTGGTTCCACTGCCCTTGCCCAGCTGTTTTTCCAGACGTGGCACCCAGCGCGCATTGCGTTCGACGTTGATGTCCTGATACAGCGCCGGGTACTGGCGGCGCATGTCTTCGGCCATCTGCGTGGATAGCGTGTGCACGTCGCCATTGCGCCACGCCGCATGCAGCCGGCGCAGCTGATCGGTGGTATCGGCCTCGTCCAGCGCTTCTTCCAGCAGCTGATGCTGCTCGGTGGGCGACATGCCATCGAGCAGGGCGATCTGTTCTTCGGCGCGCTCCAGGCCGTCGGCGGGCTTGCCCTTGGCCTGCGCCTGAGCCATCAGGTAATGGTCCAGACCCGCGTTCGGGTCCATGCCTTGCCGGCTCATCTCGGCCAGGCTGATCGACAGTGCGACAAACCAGGGTTTGAGCGACTGCAGGGCGTCGATCGACATGCCGTACTTGCGCGCGTAGGCACTGAGCGCCTGCCAGGTCTTTGCGTCCAGCACGTCCTGCAGGGTGCGCCCATCGGTGCGTCGTGCCACCTGCAGCATGCGGCTGGCCAGCTGCGGCGATTGCGCATCCGACGGTGGCAGCTCGAACAGCAGACGGTCGGCCTTGGCGAATGCCTGCATCACATCCGGCGACAACGGGTAATCGCTGGGCTTGAGCACGTGGAACGAGCCCAGCAGATAGAGCGTGCCGCCCTTGCCGTCGACCTTCCACAGCAGCGGCACCGGCGGGCTGGCAGGTGCGTCGTTGGCACCACGCGCCCAGGCCGGTGCGGCCGCCCCGCTCCATAGCGCCAGGCCGATCAGCGCGCCACTGCACCAGGCGGCAATGCGCGCACGCAGGCGCACCGTCATCGCATCAACGTTCACCGTATCCACCTCATCACGTCAGTGCGGCACCTTGTAAGTTTTCTCGCCGGCCGAGACCGCCAGATCGATCCGGTTTTCCGGCGGCGGCAACGGGCAGGTTGCGAAGGGAGTGAACGCGCACGGCGGGTTGTAGGCGCGATTGAAGTCCACCGCCACATGACCGGACGCATCCGGCACGTCCACGTCCAGAAAGCGCCCGGCCGGATAGCTGCCGTGCCCACTGGTGCGGTCGGCGAACACCACGAACACCGGCCGCCCAGGTTCGCCGATCGTTTCCAGGCGATAGGTCTTGCCATCGCGCTCGAAGACGATGGCGCCGGCGTTGGGCTGCTCGCTACTGATGCCGACGATGTCCACGATCGGGATGGTCTTGCCAACATCGTTGGGCACGTAGCGTGCGGTGATGCGCCAGGAAGGATCTGCCGGCCAGTACTCCAGCCCGGCGAATTTGCTGCGCGATGGCGCGTCGGCGTGCTTGACCCGCAATGCGTAGCGGTCGCCGCGATGGATCAGGCTGAGCACGCCCTTGCCATCGTCGAAATGGATGAATGTGGGCTGCGGATCGCGATCGGACTGGAAGCGGATCTTGCCGGTTAGCGGCTTGCCATCCACGCTGAGCGCAGCGCCACGTTCGGGCACGAACCACACCGCCCCGCCCTCGCTGGACACCATGCCCATCTTCGGCGGCCCGACCGCGAGCCGGATGCCGCTATCGGCGCTACTGCCGATGTAATGCGCTTTCAGCGACAGCCAATGCAGCCCGACCAGGCTGGTCCAGCCATCGGGCGCACGCAGTTCGTTGATCCGGCTTTCGCGCCAGGCGGCGTTGTCGGCCAGGAATGTCTTGTCCAACGCCACCGGCGCGGCAGGCGGCGGCGCATCGCGCCCACATCCGACCAGCGCCGCTGCCACCAGCATGCCGAGCAGCCAGCCCTTCCCCGTGTGCACTGCCATCAACGCCCCCTGAGAAACCAACGATCAATATCGCTCAGCGTAAACCGAGCCCAGGTGGGTCGGCCATGATTGCATTGACCCGAGCGCTCGGTGGCTTCCATATCGCGCAGCAGCGCGTTCATTTCAGGCACGGTGAGACGTCGGTTGGCGCGCACCGCGCCGTGACAGGCCATGGTCGACAGCAGTTCGTCGCGTGCGCTGGCGATACGGCGGCTCTGACCGTGCTCGCGCAGGTCGCCCAGCACATCGCGCAGCAACGCCTCCGGCTCGGCATTGGCCAGCAAGGCGGGAATGCTGCGGACGTGCAGCGATTGCGGGCCGGCGCGGGTGATCTCGAAGCCCAGGGTAGCCAGCGTCTCGGCCTCGCGCTCGGCGGTATCGGCCTCGCGCTCGCCCACTGCCAGCGTCATCGGCACCAGCAACGGCTGCGCATGCAGGCCGATGCTGTCGTGCGCGTTCTTGAGCCGCTCGTAGCCGATGCGTTCGTGCGCGGCGTGCATGTCCACGACGATCAGGCCTTCGGCGTTTTCGGCCAGGATGTAGATGCCGTGCAACTGCGCCACCGCGTAGCCCAACGGCGGCACGCCGCTGTCTTCGGCCGTGACTGGCAGACCGGTTCCGGAGAACTGCGGCAGGCTGGCGGACTGCTGCGCGCTGCCGGAAGGCGGCGCATACAACGCGCTATAGGCTGCACGCGCTTCGTCCACACGCAGACCCAACGGCGTCTGCGAGGGCGTCCAGTTGGCGTAGCTGCCTGAGCCGCCGCCATTCCCGGATGCGCCGGCATACGGTGTGGCACCGTCGCCAGCGAGGTTGCCCATCCCACCAGTCGCCGCATAACCCGCGCCGTCGCTGCCGATGCTATTGGGTGTGGCGCCGGCGCGGGTCTGTGCCAGCGCATCCTGCAGGGTGCGATAGACGAAGTCGTGAATCAGCCGCGCTTCGCGGAAACGCACCTCGTGCTTGGCCGGGTGCACGTTAACGTCCACGCGCGCCGGGTCCAGCTCCAGAAACAGCACATACGCCGGTTGGCGGCCATGGAACAACACATCGCCGTAGGCCATCTTGACCGCGTGCGCCACGCTGCGATCGCGTACCGAACGGCCGTTGACGTAGAGATATTGCTGGTCGGTACTGGCCCGCGAGTAATGCGGTTGCGCAACCCAGCCATGCAAGCGCAGGCCGGCACCGCTGTGATCGACCCGCAAAGCCTGCCGTGCGAAATCCTCGCCCAAGGTTTCGCCCAGCCGCGCATCCGAATACAGATCCCCCGGCTTGTAGCGGCGCGACGGTTTGCCATTGTGCGAGACGCGCAATTCCACATCCGGGCGCGCCAACGCCAACGAGCGCAGCCACTCTTCGATGTGCCCAAGTTCGGTGCGTTCGGCACGCAGAAACTTGCGCCGCGCCGGCACGTTGAAGAACAACTCGCGCACTTCCACCGTGGTACCGGGCGCATGCGCGTGCGGCGTTACTTCGCCAAGCCGCCCGCCTTCGATCTGCAACGCCGAGCCGTGCTCGGCATCGTGACGCCGCGAAATCAGCGTAAAGCGGCTGACCGAGGCGATCGAAGGCAAGGCTTCGCCGCGGAAGCCGAGCGTGGCGACGGTTTCCAGATCGTCCAGCGAGGCGATCTTGCTAGTGGCATGCCGCGAAACCGCCAACGGCAGTTCATCGGGCGGAATGCCGCCACCGTTATCGCGGATGCGGATCAGGCGCACGCCGCCCTCTTCCAGATCGATATCCACGCGGGTAGCGCCGGCATCGAGGGCGTTTTCGACCAGCTCCTTGACCACCGATGCGGGCCGCTCGACGACTTCGCCGGCAGCGATCTGGTTGATCAGGATCTCTGGTAACTGACGGATCGCCATCAGCGCGCGCTTCGGCGCTGGCAGCGCAAAACAGGGTGCATCGCGGGTGTAGCAGGCAAGACGAACGTCGGCACGGCAATCCGTCGGCGCGCAGGCGCCGTCACTCAAGGAATCAGTGCGGAATGATAGCCGAGCGGGTCAGCGACTGCCGCCGGCCACGGTGCCGACGGCATCGGCTTCGGCCTGCGCGCGCGCGGCAAACAAGGTGCCCGGAGGCGGCTGACGGGTGAAGAAGGTATCGATGCCATCCAGCACGGCGGAGGCGATCTTGCGCTGGTAGGCCGGGTCGATCAGGCGGCGTTCTTCGTCCGGATTGGAGATGAAGGCGGTTTCCACCAGCATCGCCGGCATGTCGGACGTCCGCAGCACCGCAAAGTTGGCGCGCTCCAGCTGCGGCTTGTGATTGTTGCCGATGCGCTTGAGGCCACCCAGCACATGGCCGGCGGCATCTTCGGAGGCCTTCATATGGCCGCTTTGTGCCAGGTCGAGCAGCACATTGGCCAGCGTGCTTTCGGTCTGTTGCAGACGCACGCCACCAACCAGGTCGGCGGCGTTTTCCTTATCGGCCAGCCAACGCGCGCGTTGCGAGGAGGCGCCCTTGGTCGACAGCACATACACCGACGAGCCGGTTGCACTGCGATTCTCCGCAGCGTCGGCATGGATGGAGATGAAAATGTCGGCCTTGGCGGCACGCGCTTTTTGCGCACGCATCGGCAAGGGAATGAACACGTCGGTATCGCGGGTCAGGTAAGCCTTCATGCCGGGCGTGGCGTTGATCTGGCGCGCCAGTTCGCGGCCGACCGCCAGGGTCACGTCTTTTTCGCGCTTGCCGGTCGGGCCCATCGCACCTGGATCCTGACCGCCGTGGCCTGGGTCGATGGCAACGATCAGCGGCCGCATGCCCGGCGCCATCTTGACCCGCGAGGCCTCGCTGGGCAGCACCGGGCGCGGTGGTGGCAGATCGTCGTCGGCGCTGGCGCCGGACGCAGTGCCGGACACGACCGCACCGGTGCCGGCAGCAGCCATCGGTGTGCTGCCGCCGTTCAAGATTGCGGCGGCGGACGCACCGCCGGTCGCAGCCACACCAGCCGCACCAGTTGTGGGGCCCGCGGCACCGCGATTAGGGATGCTGCCAGCGGGAGTCGTAGGTGCAGCCACTGCAGCCGTTGCCGGACGCGGCGTCGGCACGCCGGTGGCGATGGTGGTCGGCACCGCTGCCGGGGTGACCGTCGGCATCGCCGAGGCAGGCACGACGACCGGCGCTGGCGGCAGCGACGACGCACGCTGCGCGGACGCAGCCAGGGCTGCGGTTGCACGCGCGGCTTCGGCCTGTGCGTTGACGGGACGCGGCGGCGGCAGTGCGGCAGGCGTGCTGGCCGCAATAGATGTCGCAACCGCAACCGCAGGCGCCGGATCGCCTGGCCACTCGATCACCAGGGTGGAGGCACTACCCAGCGTCTGCATCTGCGGCTTGAGCGCGGTGACCGGGCTTGCCAGCTCGAACACCACCCGGAAGGTGCCGGGCACCGGCTGCCCGGTGCGCACCGAGGTGACCAGGCCGCTCGCTGGCGGCAATTTCAAGCCACGTGCGGCTGCCGAATCCGGGAAATCCACCACCAAACGGTTGGGGTTGGCCAGCGACAGCGTCTTGAAACCGCCGCTACCGGCCAGCTGAATCTCTGCACGCGTGCCAGTGGCGCCGGTGCTGACACCGACGGTCTTGATTTCGCCGGCCCACGCAGCAAAAATCGCCAGGCTAAGGCTGGCGGTCAGGGCGGAAGCGCAGAACTGTCGGATCCCCGGTGTCATGGCGCTGGATTCAATCATCCAACCGGGTGAATTGCAAGGTGATTTCCCTTAATAATCCGTAACCTGGCGTTCATTCTTCTTGTCCGCTGGCAAAAAGAGGCTGCAACTCAGCCTGTTGAGCCACCGCATGCAGCCAGTCGCGCCCGGCTGGGCTGCGGCCCAGCAACCGTACGCTGCGCCCGTCGCCCTCCACGGCCAGTTCCACGTCCAGATCCACCGGCGGCAAGATGCCTGCACCGCGCTCCGGCCATTCGACCAACCACAAACTGGCGCTGCCTTCGTCCAAGCCGAGGAAATCCAGCTCGCCGGCATTGCCGATGCGGTACAGATCCAGATGCCAGGCTTCGTCGCCGCTGCTCAGCGGATAACGCTCGACCAGGGTGTAGGTGGGGCTGCGGATCGGGCCGGTGACGCCAAGCGCCCGCAGCAGCGCACGCGCCAGCGTGGATTTGCCAGCGCCCAGGTCGCCATGCAGTTGCACCATCGCCGTGGCAGGCCGCACCGCGGCCAGGGCGCGGCCGAGTGCTTCCGTGGCTTCGGCGTCGATCAGGTGTGCATCGAGCTGACTCATGCGCTGGCTCCGGCATTGGCGAGACGACGCAGCTGCGGCAGCAGGTCGGTAGGCAACAGGCCGCGCTCGCCATCGCGTGCGGCCGCATCGCCGGCGCAGCCGTGCAGCAAGGCGCCAAGGCTGGCTGCATCGAAGGCCGACCAGCCCTGCCCCAGCAGGGCGGCGATCACCCCGGTCAGCAGGTCGCCCATGCCGCCGACGGCCATGCCGGGATTGCCGGCATCGATGATCCGCGGCACCGCATGCGGGGCAGCCACCACCGTGCCGGCCCCCTTGAGCACCACTACTGCATCAAACCGCTGGGCCAACGCGGCAGCGGCGGCCAGGCGATCGCGCTGCACCTGCGCAGTGGGGATTCCCAGCAGCCGCGCTGCTTCGCCGGGATGCGGGGTCAGTACGCGCGGGCCCCGCGGCGGCGCGGCGGTCGCCGCCAGCAGATTCAGGCCATCGGCATCGATGACGACCGCACTGTCCGACCCCAGCACGCCTTGCCACAACGCGCGCGCCCAGTCGTCCTGGCCCAGTCCCGGCCCAAGCGCAACGACGTCGGCGGCATCGGCCAGT
This sequence comes from Xanthomonas sp. WCS2018Noco2-27, assembly GCF_031843525.1. Lineage (NCBI taxonomy): Bacteria > Pseudomonadati > Pseudomonadota > Gammaproteobacteria > Lysobacterales > Lysobacteraceae > Xanthomonas > Xanthomonas sp. WCS2018Noco2-27. The sequence continues at coordinate 98,409 of NZ_JAVTIK010000011.1, read as the reverse complement.
GCAGCGATGTCGTCGTCCGCCTGCACGGCGCGTACCATCGCTTCGGGGCAGCGCGCCAGCAGCGCGGTGACATGCTCTGCGCGGGTGGCGACCTGCACCAACCCTGCGCCGCTGCGCAATGCGGCTTCGGCGGTCAGCAGGATCGCGCCGCCGCTGCCGAGATTGCCGCCCACGCACAGCACACGCCCCGATTCGCCCTTGTGCGTATTGCGCCGACGCGGCCGCAAGTGCGCGGACAGGGCATCAATGTCCCAGCTGTGTGCGGCCGGATGCAGCCCCTCGAATGCAGAGGCCGGCACGTCCAGCGCGGCGATGCCGCGTTCGCCCGTGTATTCCAGTGCGTCGCCGGTATACAAGCCGAGATGCGGGACGATGAACTGCAAGGTGACATCCGCGCGCACCGCGGTCTCGAAAGCGACACCGTGGTCGGCATCGATCCCGCTGGGCACATCCAGCGCCAGCACCGGGGTGCCGGCCGCGTTGATGGCCTCGATCAAGGCGGCGGTCTGCGCATCGGGCGCGCGGTTCAGGCCGATACCGAACAGCGCATCGACGATGACATCAGCCTGCGCCAGCGGAGTTGGAAACAACTCGATCGCACCGCCAACCGCCAGATACTCGGTGCAGGCGCGCTGGGCCATCGCCGAGGCCGGGCCGTGCTCGGGCAGATGCACCACGCACACCTGGCGTCCGGCGCGCTGCGCCAGTCGCGCCAGCACATAGCCATCGCCGCCGTTATTGCCGGTGCCGCACACCACCACGATGCGTCGCGCCTGCGGCCAGCGTTTCAGCAACCATTGCCAGGCGGCCTGCCCGGCACGTTGCATCAAGGTGTAGCCATCGCCACCCAGCAGCGTGGTGGCCTGCGCATCGAGCGTGCGCGCGGCAGCGGTGTCGTAAAGAGCGAGCGGTGCGTACATGCCGGGAATTCTATACTTGTCGCCATGTCTGCCGCCCTCGCCCGCCCCGACCTCAACCATGCTGCCGCGCGCATCCGTGCGCTTGCGCGCGAAGCGGGCTTTCAACGCTGCGGCATCACCGGTATCGAGCTGGGCGAAGACGAGGCGCATCTGCGCAGCTGGCTGGAAGAAGGCCTGTACGGAACGATGCACTGGATGGCCCAACACGGCGACAAGCGCTCGCGTCCGCAGGAGCTGGTGCCGGGCACCTTGCGGGTGTTGTCGGTGGGCATGGATTACGGCCGCAAGGACGACACCGAGGCCTGGACGACCTTGCACGATGGCACCCGTGCATACGTGGCGCGTTATGCATTGGGCCGCGATTACCACAAGCTGATGCGCAACCGGCTGCAAAAACTGGCCGAGCGCATCCAGGGCGAGATCGGCGCCTTCGGCTACCGCGTATTCGTCGATTCCGCACCGGTGCTGGAGCGCGCGCTGGCCCGCAACGCCGGGCTGGGCTGGATCGGCAAACACACCTGCCTGATCGACCGCAACGGCGGCTCGTGGTTCTTTCTGGGCGAGATCTACCTGGATCTGCCGCTGCCGGTCGACACGCCCGCCACTGCGCATTGCGGCACCTGCACGCGCTGCATCGACATCTGCCCGACCCAGGCCATCATTGCGCCGTATCGGCTGGATGCGCGCCGCTGCATCGCCTACCTCACCATCGAGCACGATGGACCGATTCCCGAAGAAATGCGCAAGCCGATCGGCAACCGCATCTTCGGCTGCGACGACTGCCAGCTGGTCTGCCCCTGGAACAAGTTCGCCCAGCGCACCGATGAGGCCGACTTCCGCGCCCGCAACGCATTGGATGTGGCGACGCTGCCGCAGCTGTTCGCCTGGGACGAAGCCGAGTTCCTGCAACGTACCGAAGGCAGCCCGATCCGCCGCAGCGGCCATCAGCGTTGGTTGCGCAATATCGCCGTCGGCCTGGGCAACGCGCCCGGCACGCCAGAGGTGTTGGCGGCGTTGGAAGCCCGCCGCCACGACGCGTCGGAGCTGGTCCGCGAACACGTGGGCTGGGCACTGGCGCAACACGGCATCTGAGTTTCCAGCCGCTGCGCTCACGCATGCGCATCGCCACTGCGGGATAATGCGGCGATGGCAGACCGCAACCAACAGATCCTCACTCCCAGCCAGCTCAACACATTGGCGCGCGACCTGCTGGAAGGCAGCTTCCCGTTGGTCTGGGTGGAAGCCGAACTAAGCAGCGTCACCCGCCCGTCTTCCGGCCATCTGTATTTCACGCTCAAGGATGCGCGCGCGCAGATCCGCTGCGCGATGTTCAAGCCCAAGAGCACTTGGCTGAAGTTTCAGCCACGCGAAGGCCTGCGCGTGCTCGCACGCGGGCGTTTGACCCTGTACGAAGCGCGCGGCGACTACCAGCTGGTGCTCGACCACATGGAAGAAGCCGGCGAAGGCGCGCTGCGGCGGGCCTTCGACGAATTGCGTGCGCGACTTGCGGCAGAAGGCCTGTTCGATGCCGAACGCAAGCAGCCATTGCCTGCGCACGTGCGGCGACTGGCGGTGATCACCTCGCCCAGCGGTGCGGCGGTGCGCGACGTGCTCAGCGTGCTGGCACGGCGCTTCCCGCTGCTGGAAGTGGACCTGTTGCCGTCGCTGGTGCAAGGCGACAGCGCTGCGGCGCAAGTCACCTCGCTGCTGCAGCGCGCCGATGCGTCCGGGCGCTATGACGTCATCCTGATTACCCGGGGCGGCGGCTCGCTGGAAGATCTGTGGGCGTTCAACGACGAGCGCCTGGCACGCGCGATTGCCGCCGCGCAGACACCGGTGGTGTCGGCGGTGGGCCACGAGACCGACTTCAGCCTCAGCGATTTTGTCGCCGACGTGCGTGCACCCACACCGTCGGTAGCGGCCGAATTGCTGGTGCCCGATCAACGCGAACTGGTGGCACGGGTGCGGCGCGCACGCGCGCGCATCGCCCAGCTGCAACAGCACGCATTGGGCAATGCGATGCAACGCGCCGACCGGCTTGCATTGCGCTTGCGTGCGCACAGCCCGCAGGCGCGATTGCAGCTGCTGCAGCGCCGCCAGGAAGAAGCCGGCCGGCAGTTGCGCGCGCGCATGACCCAGCTGCTGGAACGTCTGCAGGCACGCGTGCAACGCGGGCAGACGCGCCTGCAGGCGCAGAACCCGCAACGCAATCTGGCCACCTTGCAGCAACGGTTGCGCACATTACACCCGCAGGCGGCGATGCAACGGCGGCTGCAGCACGATCAATTACGTTTGCGCGGCCTGGTGCGCTCGCTGGAAGCGGTCAGCCCGCTCGCCACCGTGGCGCGCGGTTATGCCATCGTCACCCGTCCTGCCGATGGAAGCGTGGTGCGCAGCGCCGCCGACGTGGCCCCAGGCGAGCGCCTGCGTGCGCAACTGGCCGATGGCAGCATCGCGGTGCGGGTCGAGCCGAGCGACGACTGACGGCGACAACGCAGGTGCGGGTGCTTGCGCCGGATGACCGACAGCGCAGTGGCGGACCGCAGGCGGTATCGTCGCGACGATGGTGTGGAGTGACTGCGCGTAGTAGCGCGGATGCGGGTACTTGTGCCGCATGACCGACAGCGCGTTGGCGACCGCATACTGCGTGGTCGCGACAATGATGAGCAGCGGAGGCTCGCAGCAATGCCCTCGTGCGCGCCGTCACTGCGTTGCGTACTTTGCCGGCGCAGCCGCAACCGCCTGGCGACATCTCAAACCGCCACGAGGCTTTGCACGCATGGCAAGGGCATGAACATGCGCTAGCTGTGGGCGGGCATCTGCGTTGCCGCATGCTGCCAGCCCTGCATCAGCACGCCGGCCAGCACCACCGGGTCGTGATCGAAGTGATGCCCGCCGGGCCGCATCACAACCTCCACGCCGCGCGTGCGCAGCTCCGGGCACAAGGTGTCTTTTTCTTCGCTGCCGTAAATGCATTGCAGACGATGCGCATCCAGCGACTGGATCGCAGGTTCGACATCGCGCTCGGCATCGTTATGCCAGCCCAGCCAGCCGCCGACGCGCACTTTGAAGTCGGCCTGATGACCAAGCCCGAGCAGGCTGACGAACTGCACCGAGGCGCGCTGCTGCGGCGACAGGTCCGGATAGGCGAACGGCAGCACGTCGGCGCCGAACGAGTAACCGACCAGCGCCACGTGATGGATATGCCACCGTTGCCGATACGCGGCGATCACCCGGTCAAGATCGGCGCCCACCTGCTGCGGGGTGCGGCTGGCCCAGAAGTAGCGCAGGCTGTTCCAGCCCACCACCGACACGCCCTGCTGCTGCAACTGTGCGGCAATGCCCTTGTCCAGCTCGCGCCAGCCGCCATCGCCGGACAGCATCACAACCAGCTTGTCGCTGCCGGGTGCATGCATTTCGACCAGCGGCAGATCGCCCAGACCCTGCGCCTGCGCTGCCTGGAAGTGGCCACGCGTGGCTGCGGCAATCTGCATCGGGCTGGCATCGTCGACCAGATCATCGAGGAAGCCCTGATTGGCATCGGGCACATCGCGCGAGCAGGCCAGGCCCGCCTGCTTGGTGCCGGCATCGGCGACCACCGCGCCGCCGAGCACGTCGGGTGCGGCAGACGCCAAGGCCTGACGCGCCAGCACCGCGCCATCGCCCTGCCCCACCAGCACCGGCGGCAGGAAGGCGTCCACGTGTTCGGCGCGCAGCAACTTCTTGCCGAGCCGCTCGGCGTCGTCGGCCAGCGAGCTGCACGCGGCGTGGTGCGAGCGCACACGTTCGCGGTAGCTGGCAGTATCGATCACTGCAACCAACGCACCGTCGTTACTCAGCATGTCGGCCAGCCGTTGTCCGTCCTGCGCATGCGCGCTGTCGGGCAGCAGCACCACCATCGCCTTGGGCGTGCCTTCCGGGCGGATCACTTCCACCGAACGATAATGTCCGGCGGTGTTGCCGTCCTGCATATGCCGCGCCACGGCATAGCCACTGCCGCCGATCAGCAGGATTGCCACGACCCAACGAAACACTTTGATCCCCATGCCCATCGCAGCAGTCCTTCAGAAGCGCTGGCGCTTCGACCTCGGTCTGCGCCAACGGTTCCGGCCTGGTGCGGGCGGGTGTTCGCTGCGGTTAAGCCATGCGACGCAGGAACGCTGCAGATGGCGGCTGGTTAGCTCCTGGTCCTGAAGGCGGCAAAGGACGCAGTCATTTCCGGCCATGTTCCCTTGCAGCGGCAGCATTGTCGGATCGACCTAGCTTCATCCCGACGTCCTTCGTGCCAGCGTGCGTGTGCGGTTGCCGCTGCGTCTGTTCTGGACGGTGTTGCTCGGCCGGCGAAGCGGGTTGTCCACGCTGCAAGGTGCCACCGCGGCACCGCTGGATGGCAGCCAAGGCATCTCCACTGGGCGAGAAGCGACTCTGCCGCGCCAAACGCGGGCAACCCGACTGCACGCTCGGCGCCTACTTGGCCGCAGTCGCGCGACTAGATCCCGCGTGCCAGCCGGAAACCGATGCGCGCACTCGTGCTATCGGAGTCCTGCGACTGCCGCCAGGCCGCACGCGTCTGCTGCGGCGAATTGGCCCAGCTGCCGCCGCGGATCATGCGCTGCCGGCAGCCCGGGTTGAACCACGCCGCGCCGTCGGCCGGTGCTCGCCGATAACTGGCGTGCCAGCAATCGGCCACCCATTCGCTCAGGTTGCCGCCCATGTCGTGCAGGCCCCACGCATTGGCGCGGAAGCTGCCCGCCGGTGCCGGCCCCCAGAATCCATCGCCGTAACCGACGAAGCCGTTATTCCAGTGCCGGCCGCTGCGCGAGACGTCGTTGCCGCCGGTGAAATTGCCTGCATCGCGCGGTGGCGAGCCGGCCTTGCCCCACGGATAGCGTCCGGTGGTGCCGGCGCGCACCGCGTACTCGAACTCCGCCTCGCTGGGCACGTGGTAATGCCGGCCAGTCTGTTCCGACAGCCATGACGCATAGGCTTCGGCATCACGGACGCTGACGTGCATTACCGGACTGTTGGGCGCGGCCTGCGCGCCGTTGTAGTCGGACTGCCAGTCCACCCCGCTGCGGCGGATGAAGTTGCCGCTGCGCTCGTCGTACACCACCGAGTGTCCTCGCCGGGTGGCACGTGGACGCGCGCCGGTGGCTTCGACAAACTGGCGGAATTCGCCGACCGTCACTTCGGTGATCGAGAGTGCGAAGCCGCGCGCGAAGCGCACGTAATGCGCCGGGCGCTCGTTGTCGGATGCCCCCGGTTCGGCGTCGCCTGCGCCCATCTGGAAGGCGCCATGCGGCACCACGATCATCTGCGGCCCACGGCCACCGACCTTGAGCCCATCGGTGAACACCTGCCCGGGGCGGAAGCTGCCGTAGTGGGTGGCCAATTCCAGGCGTCGCCGCAGGTCGCCGGCCATCGGGTCGCCCGGGTCGGCAATGCGCAGCACTTCCGCCAGTTTTTCGCCGGCCGCCTTGAGCCCACGCGGCGAGGTCAGATCGTGCAGACCGGCATCGTGTAAAGCCGCGATCTGCGCACGCCGGGTGCGCTCGATGCGCGCGCGCGCATCGGCAATGGTCGGCGCGCGCTCGCGCACCTGCCCGGCCATTTGCAACCAGTAACGCGCGCCGATGAAATCGGCAGCGGCGGCGGCCTGTTCGGCGCGCTCCAGCAAGCCGCTTTCCACTGCCGCCAGGCCCTGGCGCGTGCGTGGGTTGTCGGGATCCAGCTGCGCGGCATCGCGAAAATTCGCCAGCGCGCCATTGCCGTCTTCGCCCAGACGGCCACCGCGCAGATCTTCTTCGCCGGCGCGGTTGAAACCGAGCACGCGTTGCGCGGTTTCAACCTCGCTTTGCAAGGCGCGCACCTTCGGGTCCTTGGGTGCGAGCGCCAAGGCCACGATGGCAAGCTCGCGCGCCTGGTCTAGCGCATCGTCCTGCCGATCGGTCTGTGCAACCAGCGCCTGCCCACGTTCGATCAAGCGTGCGCGTGCCTGTTCCAGGCCACGCCGGCTGGCCGCATCCTTGCCACCGACACGTTGTTCGATCGCCAGATACAGCGGGATCGCATCGTCCGCATCGCGATACAGGCGGTCGTCCTGCAGGGCTTGGTCGGCGCGCTTGCGTACCTGCGCCAAGGGCTCGTCGCCCAGCTCCACCGCCGGTGGCTGCCACTGCGCGACCGTTTCGGCGGATTCTTCGCCACCGATGGACACATTCGGTTTGTTCGGCTGCGCAGACGCTGCCGGCTGTCGCGCAGCCGCGGGCGCCGGTGTCGGCGCGGGGGCACGCGAACAGGCGCACATGCTGAGCGCGACCAGTGCCCACGCTGCCATCCGGTTACCGCACTTACCCACCACCTGCTCCTTCCAGTGCTCTGCCGCACGACAGGCGATCGCGACGTTAGGCTATTCTGCGCGTTCTGCGCAAACCCTTGCTGTCGACGGAAATCACGTGCCCCATTGGATCACCCACCCCTCCGAGCTGACCGAACGCCTGCAGGCGGCGCGTCCTTCGCGCATCGGCCTGGATACCGAATTCATTCGCGAACGCACCTACTGGCCGCAACTGGCATTGGTGCAGATGGCCATCGGCGAGGAGATCCTGTTGATCGACCCGCTGATTCCGGGCATGAACGAGGCGCTCAAGGAGTGGTTGACCGCCACCGACATCGTCAAGGTGATGCATAGCGCCAGCGAAGACCTGGTCACCTTCAAGTGCGCATGCGGCGTGTTGCCGCGTCCGCTGTTCGACACCCAGATCGCTGCCGCGCTGGCCGGTGTGGGCGGCGGCATGGGCTACCAGAAGCTGGTGCAGGAAGTCACCGGCACCTTGCTGACCAAGGGCGAGACGCGCTCGGACTGGATGCGTCGCCCGCTGTCGGCATCGCAACTGGAATACGCCGCCGACGACGTGCGTTACCTGTTCGCGATTCACGACGAGCTGACCCGTCGCCTCACCGAGCAGGATCGCCTGGGCTGGCTGGCCGAAGACGCCGAGCGTCTGCTTGCCACGGTCGAGCACGATGACGGCGAGCGCTGGCCGCATGTGAGCCTGCGCACCGCACAATTTCTGGAGCCGGCCGCGCAACGTCGGTTGCTGCGGCTGCTGCGCTGGCGCGATCTGCAGGCGCGTCAGAGCGACCGCCCGCGCAGCTGGATTCTGGACAACGAACTGGCCAGCCAGCTGGCGCGCTTTCCGCCCGCGGATCTGGACGCCTTGCTGCGCCAGTTCGACAAATTCCCCAAGGCTCCGCGCAAGCTCGCCAACGCGGTGTGGGACGCGCTCAACACGCCACTACCCGACGAAGACACCGCACCGCTGGCGCAGGCCGCCACCGACGGCAACAAGGCCGTGCTCAAACGTTTGCAGGATGCGGTGGCGCAGCGCAGCCGCGAACTCGGCTTAGCGGACGGCCTGCTCGCCTCGCGTCGGCATCTGGAAACTCTGATCGAGCAGCACAGCTGGCCTGCCGCGCTGGGCCAGTGGCGACGCGAAATACTGGAAGCGCAGCTGATGCCATTACTGGCCGACAACACGGCGCCGTGAACCCGGCGTTACGCAGACGACAGCCCGCAGCGATGCGGGCTTTCTTTTTGCCAGATGCGCTCTGCTCGAAGCGATGCGCCCGGTCAATCCGGCGCTGCCCAACGCGCCAGAGTGTGTTGGAAACAGTCCATCACTGCCCACGGGTCCGTGCGCTGGTAGTAGCCCCGGACATCACTCTTGCGCGCAGTGCTACGCCGCTCACTCCAAGCGTCGTGGTCCGATACTGCGGCTCATCGGCTTCATCGGCAGAATGATGCGGTCATGCTCGCGTAAGCCGGTGCTGCGCTGGTCATCGCTCATCGCCTGCTCCTGCTCCTGCTCCTGCTCCTGCTCCTGCCATGGTCATGGCCGGATTTGCTTGCCTGCGTGTAAGCTGGGCAGCGCCCGCAACAACAATGCGAAAGCGGCCAAGCAGACCTTGTGAAAAGGCTGTTCACGTCGTGTGCAAGCCCCCGCACACGCAGCGGTCGCCCCCGGGCCGCATGCCATAATGGCGCTCGCCCCTAGGGCGGCGTCTCCACTCTTTATTCCGAGGCCATACCTCTGTGAGCAATACCTCTTCGAAACTGGATTCCATCGCGCAAGCCAAAGCCAAGCTACTGGACGAGCTGCAGAAGCTGGAAGAACAGGAGAAAACCGAGCGCGCGAGCGAGGCATCCTCTGCGCATGCCACCATCGTCTCGCTGCTTGAGCAGTTTGCCGGTCACTTCAATACCAAGCAGCGCAACGATATCGCGGCCTATCTGGGCACCACTTCGGCGCGCAAGGAAGTGGTCAAGAGCGGCCGTAGCGAAGTGAAGCCGAAGTACGAGCTGCCGCACACCGGCGAAACCTGGTCTGGCCGCGGCCGTACCCCGAAGGCCTTCGCTGCCTGGGAAGGCTCGGTGTCGTACAAGGAATGGAAGGCCAAGAACCCGGACCTCAAGTTCCCGTTGATTCGCGAGTAATCCGTGCGGGATTGACCGGTTTGCCGCGGTCCGCTGCCGGTTGCCTTGGCGAACGGTGCGGCATGTGGTTAGAATCGAGTCACGTGGGGCGGTAGCTCAGCTGGGAGAGCGTCGCGTTCGCATCGCGAAGGTCGAGGGTTCGATCCCCTTCCGCTCCACCACCGCATCAAACGAAGAGCCCTGAAACGTTCGCGTCCAGGGCTCTTTCGTTTCAGCTGTCCCACCGGCGCCAAGCACGCGGAGGGACAGGCCATGCCGCCGATATCACATCGCGCGCGCTAACGTCCGCCTCTCCATCACAGCGGACCCTTCGCCATGAGCAACCAACAGCGCCAACCCGACAGTGCCGACGACGATGCCAGCGGCGTCTCCGACAGCCAGGACTCGCGCAAGCAGGACGAAACCGCCAAGCAGCGCCCGGGCCAGGAAGATCTGAAAGTGCATGACGAGCACGGCCGCCGCCCCAAGGGGACTGCCGGCCAGGGCGAATAGCCGCACCGTTCGACAGACCGAGTGCTGCAGCATCGGCGTGGGTTCGACACCGCGTCTGCGGCTCGCCGATGTGGCAAGATCCTGACATGTCAGCCGCTGGGGCGGCCGACATTTCGGCGCACCTAACGGCAGCGACCATCGCTGCAGACACTTGATCGCCTTGATGGCGCTTGTTGCAAAGGCCTTGCATGCAGCTTCCCGATGCGCCCGCGTTGCACCTGATCCACGCCACCTTGTTGCCGGGCGACATTGGCGCCTTGTTGGGTGCGCGCCCGCCGGCCAATGAAGACGACCGTCTAGCCGCACTGCAGGCCTACCAGCTTCTGGATACCGCCCCCGAGCCGCAGTACGACGCGCTTGCCGCCGATGCCGCCGCCCTGTGCCGCACGCCCATGGCGCTGGTCTCGCTGGTCGACACGCAGCGGCAGTGGTTCAAGGCCAAGATCGGCATGCAGCCGAGCGAGACGCCACGCACGCTGTCGTTCTGCGCGCACGCCATCCTTGCGCCCGACCAGCTGATGGAAGTGGCCGATACGCATCTGGATGCGCGCTTCGTCAACAACGCGCTGGTCACCGGCGAGCCGCAGATCCGCTTTTACGCTGGCGCGCCCCTGCTGACCTCCGATGGCATCGCGTTAGGCACCTTGTGCGTGCTCGATCGCACGCCACGGCGACTGTCTGGCGCCGAACGCGATGCGTTGAGGGTGCTGGCGCGGCAGGTCGTGGACACCATCGAGTTACGGCGTGCGGCCGAGCTGGTCGAGCTCGATGGATTACGCGACGCGCTCACCGGGCTCTGGAACCGCACCGGGCTGGAGCATGGCCTGCAGCGTCTGCAAGACACGTGTGCCGCAGCGCCGGAACAGTCGCTGGGCTTTTTGCTGATCGATCTGGATGGCTTCAAGCGGCACAAACTGCAATCGGGCGTTGCCGCAGCGGAAGCAACGCTGGTGCAGGCGGCAAGACTGGTCGAGGCGCAGCTGCCGCAGACCGCGATCGTGGCGCGGCTGGACTGCGATCGGCTGTGCGTGGCGCTTCCGGTAGCGGGGGCGTCTGCTGCAGTGCACGCTGCGGAGGACATCGGTCAAGCAGTCGAAACCGCGCACTGGCCCATCGGGACGTTGACCGCCAGCATCGGGCTGGTCGATGTACCCGCCGCCGACACGCTCGACAGCAACATCTTGCTGGCACGCGCGCGACATGCGTTGCAGGGCGCGATCTGCGATGGACGCAACCGCGTGCAGCGGTTCAGCGGCTGGCATCTGCAAGGCTGACACTCGCTCCAGCTGACTTGCTTGAGCTGTCTTTACTGTGTGCACTGAGTGACAGACGCTGCAGTGCCATGCACGCAGCACTGCGGGTACACGACGCTGCGTAACACGTGTTCAACATTGGTTGATGCGCGCCTGCGACGTTCTGACGCCGAATGCATTTGCGCTACGTGATTTGCCTTGGGCAACGAGCGGCAGACAACCTACTGCCGCGCCCGCTGCCCAACCAACGCGCCTGGCTTACGAATCAGCGCGACTCACGACGCGCAGTCTTTCTACGCGCTGGCAGTCGTCTGCACTCTCAATCGACCGGCATTGGCTCGCCAAAATTCCAAGCGGCCTCAGGCTGCCAGCGCGTCGGTGTTGCCGGCAATCTCGTCCACCTGCAGCACCTGTTCCATCTCCAGCAGCACCACGAAGCGCTCGCCCACCTTGCCCATGCCACGCAGCAGGTCGCGACGGATATGCGTACCGAACGCCGGCGCCGCTTCGATATCGTCATCGGCCAGTTCGATCACCGCGTTGACGGCGTCGACCAGCACGCCGATCACCTGCGTGCCCTGCGCCTGCTCGGTGGACAGAATCACGATACAGCTACGCTTGTTGATGGCGCTGTCGGCACGCCCGAGCCGTGCCTGCAGATCCACCACCGGCACCACCGCGCCGCGCAGATTGATCACGCCGCGCACGCACGCCGGCATCGACGGCACTGGCGTCGGCGTGCGGTACTGGATGATTTCGCGAATCCCAAGAATACTGGTGGCGAAGGTTTCGCCGTCCAGCTGAAAGGTGAGGTATTGGGCGGCTGCATCGGCATCGCCCGGCATGACATCGGAAGTCTGTGCGGTCATCGATCGATCTCTCAGAAGCGAGCGAACTGGCCTTCGTCCGGGCCCTCGGACATCGCATATGCCGGCGCTGCAGTGCCACGCCAACCGCGCGCACCTGCAACACGTGCCGGGCGTGCAGCGACCTGCTTGCCACGCTTGGGCAGCGTGCTCGCAGCGCCCTGCCCGCCCAGCCGGAAGAACGCCATGCTCTGTTGCAGCTGCTCGGCCTGCGCGCTCATTTCTTCGGCGGTGGCGGCCAGTTCTTCGGAGGCGCTGGCGTTCTGCTGGGTGGTCTGGCTCAGCTGCACCACCGCCGAGTTGATCTGGCTCACACCCGAGGATTGCTCTTCGGAAGCGGCGGAGATTTCCTGCACCAGATCCGAGGTGCGCTTGATGCTCGGCACGATGGTGTCGAGCAGGCGCCCGGCGCGGTCGGCCAGTTCGACGCTGGAACTGGCCACCTCGCCGATTTCCTGCGCGGCCACCTGGCTGCGTTCGGCGAGCTTGCGCACTTCGGCCGCCACCACTGCAAATCCCTTGCCATGCTCGCCGGCACGCGCCGCTTCGATGGCGGCATTGAGCGCGAGCAGATTGGTCTGATAGGCGATGTCGTCGATGATGCCGATCTTCTGCGCAATCTGCTTCATCGCCTGGGTGGTGGCCACCACCGCTTCGCCGCCTTCGATGGTTTCCTTTGCGGCCTGGGTGGCCATGCCGTCGGTGATGCGGGCGTTCTCGGTGTTCTGACTGATCGATGCCGTCATCTGCTCCAGCGAGGCGCTGGTTTCTTCCACGCCGGCCGCCTGTTCGCTGGCGGCCTGGGACAACGACTGCGCAGTGGCGCTGACTTCTTCGGACGCGCTGGCCAGGGTCTCGGCACTGGTATTCACCTCGCCCACCACCTGCGACAACTTCTGCACCATGGTGCGCATGGCTTCGAGCAACTGCGCGGTTTCGTCGCGACCGTGTACATCGATGCGCATGGTCAGATCGCCTTCCGACAGGCCATTGGCGACTGCAACCGCGCGACGGATCGGGCCGGTGACGCTGCGGCTGATCACCACCCCAAGCGCCGCGCCGAGCAACACACCGCCGCAAATGATGGCGATCAGCAATTTGGAACTGCGCGCATGGATGGCGCCGGTTTCTGCGTTGGCCGAGGCGGCGCTGCGCTCGCGCAGTCCGCTCAGATCGGTCATCAAGGTATCCACTTCATCCGAGCTGGCGCGCACCGCACGCGACAATGCAGCAAGTTCGGGATTGGCCTCGCGCAATGCTTCGCGATTGGCGGCTTCGATAAAGCGGCCGCGCTCATCCAGATAGGTCTGCCACGCACGATCGAACTGCGCCAGTTTGGTCTTGCCCTCTTCGGTCTGAAAGCTGCCGCGCGCACGGGTCATGTGATCGACCACCTTGGCGGTGTATTTGTCGATGTTCTGCACATGCGACTGGCGTTCTTCCGCGCTGCTGGCCAGCAACAGGTTGGCGCGTGCGCGGCCTGCGTAGATCAGATTGATGTTGGCTTCCTTGACGTTGGACAGGCCGAGCAACTCGCGCTCGTACAGCGAGGTCGACAGGTCGCTGATGCGTCCGGAGTTGGAATAGCCGACCCACCCGATGCACGCGCCGATCGCCGAGACGATCAGAAACGCCACGATCAGCCTGGTTCCGATTTTGAAGTTGCCTAACATTGGGGAGTTCTCTTTGAGTGCTGCGTGGGCTGCATGCGTTGCATGGGCAATCGACGGTGCTGCGCGTGCCGATCGCACGATGCGGACTCGTCTAACCAATCGTTGATAGCTATCGGCGCTGGCAAAACACGCTTGATATGCTTCGATCGGTACAGCGCCTATTCATGAGATTGGATATGCGGTTTTGTGACAGGTCCAGCGCTCCTGACCTGGCGCGTTCGGAAAAACCCTACCCCTGCTCTGCGGGATGTCCGGGACAGTCCGCAGAGACATCACGACCGGGCGGCTAGGCTGATGCCATGTCGCCCACGCCATTACCCCGCGCGTTCTACGCACACGATTCGCGAAAGGTTGCGCCGCGCCTGCTCAACAAGGTGCTGGTCAGTGCCGATGGCCGCCGCGGCCGCATCAGCGAGGTCGAGGCCTATTGCGGCAGCGACGATCCTGCCGCCCATTCGTTCCGTGGCATCACCCCGCGCACGCAGGTGATGTTCGGCGCACCCGGGCATCTGTATGTGTATTTCATCTATGGCATGCACTGGGCGATCAATGCAGTCTGCGGCGGTGCCCCCGGGCACGCCGTGCTGATCCGCGCGCTGCAGCCGCTCGCTGGCGTGCAGGCCATGCAGACGGCACGCGGCGCGGCACCGGCCAAGGCACTGACCACCGGCCCCGGCCGTCTGGCGCAGGCGTTCGGCGTCACTGCGGCCGACAACGGACTGGACCTGACCGATACTGGCGCACGTCTGTGGATCGAAGATGATGGCACCGCGCCGCCGGCGGTTGCGCTCGCGACGCCGCGCATCGGCATCCGCAAGGCCGTCGATCAGCCATGGCGCTGGGTGGTGCCCGACAGCGCCTATTTGTCGCGCCCGCTCCCGCGCGTGACCGGCACGCGTGCGGCGCTGCCAGGCGATTGAGCCAGCCATTGCTGCATCGGCGTCGGCTCGGCCGCACCTGGCCCGCGTTGCAGGAGGCGCAAGGCCTGCTCGGTGTGTTCGGCGGTGAGGTCCTGCAGCGGTTGGAAGCGATCGGCCGCCCACACCGCCATCGGCAGGCCGTCGAGCGATGCGACGCGATTGCCCGGCACCCGTGCCACGCGCTCGCCAGGCAGGATGCTGCCCAACAGATTGCTGGGGTCGCTTGCGCTCACGCATACCCAGCGCTGCTGCGGAGCCTGCGCGCGGACGCGGCGCAAGGCCGCGATCGCATCCGGCAAGGCAAACTGCTCGCCAGACAGGCCGGCGATGAAACGGCCGCCACGGATTTCGCCGCGCGCTTCCAGGCGTTGATACATGCGCAGTAGTTCGCGCCAGGGCGGCAACCACGCCGCCTCGCGCTCGAGCAAGCGCCAGCACACCACGCCGTAGCGGCGCAGCAGCGTGCGCGCGACGTGCTCAAGCATCTCTTGATGCCGCTCGCCGGCTTCGGCCAGCGGTAGCTCGGCAAGCGCACGCACCGGTGCCCATCGCCCGGCATCGCGTATGCCCAAAGCACTGGCACGACGCCGCTGCCGCGAGAGCGCCGACGGCCGCTTGGAGGCCGGCACCAGCAGCGCGCGCAGTCCGGCATAACTGTCGCAATGGGCACGGCCACGCATCACCAGTTCACTGAGGGCGTCTTCCAGCTCGGTGCTCATCAGGTGCGCGGCATCGGAAATCTCGTCGAAGAACAACGCACCCTGCTGCTGCAGGACCTCCACCACACGCTGCGCGCGCGACCCCAGCGGCGCATCGTCGACCGCACGTGCCAGGCCACTCCAGCGCTGCGCGTCGCGGCGCGGCAGCAGCACGATTGGGGTCGCCCGCAACGCGGCGCCGCTGCGTCCACCGCCCGGCCGCAAGCGCGCCCACACGGTGCGTCCGGCGGTGCATAAATCATCCAGCCAGGCGGGTTGATAGTCGCGCACACGCGCCGGTAGCACTTCGCTTTCCCACAGCACGGCCGGCGCTTCGAAGCCTTCCAGTTGCCCGACAACCCCCGCCAATGCGTCCGGTCCGGCAACCCGGCTCTCGCTGTCCACATGCTGCCACTCGAACAGAAAGCGCGCGTAATCGCGCTGCGACACCGGCTCGATCTCGCGCCGCAAGCGTCCCAGTGTGTAGCGATGGATGCGTGCCAGCAGATGGCGTTCGCACCATTCTTCCGACGGCGCATGCGCACTGAATTGGCCGGCCATGACATAGCCCTCGCGCTGCAATGCCAGCAATGCCAGCGCGATCTCGTCTTCGGGCAAGCGCAATGCGGCGGCCAAGGCCGACACTTGCGCCGGGCCCACTGCCGACAAGCGCCCGCGCAACAGCTCGCGCACCGCCCAGTCGCGCTCCCAGTCGGTCACACCACAGTCGGCCGGCGCTTTCAATGGCGGCTGCGCCGATGCGTGCGGATACAACGGCATGAACCAATCGATCCGCTCGGCGCTGATCCACAACGCAGGCGCGCCGTCCATCACCAGGCAACTGGCGCGGCCATCGGCGGCGAGTGCCGTCAACCACGGCTGCCACTGCGCACCGGCCATTTCATCGACCGGCAGCACGCCCAGACCGACCAGGGCCTCGTGCATCTCTTCGACATCGCGGGGCTGCGGCCAGGCTTCCTCACGCACCGACGCGATGGCCTGTGGGTCCAAGCGCCCCAGGTCGTCGCTGTTCTGCGGCGTGTAACGGCGGCTTTGCACCGCCTGGGTGCGGCGTTCTTCCAGCGGCGCATCGTCCAGAAATGCGTACGGCCGCGCATTCAAGGCTTCGGCCGCCAGCGGTGACGGCGCTGCCAGATCGCGCGCTACCAGGGTGATGGCACCCGATTCCAGCCCGCGCAACACCTGCAACCAGCCTTCGCTGTCCATCGCCTGATGCAGGCAATCGTCCAGCGTTTGCGTCACCAGCGGATGATCCGGCACCTCGCGCTCGCCAACCAGATTCTCCGCACAGGCCACCTGATCCGGGAACACGGTCGCCAATAGATCTTCGGATTTCATCCGCTGCAACTGCGGCGCCACCTTGTTGCCACCGGTGAAACGCGGCAGCGCCATTGCGTTGGTCGCATTCCAGCGCCAACGCACGCCGAACAGCGGCGCATCCAGCAGCGCCTGGATCAGCACATGCTCGGCCGACGACGAATGCAGATAACGGCCAACCTCTTCCAGCGCAAAACTGTGACTGGTAGACAGCGACAACACGATCGCATCTTCTGTCGCTGCGGCCTGCAATTCAAAATTGAAGGTGCGGCAGAAGCGCTTGCGCAATGCCAGCCCCCATGCGCGATTGATGCGGCTGCCGTAAGGCGAGTGGATCACCAATTGCGTGCCGCCGCTGCCATCGAAAAACCGTTCCATCACCACACACTGCTGCGTGGGCATGGCGCCCAGCGTTGCGCAGGCATGCGCCAGATAGTCCACCAGTTGCTGCGCCGCTTCTGCAGAGCAGCCCAGCGTGCTGCATAGCCAATCACGTGCTGCCTGATGCGGTGCGCTGTCGAGTCGGGCCGCAATCTCGCCGCGCAGGCGCGACACCGCTGCTGACAGCTCGTCGCTGCGGCCAGGCGCTTCGCCCAACCAGAACGGGATATTCGGCGGTGCGCCTTTGGCATCTTCCACGCGCACGCGCCCGGCATCCACGCGCAGGATGCGGTAGCTGGCATTGCCGAGCTGGAACACGTCGCCGGTGAGGCTTTCGACCGCAAAATCTTCGTTCACCGTGCCGATCTTTTCGGCCTGCGGCTCCAGCACCACGCTGTAATCGCCGGTTTCGGGAATGGTGCCGCCGGAAGTCAGCGCGGTCATGCGCGCACCGCGGCGCGCATGCAGCCGCCGATGCACCGCATCTCGATGCAGATACCCGGCACGCGGGCCAAGCCGGGTGCTGAAGCCCTCGCACAGCATGCGCACCACGCTATCGAAGGTGGCGCGGCTCAGCTGAGCGAACGGCCACGCGCGCCGCATCAGCGCAAACAGCGCATCTTCGTCCCAGTCCTCGCAGGCCGCTTCGGCCACGATCTGCTGCGCAAGCACATCCACCGGCGCCAAGGGGATACGCAGCGCATCCAGTTCGCCACGCCGGATGCTGTCCAGCAACGCCGCGCATTCAACCAGTTCGTCGCGGGTCTGCGGAAACAGCCGCGCCTTCGGCGTGCCGCCGACCTTGTGACCGGAGCGGCCGGCGCGTTGCAGGAAGGTGGCGATCGAGCGCGGCGAGCCGAGCTGGCACACTAGATCCACATCGCCGATATCCAGGCCCAGCTCCAGCGATGCGGTGGCCACCAGCACGGTGAGTTCGCCCGCCTTGAGCCGTTGTTCGGCCAGTAGACGCGTCTCGCGCGACAGACTGCCGTGATGCGCGGCAACGCGTTGCTTGCCCAACAAATCGCCCAGATGCCGCGCCGCACGCTCGGCCATCCGCCGCGTGTTGACGAACACCAGTGTGGTGCGATGCTGCTGCGCAAGCGTGGCCACGTCGGCATAGACCTGCAGCCATTGGTCGTTGGACATCACCACGCTCAACGGTGTGGGCGGCAGCGCCAACGCCAGATCGCGCTCACGCGTGTAGCCGATATCGACGATCTCGCAGGGCGGTGGCACGCCGTCTTCGCCAACGCCGACCAGAAACTGCGCGACGGTGTCGATCGGCTTCTGTGTTGCCGACAACCCCACCCGCGTGATCGGCCGCTCGGCCAGTCGCTGCAGCCGCTCCAAGGTCAGGCTCAGATGGCTGCCACGTTTGTCCGCCGCCACCGCATGGATTTCATCGACGATCACCGTGCGCACATGCCGCAACGCACTGCGCCCGGATGCCGAGCCCAGCAGCACGTACAACGACTCCGGCGTGGTCACCAGGATATGCGGCGGCACGCGCCGCGTCTGAGCCCGCTCGCGTTGTGGCGTGTCGCCAGTACGGACCGCCGTGCGCACCGCCACGTCCGGCAGGCCTTCGGCGGCCAGGGCCGCGCGGATGCCTTGCAACGGCGCGTCCAGATTGAGATGGATGTCGTTGGAGAGCGCCTTCAGGGGCGACACATACACCACCCGCGTTTGGTCAGGCAGCGCACCGCCGTTGTCCAGGCCGTCGCGGATCAGCGCATCGATCGCCGCAAAGAACGCGGTCAGCGTCTTGCCCGACCCGGTCGGCGCCGCCACCAGCGTATGCCGCCCTGCCTGGATCGCCGGCCACGCGGCGATCTGCGCCGGCGTGGGCGCAGCAAAGGTCCGCGCGAACCACGCGGCGACCACAGGATGGAAGTGCTGCAGAACAGGATGCATGGGCGATGCCCGACACCACGACGCCAACCGGCCGCCCGGCAATCGGATTCAACTCGACGAGAGTGCAATGGATGGGGGTCGGCAGCAGCCCACACAAGCCGGATGCGGCGTTGGCAGTGAACGATTTAGAGCGACTAGACAAGACTACTCCGCGACCATCAAACCGGTGCAGCCGCCAGGCGGGCACGCTCGGTGCCCGAAATCCTGTTTACCACGCTTGCACTCTGGTGCCCGTGTAACGTCCACGTCCGCTTCGCGGTTGCTCGCTACGTTGTGCTGGCCGCTCTTGGTACGAGCAAGCAAGGCTAAAGCGCTAGCATCCGACGGGCGCGGCCGGTGCTCGGGCTTTTATTTATCGCGCTTGCACTCTGGTGCCCGTGTACCGTCCGCGTCCGCTTCGCGGTGGCTCGCTACGTTGTGCTGGCCGCTCTTGGTACGAGCAAGCAAGGCTAAAGCGCGAGCACCCTACGGGCGCGGCCGGTGCTAGGACTCTTGTGTATCGCGCTTGCATTCTGGTGCCCGTGTACCGTCCATGTCCGCGTCGCAGCGGGTCGCTACGTTCTGATAGCAGCTTCCGGTGCGGCATGGCTGGGACCAGACTGCGGGGTGCGGGATTGGGAGCACCGCCGCTTGCTTGGCGATGATGGCGTCGCTGACGCAACGCTGCGGGCCGAGCGGACGATTGTCGATCGGCCGCAAGCCGTGGCACATTGGTGGCATGCCCAGCCTCATCCTCTTCATGATTGCCGGCGCCGCGCTGTTCGCGTTCTGGAACTCGTCGCGGGCCGCAGCCGAACGCGCCGATATCCTCGGCCGCAATGCCTGCCGTGCTGCGGATGTGCAGTGGCTGGACCAGAGCGTGCACTCCACCAATTTGCGCATCTGCAGGATGCCCAATGGATGGCTGGGCTTCGAGCGCACATTCCGCTTCGAGTATTCCTACGATGGCTCAGATCGCCACAGCGGCAAGCTGGTGCTGCGTGGCGATCAATTGATTGCCTTCACCGGGCCGCAGGTTGCAACGGTACGTGCGCTGCACCCGGAGCAAGAACGGCTGGAATGAGCAGGCTGCGTTGGCACCTGCCCTGGTGCCTTCGTCTTGCAGCTATCTGATTGATGCCTGATGCCAGCGAATAGCGGGTAACGTAACCTCGCGAGCAGTCGTCAGGTGGGTGCGGGCGGCGCGCTCAGAACCGGAGTGGACGGTTGGTCCCTGCCGTACCGAACGCCGGCCGCGCCCGCTTGGCGATGAACGCAGCACGTTGTTAGGCGCTATTCGTCGCAACTGTCGTCGTGCGTTGTCCTTGGCTCAGTCGATCAAGCGACGAACGGCAGACCTCCAGCCAGATCCGGCCATCGGAGCTGCCGCGCCATCCGGCACCGGCTCGTAACCGTCGCCCCTGCCGCTCAACCAGCGCAGCTGCTGCTTACCCTCGCGACGCAACTGTGCCTGTGCGAACAGGCAGAGCGGATGCTGTATGTCCGCCCGCTTCAACAGCCGCGACTTGCCACCCACTTCGATGCTGAGAAAGTGCGCTTCATCGGGCGTATCGACATAGCTGCGCGCCACAAGACAGCGCGCGCCTTGCGTGAAGCGATAGATGTCGTACTCGTAGTGGTAATCGACCGAGCCGGACGCATCCGGCTCACTGCAATCGACATGACGCGCGCGTTCCACCAGCATGGGAACGCCGCGGTCAGTCACCTTGCGCGCGCTTACTTGACCACGCGCAGATGCGGGCGCTTGCCACCGCTTGGCGGCTCATCCGGCGCAGGCGCGCTCGGCGGCGGAGCACCGGGATCCGGTGGCTCGCTGCTGGTGCCGGGAATGTCGTCCGGCAACGCCATGCCCTGCCCGGTTTCGCGCGCGTAGACCGCCAGTACGGCGGCCATCGGCACCATCACCGGGTAGCTGACGCCGCCGAAGCGCGCAGTAAAACTCACGCTCTCGTTGTCGACCTGCAGCCCGACCACGGCGCGCTCGGCGATGTTCAACACAACGCGGCCATCTTTGACAGCACTGGCCGGCACTTGCACGCCGGGCAGTCCTGCATCCACCAAAACGTGCGGCGTCATGCCGTTGTCGTTGATCCATTCGACCAAGGCCCGCAACAGGTACGGGCGATGGCTGGTCATGCGGGGGAAATCTTCGCTCATGACGTCATTTTACCCGGACATGGCCCGCAACGGCGGCGACGCGCTCGCAAGTCGGTCTGTTGGCATACAGCCGTCACATCAGCCCGGCAAATCACGCAGCTTCTTTTCCTGATCGGTGAGGCTGCGAATGAAACCGGGATTGCGGAAGATCCGGTTGCCGTAGTCCTCGATCGCCTTGCCATCCTTAGGCAGACCGATTTCCAATGCATCCAGTCGCCAGATGATCGGCGCCATCGCGCAATCGGCCAGACTCATTTCCGGATTGAGGAAGAACTTGCTGGCCTTGAACAGCGGCACCGATGCGGTGAGCAGTTCTTTCAACCGCTTGCGGCCGGCTTCGGCCTGGGTCTTGTTGCCGAGCTGGATCGCCTGCACCTGCGGCACCCAGTCGTGTTCGATACGCAACATCGCAAGACGCAGTCGCGCGCGCGACAGCGGGTCGACCGGCATCAGCGGCGGATGCGGATAGCGCTCGTCCAGATATTCGCTGACCACCGATGCGGCATACAACACCAGGTCACGTTCGACCAGCGTCGGCACCGAATGATAGGGATTGAGATCGATCAGATCTTCGGGAGGATTTTGCGGGTCGACCGGCACCAGGTCGTAGGTCACCCCTTTCGCTGCCAGGACCAGACGGACCCGGTGGCACAACACGTCGTCGTTGGACGAAAACAAAGTCAAGGTATTCCGCATACGCACACTCGTCGCCATTCAAGGCTCTCCGACGACCGGAATCCGCCGGCCGCATCGGCGCGGTCGGCCCAACGCCGACCGTCACCACGGTCCTTCGAGTGTGCAATCACGTCACGCAAAAGCCAAGAGTGATAGGCCTTATTAATGCACGGGTAGCCGATGACGTTGTCGAGCTGTCAGGCATGGCAGACGATTTGCGCCGTTTTGGCGGAGATCTCACTTTGCGGCGATGCGGTTCAGGCGCCGACAACAGCCGATGCGTGGCATTGCAGTCGATGCCCCCACCTGGATGCCACTTCGTGAAGACTGTGCCCCGCAGGGCATCGCGCCGCAGCGGCCAACGTTGCATTGGCAGAACCGCTGAGTTGTATGGCTTGGTGTGACCACTGGCTGACGCCGCTGCAGCATTGCGCAGGTTGCGCAGATCGCGTGGTGTATGCGGCTGCTATTGCCGGGGTGTGCTTTCGCTGTCGTGAGCGGAGCGACGCATTGCGGAATGCCTGCAGTGCGTGTTGTATCCGCGCAGATCTGCGCGCGTTATCGAGATCAACATCATCGTGCCAGCAACGATGGGTCGGTCGTGCATGCATCACGCGCTAGCCTGCCCTCACCCCAATCCCTCTCCCGTGGGTAGAGGGGCTTGAGCATATAGGTCAGTGTCCGCGCTTGGTACGTGCTTGAGGCATGCGCTTGGTGCAGGCATTAATCGGAGATTACGCCCCGATCAATGCACGTCCCTCAAGTCTCAATGCACATCCTTCCAGTATTCCGTCTTCAGCAAGTACGCGATGAAGGTGAGGAGCGCCAGGAACAGGATCACCCACACACCCATGCTCTGCCGCTTCAATGCGGCCGGTTCGCCGGCGTACTCGAGGAAGTTGGCGATATCGCGCACGGTCTGGTCGAACTCCACCGGGGTCTGACGTCCCGGCTGCCCAAGCTTCAGCGCCTCAACCGGTTTGTCGCCGGTGGCCTTGTCGGGCGGGCCGAATTGCGCCTGCTGCAGGCCTTGCAGCTCCCACAGCGGATTGGGCATGGACGCGTTGGGGAACAATTGATTGTTCCAGCCCAGCGGACGGGTCTGATCCAGATAAAACGACTTGAGGTAGGTGTACACCCAGTCGGTACCGCGTACGCGTGCGATCAAGGTCAGATCCGGCGGTGCCTTGCCGAACCACTTGGTGGCCGCATCGTGCGGCATTGTGCCTTCGATATGCTCGCCGACCTTGGCCCCGGTGAAGTTGAGATTGGCCATGACCTCGGCTTCGCTCAATCCCAGATCGCTGGCCATGCGCGAGTAGCGCAGGTACTTCAACGAGTGGCAGCCGGAGCAGTAGTTCATGAACAACTGCGCGCCGCGTTGCAGCGATGCGCGGTCGCCCAGATCGTTGCCCGCCTGCTGCACCTTCCCGCCTTCGGCCGCCATTGCGCCTGCGGCCAGGGTCAGGCCACACAGCAGTGCCGCCACGCGCGACTTCCATGACATCACGATGCGCTTAGTCATGGGTCGTCACCCGCTCCGGTACCGGCTTGGTCTTGTCCAGCCGCGTCCACACCGGCATGGTGATGAAGAAGGCGAAGTACAGGAAGGTAAGCACACGCCCCACATAGGTTTCGTGCGCATCGGTGCCGGGGCCGGAGCCGATCACGCCCAACCACACGAAGCACACCACCAGCACGCCCAGCGCCACCTTCGATATCCAGCCGCGATAGCGCACCGAGCGCACCTTGGCGCGATCCAGCCACGGCACCAGGAACAGGATGGCGATCGCCGAGAACATCACCAGCACGCCGCCGAGCTTGTTCGGTATCACGCGCAACATCGCGTAGTACGGCGTGTAGTACCAGACCGGCTTGATGTGCTCCGGCGTTACCAGCCGATTGGCCTCGGTAAAGTTGTCGTGCTCCAGAAACAGACCGCCGAACGCTGGCGCGAAGAAGATGATGAAGGCAGCAATTAGCAGCAAAAAGCCGACGCCAACCAGATCTTTCACCGTGTAATACGGGTGGAACGGGATGCCATCGGCGGGCTTGTGCGCATCCCAGCGATTGCCCTTCGGCCCCTTCTTGATATCCACGCCGTCGGGATTGTTGGAGCCCACTTCGTGCAGCGCGCCGATGTGCAGCACGATCAGCAGCAACAGCACCAGCGGCAGTGCGATCACGTGCAGCGCGAAGAAGCGGTTGAGGGTGGCATCGCCGGGCAGGTAATCGCCCATGATCCACTCCGTCAGCCCGTTGCCGATCACCGGGATGGCGCCGAACAACGAGATGATGACCTTCGCGCCCCAGAAAGACATCTGGCCCCATGGCAGCACGTAGCCCATGAAGGCTTCGGCCATCAGCACCAGGTAGATCAGCATGCCCAGAATCCACACCAGCTCGCGCGGCTTCTGGTAACTGCCGTACATCAACCCGCGGAACATGTGCAGATACACCACGATGAAGAACAACGAGGCGCCGGTGCTGTGCATGTAGCGGATCAGCCAGCCCCACTCCACGTCGCGCATGATGTATTCGACCGACGCGAATGCTTCGGCGGCGCTGGTCTTGTAGTGCATCGTCAGGAAGATGCCAGTGACGATCTGATTCACCAGCACCACGATGGCCAGCGAGCCGAAGTAGTACCAGAGGTTGAAGTTCTTCGGCGCGTAGTACTCGCTGATGTGCTTGCGGTACGTGGGCATCAGCCCGGGCGCGCGTTCGTTGACCCACTCGAACACACCGTTGGCGGTACGAACCAGGATATTGCTCATCAGGCAGCCCCCGTGCTTTTGGTCGACGGACCTGCACCATCCGGATCGACGCCGATCACCAGGGTGTTGTCGTCCACATAGTGATGCGGGGGCACCAGCAGATTGATCGGTGCGGGCACGCCGTCGAAAACGCGGCCGGACATGTCGAAACGCGATTTGTGGCAGGGGCAGAAGTAGCCACCCTTCCACTGCGGGTCGTAGGGCTCGGGCCGGATTTCGGCCACCATTTCCGGTGAGCACCCCAGATGCGTGCACAACCCGACCAGCACCGAGATATCGGACTTGATCGAGCGGTACTCGGGGTTCTTCAGCACGTACTCGGGCTGTTGGTCCTTGTTCTCGGACTTGGGGTCCTTGAGCCGGTCGTCCAACGACGGCAATGCATCAAGCATTGCCTTGGAGCGCTTGACGATCCAGATCGGCTGACCGCGCCATTCCAGGACCAGCCGTTGCCCTTCCTGCAAGGCGCTGATGTCGGCGGTCACCGGTGCACCTGCCAATTTGGCGCGCGCACTGGGATTCCACGACTTCACGAATGGAACTGCAACAAATCCTGCTCCGACCGCACCGACCACGGCCGTCGTCGCGGTCAAAAACCGACGACGCCCGATATCAGCAGGTGCGTTAACCCCATCGTTGGCCATCCGGCTCTCCGATCTTAATTAGGTAGCGTGAGGCTGCCAACGGCTGGCGGGGGGTCCAGCCGCGATGAATCGACCGCAGTGTAGCGGAACGCTTAATGCACAGACAATGCAATGTACGCAGTCGGGCATGTGCGATGCAATGGCCGATGTGCGCGGTCGCCTGTCGTGGTGCCTGCGAAGCGCGATAACCCAAGCGATGGTTGTGACGCAGTGCGCGCAGACGGCGCATCGGTGCGAGGGCGCGATGAGGCAGCGGAGGCATCGCTGCGCGTGTGCAGCACTGGCGACCATGCGAACGGCAAGGCCTCATTGAGTCACCACCTCAGCGCTGCCTGCATCTGCACGTGCTGGGGCGCAGCGCATTGCTCAGTTGGCGGTTGCGCTCTGACCACGATAGCGGCCGGCCAGCAGGCCGACGCGTTGCACGTAGCGCTGGGTCTCGCTGTAGGGCGGCACGCCACCGTAGCGGTCCACGGCACCCTCGCCGGCGTTGTAACCCGCGGCTGCCAGGGTGAGGTCGCCATTGAAGCGCTTCAGCAACCACGAAAGGTATTGCACGCCACCGCGAATATTTTGCGATGCGTCATAGGCATCGTTGACGCCGAAGCGGCGTGCGGTACCCGGCATCAATTGCATCAGTCCCTGCGCACCGGCGCGACTGAGCGCCAACGGGTTATAGGCCGACTCGGCATGGATGATGGCCCGCACGATGGCTTCTTCGACCCCGAACTCGCGCGCCGCGGACGCGATCTCCTGCTGATAGGCCGCAGTGTTGAGCCGGATTGCGCCGAAGTTGACGCCCGGCTTGGCGCCGCAGGCGTAACAGGTCTCGATGAAGCTGTAGTGGATGGTGCGCAGCCCTTCGATGCTGGCCACTTGGCGCGGACGTGCGCTGGTGTAATGGCGCACGCCGTCCTTCATATACGAATAGACCTGCCCGCTGACCACGCGGCGCGGGTTGACCGCGGCGGCCGGCGCGGCGGCCGGCATGATCGATGTCGCACGCTCTGCCACCGGCAGCGCACGCGGCGCCGCCACAGCGGCCTCGGCCGCGCGCCGTGGTGGCGGGCTGATGATCGTGGCGGGCGCGCCACTGTCGATACTGGCGATGGGACGGGCCAGACCGCTGGACACTGCCGACGCCGGGTACATAGGCGAAGGCGAAGATGGCGGACGGCGGGCCGAGCGGTCGGGGGTATAGCTACTGATGACGCTACAGGTGGCGCCGCTCTGGCGCTTGCTCAGGTAGCTGGTGATGCCGTCGCCGCTGACGCACTTGTATAGCGTGCCGGCGCTGACCGGCGCAGCCGACAACGTGACAAGCAATAGCCCTAGCAATCTTGACATCCCCTTCATGCGGCGGAGTGTCCCAGCTTGCCCCGGGCTTGCCAAGAGGCGGCAATGCTCAGGCCGACGGCCGGTGCAGTCGTGTCCGCAATGCATCCAGCGCATCGACCAGCGGCTGCCGCAGGGCGTCCGGCGCAATCGCCTCGAATGGCAGCTCCAGCAACAGCAGATTGGCGGCAAGCGCCGGCATGCTCGGCGCGCCCAGCCCAAGCCAGCAATGGCCTGCCCCGTCTGCCTCCAGCGCGCCCAGCCAGGGTGGAACCTGCGCGGCCAACGCCTCCAGCGTCCCGGACAGGCGCACCCTCACCCGACAGGGGAACGGCGCTTCGCCGATGGCGTTGCGCAGCAACTGCAGCGGCTCCTCCGGTAGCGCACGTGCGCCGAACCGGGCCCCGGTAAAGACCGCCAGATCGATGCGATCTGCGCGCAGCGTGCGCCAATCCTGGCGTTCGCAATCCCAGGCCAGCAGGTACCAGCGCCGACCGTAGTTGACCAACAGCGCTGGCTCGACGCAGCGGGTGATGGCCACGCCGGAGTGACGTCGATAGTCCAGCTGCAGCGTGTTGCGGTCGCGGCAGGCGCCGGCAAGCTGCGCCAGCAAGGCCGCATCCACCAGGGTGCCCGCCTCGGCAATCGGCATGCTCGCCATGGCAGCGTGTGCGGCGCTGGCGCGTTGACCGCTCCGGCGCGGCAGCAGCGGGTCCAGCTTCGCCAGCACGCGGGCCGCTGCCGCATCCATGCCAGCGATGGCCGGGGCGGCCGCGCGTAGGGCGATCGCCACGGTCAGGGCCTCTTCTTCTTCGAACAGCAGCGGCAAGGCCGCCGCACCCTGCCCCAGCCGGTAACCGCCACCGGATCCCGGCGCCGCATGCACCGGATAGCCAAGCTCGCGCAGTCGCTCGATATCGCGCCGCAGGCTGCGCGGGTGCACCTCCAGGCGCTCGGCCAGTGCAGCGCCCGGCCAGCTGCGGCCACCTTGCAGCAAGGAAAGCAGTCGCAACAGACGGGCAGCGGTCGAAGCCATGGCGAGACGGTATTGCGGACAGAAACTGTCCGCAAGGCCCCTTTAGGATTGTCATATCAGCAATGACCTCGAACCCACCTCACCACTA
Source organism: Xanthomonas sp. WCS2018Noco2-27 (assembly GCF_031843525.1). Classification (NCBI taxonomy): domain Bacteria; kingdom Pseudomonadati; phylum Pseudomonadota; class Gammaproteobacteria; order Lysobacterales; family Lysobacteraceae; genus Xanthomonas; species Xanthomonas sp. WCS2018Noco2-27. Next base: position 70,742 of record NZ_JAVTIK010000011.1, on the reverse strand, counting down.
GCTGCTCTCAAGGAACCCACCATGTCCGCCGACCGCCACATCACCCTGTTCCACAATCCCCGCTCACGCTCACGCGGTGTCCTGGTGCTGCTGGAAGAGCTGGGCGCCAGCTACAGCCTGCAGATCATCGATCTGGAAAAGGAGCAGCAGCTTGCGCCGGAGTTCCTCGCGATCAACCCGATGGGCAAGATCCCGACGATCGTGCACGGCGACAGCGTGGTCACCGAACAAGGCGCCATCTATCAGTACCTGGCCGAGCTCTACCCGGAAGCCGGCCTGTCGCCTGCGCCGGGCGACGCCGACCGCGGTGCCTACCTCCGCTGGTTGGCGTTCTATGGCGCGGCATTCGAACCGGCAATCGTCGACCTTGCGCTCAAGCGCTCGCCCCCACCGCGCTCGCTCTCGCCCTATGCCGACTCCGACACCGTACTGAACGTGGTCTACGCACAGCTGGCGCAAGGCGACTACCTGCTGGGCACGCGCTGCAGCGCAGCCGACGTGCTATGGGGCGGCGCATTGGCATGGATGGTGCAATTCGGCATGATCGACCCGCCGGCCCCGACCCGCGCCTATATCGCACGCATGACCGAGCGCCCGGCAGTCTCGCGCGCAACCGGCGTCGACGCGCAGGCAGCAAGCTAGGAGCGCAAGCGCTGCCGTGAGCGGGTAAACTGTGCGGCTATCTCACCCGCCTGGAATAAGCGCCATGCCCGGGACATCTGTTTCCGATCTGTCCGCGGCCACCGCCGTGGACGCACCTGCCCTGCTGCCGTTGCCGGTCGCCCGCCCTGCGGCACCCGCCGTGGTGCGTGGCAAGCTGTACATCAAGACTCACGGTTGCCAGATGAACGAGTACGACTCGGCCAAGATGGCCGACGTTCTCGCAGCCTCCGAAGGGCTGGAGCTGACCGACAACCCCGAAGACGCCGACGTGGTGCTGGTCAACACCTGCTCCATCCGCGAAAAGGCGCAGGAAAAGGTGTTCAGCCAATTGGGCCGCTGGCGCTTGCTCAAGGAAAACCGCGCCAAGGCCGGCGGCACGCCGGTGATCATCGGCGTGGGCGGCTGCGTGGCATCGCAGGAAGGCGAAGCCATCGTCAAGCGCGCGCCGTATGTGGATCTGGTGTTCGGGCCGCAGACCCTGCATCGCCTGCCGGAACTGATCCGTGCACGGCGCCAATCCGGCAAGTCACAAGTGGACATCAGCTTCCCGGAAATCGAGAAGTTCGATCGCCTGCCCGAACCGCGCGCCGATGGTCCATCGGCGTTCGTATCGATCATGGAAGGTTGCTCCAAGTACTGCTCGTTCTGCGTGGTGCCCTACACGCGCGGCGAAGAAGTCAGCCGCCCGTTTGAAGACGTGCTGGTGGAAGTGGCGCAACTGGCGGCGCAAGGCGTGCGCGAGATCAATCTGCTCGGCCAGAACGTCAACGCGTATCGCGGCGCGTATGGCGCCGATGCCGGCGAGGCGGCGCAGTACGCCGATCTGGGCCTGTTGATCCGCACCATCGCGCAGATCGAGGGCATTGGCCGCATCCGCTTCACCACCTCGCATCCGCTGGAGTTTTCCGATTCGCTGGTGGATGCGTATCGCGACGTGCCGCAGCTGGCCAACTATCTGCATCTGCCGGTGCAGGCAGGCAGCGACCGCATTCTGTCGGCGATGAAGCGCGGTTACACCGCGCTGGAATTCAAGTCCAAGATCCGCAAGCTGCGTGCGGTGCGCCCGGATATTTCGATCAGCTCGGACTTCATCGTCGGCTTTCCCGGCGAGACCGAAGCGGATTTTGAAAAGACCATGAAGTTGATCGAAGACGTCGGCTTCGATCAGAGCTTTTCGTTCGTATATTCGCGTCGCCCCGGCACGCCGGCTGCGGACCTGGAAGACGACACGCCCGATGCGGTCAAGCAGGCGCGTTTGGCGCGCTTGCAGGCACATATCAGCGCGCATGCGGCGACCATCTCGCAGTCCATGGTCGGCAGCGTGCAGCGGGTGCTGGTGGAGGGCCCATCGCGCCGCGATCCGAACGAGCTGACCGGCAAGAGCGAGAACATGCGACCGGTGAATTTCCCCGGTAATCCGCGCCTGATCGGGCAGTTTGTGGATGTGTTGATCACCGAGGCGATGAGCAATTCGCTACGTGGTCGCATCCAACTGGACGACAGCACCAGCTGACATACGCGCCGCAGTTGTGCGGCGCTGCGTCGAGACAGTCTTTGCAGCGAACACACATCGCGCATGCGCTGCACGCGTGATGCCGTGTCGGCACACCACTGCTGAAAGATCGATGCAAGCTGCCAGCCGTCTTGCCTGCTGGCGCGTGTGCTGGATTAGGCGGCGCACGTGCTGTCGCGCGTGACTCCTGCTTCGCCTCGACGCAGTGGACTCGCTGTTTAAGCTGCTCGTGGGCGATGCGCGAGATGCATAGCCACGTTGCCGGAGGCGATGCCGCTACCTACTCGCGCATCCGGCGATGCGCCGCAGAGCGGCCACATTGCTGAACGCAGCATTTCACCGCATCCGCTACAGTGGTCAAAATTTCACCACACCGCTGCAACACCTTGCAGCACAAGGCGTGGTGACACTTACCCACAGGCTTTGCCGAATTCGATCCACACCGCATGTGGACAACCTCACAGGCACTGGTGATTTTTTCACCACATAGCTCTCAGACCTTGTGCCAGTAAGGCTGACGCAATCTATCCACAGGTTAGTGATGCGTGACTCCACAGCGCTTGTGGAAAACTGCCTGCACGCGCGGCGGCTGTCGCTGGCGCCGCCTGTTTGTTGGTGGGATCACATGCTGCGCGCTACCCTCATCTGCCGCCCTACCGACGCCGCACGCGCGCTGTCCGACCCCACCATGAACTCACCTGCCTACCGCGATTTCACCCTGGAACCCGACGACACCGAGCGTCTGGCCAATCTGGCCGGCCCGTTCGACGCGCACCTGCGCCAGATCGAACTAAAACTTGGCGTCGAGATCGCCAACCGCGGCAACATCTTCCGTATCACCGGCCCGGAGCCGGCAGTCACCGCCGCGCAGACGCTGTTGACTGCGCTGTATGACGAAGCCGCCTCGACCACCTTCGATAACCATGCGATCCACTTGCGCTTGACCGACGCCAATGTCGAGCATGTGGCAGACCGTGCTTACCAGGCGCAGGACGTGGCGATCAAGGTCAAGCGCGGTACCGTGCGCGGCCGCGGCGCCAACCAGGCCAAGTACCTGCATGCGATCGCCACGCACGACATCAACTTCGGCATCGGCCCGGCCGGCACCGGCAAGACCTTCCTGGCAGTGGCCAGCGCGGTGGAAGCCTTGAACGAATCGCGCGTGCAGCGGCTGATCCTTGTGCGCCCAGCGGTGGAGGCCGGCGAAAAGCTCGGCTTCCTGCCAGGCGACCTCAGCCAGAAGGTGGACCCGTATCTGCGCCCGCTGTACGACGCGCTGTACGAGATGCTGGGTGTGGAAAAGGTGGTCAAACTGCTGGAAAAGAACGTCATCGAAATCGCCCCGCTGGCCTATATGCGCGGCCGCACGCTCAACGATGCCTACGTGATCCTGGACGAGGCGCAGAACACCACCATCGAACAGATGAAGATGTTCCTGACCCGCCTGGGCTTTGGATCTACTGCCGTGGTCACTGGAGACCTGACCCAGATCGACCTGCCCAAGCACGTCAAATCCGGCCTGCGCGATGCGATCGAGGTGCTGCACGATGTGGAAGGCGCCAGCTTCACGTTCTTCGAAGCACGCGACGTGGTGCGGCATCCGTTGGTGGCGCGTATTGTCAAGGCTTATGAAAAGCGCGACCTAGTCGAAAAGCCTGCCGAACCTGCAGCATGACGGTGTAACGATGGCGCCCTGCTAAGCGGGGCTTGGTGCAAATTCAGGACAAGCCAGAAACTGCGGAAATTCTCGGCGTGGCCATCGTGCCGCCGTCCTCCGCAGCGCGGATCTGCACGCACCAATCCGCAGCGCCACAGCGTTACACTTGGGACAACGCTCTGCACAGGAAGTGCGCATGGTCGGCTATCGCGTCTTGTTCTCTGTCTGCCTATTGGGTCTTGCGCCGGCTGCGTTGCCAGCCGCAGCGGAGAATGCCGGTGCATCCTCCCGCGCTTACATCGAAACCAGTTATCTGGCCGCACCGAGGAATATTGGCCCATTCAGGCTCGCCCGCAGTTCCTACAACCCGGCCGCCAAGGTTTCGGGCGCCGGGTTTCATTACACGATGGCCGACCATTCGGAATTGAACATCGATGTCTTCGTGTATCCGGCCGGGCAACGTGATCAAGCCGAAGCCATCAAGCACGGCATGACCGCCTTCCGCCAGGATCTTGCCGCGGCGCGTACGCAAGGCACCTATTCACGGCTGGACGAGCTGGACCAGACCAGGTTCATCTTGACAAGCGACGATGCCCCGACTCATACCCCGGCCAATGCGGTAGATGCCCAGGTGATTGCGGCCATTGCCGATGCCGAGCGAATCGTTGGCGAAAAGTTGAGACTCAGCATGGACTTGTCGTCGTCCGGCATGCCGCTGCTTTCCACAGGCTATCTGTTCTACAAGCAGCTCTACTACGTCAAGGTACGGGTATCGGCAGCGCAGCGAGCCATCGCGCAACCCGACTTTGATGCGCTCGCCGACCAGGCCGCACGTGCGCTCGTACCGGCAGTGAAGGTGACCAACATCGGCGGATGCGCGGACCTGACCATCCACCTCGACGCCAAAGCCAAGCCCGAGCAAGGCGCCGTGGACATGACGCGCCAGCTCAAGACGCATCTGGGCTTCAATTGCTACACATCGACCAAGCAGGCTGGCATCGAAGATTTGGTAAAAGCCGCCGAGGTGATCGAAATCGCCTACAGCGCCGGTGACTGGAAGTCGCAGTGAGGCAGCACTCGCGCGATACTGTCACCTCCGTCTGATCTGACTTGCTGGTGTTCCCATGACCAAAGGACCCGTCCGCCTCGACGTTGCCGTTAGTTATGCGCTTCCGCGCGCCGGCCTGCCGTCCGCGGTGAGTTTTCGCAAGTGGGTGGCCGCGGCGCTGAAGGGCCGCATCCGCGAGGCCGACCTGGCGGTGCGCGTGGTCGACGAGAAGGAAGGCTGCTCGCTCAACCATCATTACCGCGGCAAGGACTACGCCACCAACGTGCTGAGCTTTCCGGCCGAGCTGCCCGAAGGCCTGCCCAAGGGCATCAAAATGCCGCTGCTCGGCGATCTGGTGATCTGCGCGCCGGTGGTGGCACGCGAGGCGGCCGAACAGGGCAAATCGCTGGCGTCGCATTACGCGCATCTCACCGTGCATGGCACCTTGCATCTGCTGGGCTGGGACCACGAAGACGACAAGGAAGCCGACGCCATGGAGCAGCTGGAGCGGGAAATCCTGGCCGACCTCGGCATCGACGACCCGTATGCGGGGGAGCGCTGATGCGCGCGTGGTTCGCCCTGATCTGCGTGCTGCTGAGCCCGTCAGCGGTGCTGGCACAGACCGCACCGGTGCGCCCGGACCTGCCGGCATTGATCGAATGCCGGCAGCGCATTGGCGACTTCAACGCCCTGGCGCCGGTACTGGCCGACCCACTCAAGGCGGTTGCGCTGGGCTGGACGCCGCTGGATCAGTCCAACCTGTTCATGACCGAATACACGCTCAACACGCCAATCACTGTGTTCGGCCACAGCACCACGCATATCGCGTTTTCCGGCGCCAGCGTCATGGCGATCCTGGACCTGCCCGACCCGCGCCCGCTGGCCAAACAGCTGGACCTGGAACTGGGCGTGGATAACGCCGAAAAGGTCATGTACGGCCGCGAGCTGGTCAGCGAAGACACCACCAACCCGAAGACCGGTGAGGCGATGATCGAGTCGGTCGTGCTCAGCGTGACCAACGTCAAATCGCATCCGGGCAAGACCGTGGTCGGCTGCGGCTACAGCCTGGACCTGCCCTAAAAACCCGGCGCCCGGCAGCGCATCCACAGCGGCTTGCCGGCTTCCTGCTAGACTGCGACCTATCGCCTGGTTTGCCGGGTGCCCTTCCCCGTCATGATGTCCGAAGACGACAGTAGCCACACCTCAGAAAACCCCGAAAAACGCCGCAGCTGGCTCGAACGCCTGAGCGCGGCCTTCTCTGGCGAACCCCATACCCGCGACGAACTGGTCGCCTTGCTGCGGACCGCCGAACAAGACGGTCTCATCGCCGCAGACACCCTGCGCATGATGGAAGGCGCGATTTCCGTGTCCGAGCTCACCGTGGGCGACGTGATGATTTCGCGCTCGCAAATGGTGTCGCTGCCGGTGGAAGCGCGCTTCATCGACCTGATGAAGCAGGTGGTCGAATCCGGCCATTCGCGCTTCCCTGTGCATGGCGAGAACAAGGACGAAGTGCTCGGCATCCTGCTGGCCAAGGACCTGTTGCGCGGCGTGGTCGCCGATAACGGGCCCGGCAATGTGCGCGAGCTGTTGCGCCCGGCGGTGCTGATCCCCGAGTCCAAGAAGCTCAACGTGCTGCTCAAGGAATTCCGCCTGTCGCGCAACCACATGGCGATTGTGGTGGACGAGTACGGCGGCGTCGCCGGCGTGGTCACCATTGAAGACGTGCTGGAGCAGATCGTTGGCCAGATCGACGACGAGCACGACGATGCCGAAGAAGAGAATTCGCTGATCGCGATCCAGGCGGATGGCCGCTACGTGGTCGATGCGCTGACGCCGATCGAGGACTTCAACGAACGCTTCGGTGCCGAATTCCCGGATGACGAGTACGACACCGTGGGTGGGCTGGTGACCGATGCGATCGGGCACCTGCCGGAGACCGGCGAAGAGTTGACCTTGGGCAGGTTTGCGTTCCGCGTGGCCAAGGCCGATACGCGCCGTGTGCATGCCTTCCACGTCACCATCCTGCCGCCCGACCCGCAGGACGACGCTTGAACCTCGCGCGCCGTCACGCCACGGTGCGATGCGGCCGTGGTGGCTGGCAATGGGTCGCGTCCTGGGCGCTGCTCCTGCTGACGCTGCTGGTGGCGCCACTTGCGTCGGCCCAGGTGACGCAGGCTGCTGCCCCGGCTAGCACACCGCCACCGCGCGTCGGCGTGGTCACCATGCAGCCGGGCGAAGTGTTCTTCGAGCGCTTCGGGCATGACGCCATCGTGGTGGTCGACCCGCTCACCCAGCGGGCAACCTCGTACAACTTCGGTTTCTTCGACCCGAGCGAGCCGGACTTCGTGCCGCGCTTCACCCGCGGCGAAATGATGTATTACCTGGTGGCGTTGCCGCTGGAAGAAGACCTGTCGCAGTACCGCGACGTTGGCCGCGGCGTCAGCGTGCAGTGGCTGGATCTGCCGCCCGAGCAGGCGCGCGCGCTTGCCGATGGCCTGGCGGTCCGCAGCCGGCCGGAAAACGCCCGCTATCACTACGATTACTTCGAAGCCAACTGCGCCACCATGGTGCGCGACACCCTGGACCGTGCCATGGGCGGCGGTTTGAAATCGCAGCTGGCTGGCCGCTCGCGTGGCAATACCTTCCGCAGCGAAGCGGTGCGCCTGGCCTCCCCTGCCCCATGGATGTGGCTGGGCTTCGACCTGGGGCTGGGGGCGTACGCAGACCGCTCACTGTCGCGTTGGGAAGAAGCGTTCGTGCCGATGCGACTGGCCGACAGCCTGACCCAGGTACACAACAGCGCCGGCCGTCCGTTGGTGCAAGCCACGCAGGTACTGCTGCCGCACCGCATCGCCCCGGAGCCTGCCGACCAGCAGCGCCATTGGTGGCCATGGTTGCTGGTTGGCCTGGCGCTTGCAGCCGGCGTGCTGGCACTGCGCCGCAAACCGCGCCTACTGGCCGGCCTTGCGCTGCCATTCTGGTTGCTGTGCGCCATCGGCGGCAGCCTGCTGGTGTACCTGTGGGGCTTTACTGCGCACCAGTCCGCATGGGCCAACCGTAATCTGCTGCTGGTCAATCCGCTGTGCGTGCTGCTGTTGATCGGCGGCATACAGTTGCTGCGTGGTCGCCGGCCCGGACGCTGGTTCGATGGACTGCGCTGGGTGGTGGCCGCAGGGGCCTTGCTGGCCATGGTGATTCACTGGCTCTCGTTCCAGGCGCAATACAACCTGCAATGGGTGATGCTGCTGTTGCCGGTCCACGCCGCGCTCGCGATCGCTCTGCAGCCGCGCGACTTGCCGCTGCGTCAGCGCTGATCCAGGATGCGCGCATGAACAACCACGGTCGCCATCCGGACAACCCGTCCTGCGTCATCACCTGCGCGTACTACGACGGTGACGGCAAGCGGCACGACATCAGCCTGGAGCAGATCAGCGATGTGCTGGAGCGCCCGGATGGCTTCGTCTGGGTCGGCTTGTACGAGCCGCAGGAATCGGTGCTGCACAAGTTGCGGGACGAGTTCGGCTTGCATGATCTGGCTATCGAGGACGCGCTCAAGGCGCACCAACGCCCCAAGGCCGAGAGCTACGGCAATTCGTTGTTTGTGGTGGTCAATACCGCGCAACTGGTCAACGAACGCATCCGCTACGGCGAGACGCATGCGTTCCTCGGCGCATGTTTTCTGCTGACCGTGCGCCACGGCGCGTCGCTGTCCTACACGCCGGTCCGCCATCGGGTGGAACGCGAGCCGGCGATGCTGCGCAAGGGCGCGTCGTTCTGTCTGTATGGCGTGCTGGACTTTGTGGTCGACAACTATCTGCCGATCATGGACGAGTTTCGCGACACGCTGGAAGGCCTGGAAAAAGACATCTTTGCCGACAATTACAAGCGCGAAACCGTGGTGCGCCTGTATGAGCTCAAGCGCGAACTCAACAAGATGCGTCTGGTGGTCGCCCCCTTACAGGACGTGCTGTCGCACCTCAAGCGCAATCCGGGCGCGTTGATCCATGACGAGGTCGGCATCTACCTGCGCGACGTGCTCGATCACGCAGTGCGCATCAACGACGCCATCGACACCTTGCGCGAGATGCTGGGCACCGCCTTGAGCGTCAACCTTTCGATGGTGACGCTGGCGCAGGGCGAAACCGTCAAGCGCCTGGGCGCCTGGGCCGCCCTGCTCGCCGCACCGACCCTGATCACCAGTTGGTACGGCATGAACTTCACCCACATGCCCGAACTCGACAAACCCTACGCCTACCCCTTGCTGGTGGGCGGTGTGGTGGCCTCGTGCCTGGTGCTGTATCGCCTGTTCAAGCGCGCGCGGTGGCTGTAGGGCTGGGATGGGGAGCGGGGATTCGCGATTGGTTGGAGCGGGTTTGCTGGTTGCTGATCTAGCTTGAGTGTTGGTTGAGTTCAATCGCTGTTGCGTTTGATCGTTTGATCAAGACTGTTTGATGGCTGGTGGTTTCCGTGGGCGCACGCGCTAGCCAAACAGCACCTGATGCGTACCCTCATCCGCCCTTCGGGCACCTTCTCCCGATGGGAGAAGGAAGCGCCGTGGCTTTACGAATCCCACCTCCCGAATCTTCAATCCCTGCTCTCAAGCCACATAGATCGTCTTGATATTCATGAACTCGTGGATGCCGTGATCGGCGAGCTCGCGGCCAAATCCTGAGCGCTTGATGCCACCGAATGGCAGCCGCACATCGCTCTTGACCACCGAATTGACGAAGGCGGCGCCGCACTGCAATTGCTGCGCGACGCGCTCGCCGCGCTTGGCGTCTGCGGTCCACACACTGCCGCCCAGGCCGAAGGTGGTGTCGTTGGCCACACGTACCGCTTCGGCCTCATCGGCCACACGAATGATCGAGGCTACCGGGCCGAAGAATTCTTCGTCGTACGCCGGCATGAAGGGTGCGACCTGGTCGAGGATCGTGGCCGGGTAGCCGGCATGCGAGCCCGGCACCGGTGCGCCGCCCAGCAATACCTTCGCTCCCTTCTCCACGCTGGCCTGCACCTGCTTGTGCAATTCGTCGCGCAAATCGGCGCGTGCCATCGGTGCGAGCGTGGTGCTTTCCTGTTGCGGGTCGCCGACCACGCGCTCGGCGGCGGCGGCGACAAAGCGTTCGATGAACTGGTCGGCGATGGCATCGACCACGATGAAGCGCTTGGCCGCAATGCAGGTCTGCCCGCTATTGTCGAAGCGCGACTGCACCGCCGATTGCACGGTGTGCTCAAGATCGGCGTCTTCCAGCACCACGAAGGCGTCGCTGCCGCCCAACTCCATCACGCACTTCTTCAGCTGATCGCCGGCATTGGCGGCCAGCGAGCGGCCGGCACGTTCGCTGCCGGTCAACGTCACTGCAACAATGCGGTCATCGCGCAGCACATCGGCGGCTTGGTCGTTGTCGATATGCAGCACGTCGAAAACGCCCGGCGGAATGCCGGCGGCATCGAGCACGTCCTTCATCGCATCGGCGCAACGCGGCACGTTGCTGGCATGCTTGAGCAGCGCCACATTACCGGCCATCAGGCCTGGCGCAAGAAAACGAAACGCCTGCCACAGCGGGAAATTCCACGGCATCACCGCAAACACGCAGCCCAGCGGTTCATAGCGCACATAGCTGGACTGCGCCTCGGTTGGAATCTCACGCGGCGCCAGATACTCGGCAGCATGATCGGCGTAATACGCGCAGGCCTGCGCGCACTTGTCGACCTCGGCCAGCGCTTCGCGGCGCAGCTTGCCCATCTCGGCGGTCATGATGCGCTGCAGGTCGTCGCGCCGTTTGGTCAACTCTTCGCCGACCCGGCGCAGCAAGGCGCCCCGTTCGGCAAAGGGCAGTGCTGCCCACTGCGGAAACGCCTTGGCGGACGCGGCCAAGCGCGCCTCGATGGCGGCGGCGTCCAGCGTCTGCTGGGTATGTTCGACCTGGCCGTTGGCAGGGTTGACGGTGTCGTAGGACATGACGGTCTCCAGTTGCAAGACGCCCAATGCTAGTCGCCGGGAAGTTGCAGCCGCGTCACAACCACTGCAAATTGCTGCAACGCTGTGTTTACCCGCACCGCGACGCAATGCCGCATCTTCATCGCACAACTCTCTGATCAATGACCGCTGGGATCACGCCCCAGACGAGGCACCGAAAGCAGCCTTGCCCTGTTCAGACGGTCCAACCGCGCATTGCTCCAGCATGCGCTATGGCAGCTTCATCCATCCATGGAAGACCACCACGATGCGCCGGAATCTCATTGCTCTCGTTGTACTTGGCACCAGTACATGCCTGACGGGATGTGCCGTTCTCCAGGACCTCTTGCGTGGCCCGCGGCCCGGACCGGCCGGGTTTGTCACCGTGCACTGCAACAGCCTGATGCCCGATCCCGCGCAACCCTGCGAGGACGAGGCACTGCGTGCGTGCTCGGACACTGCCATCCGCCAACTGATCACCGCGCAGTCGTCGCCGAACATGGTCACGATCTTTCCCGATAAGCGAAAGTCCAAGGACGACGGCAAGGACAACCGCAAGGACCGCGCCGATGAACAACCTAGAGTCGAGCAACACGGCTACGACATCAGGGCCGAGTATCAGTGCTACCTGACCAAGCCGCAGCCCTGGGACAACGGATACACGCCTCCGGCCAGGTAGCCGCCGCTCGCACTGGTGTGCCCAGCGTCCGGCGGCCGTCGCAGCCGTCGTCCACGTCGGTGGCTTGAGCGTTCGCACCTGTCTGGTGGCCGCCTGCTGCAGTTCATTGGCCACACCAACGCGGGCACCTGCTCAGGGAGCCGCTTGCAGCGCCAGTTGCTGATCGCGCAGACGGCGTTTTTCGCTGCGTGCCAGCAGCCACCAACCGATCACCGCGGCGACCGACACCGCCAGCACCATCACTGTGGCCAGTGCGTTGATCTTGGGGCTGATGCCCAGCCGCACCGATGCGAACACCTTGATCGGCAGGGTGGTCGAACTCGGCCCGGCCAGGAAGCTGGCAATCACCACATCGTCCAGCGACAGCGTAAAGGCGAGCAGCCAACCCGATGCGAGTGCCGGGGCGATGATCGGCAAGGTGATCAGGAAGAACACCTTCAGCGGCGTGGCCCCCAGATCCATCGCAGCTTCTTCCAGCGAGCGGTCCAGCTCCTGCAGGCGCGAGGAAATCACCACGGTGACAAACGACACGGTGAAAGTGACATGCGCGACCCAGATCGCCACTGCCCCGCGCGGTGCGATACCGAGCACGCCGCCCATCGAGACCAGCAACAGCAGGATCGACAAGCCGATGATCACCTCCGGCATCACCAGCGGTGCGGTGATCAGCGCACCGAATAGCGTTTTGCCGGGAAACCGCCGCATGCGCACCATCGCCATCGCGGCCATCGTGCCCAGCACCATCGACGCGCAGGCGGTCCAGAACGCAACTTCCAGACTGACCCAGGCCGCCTCCAGCAATTGCCGGTCACGCAGCAACTCGCCATACCAGCGCGTCGAAAACCCGCCCCACACCGTGGCCAGACGCGAGGCGTTGAACGAGTAGACCATCAGCAACAGGATCGGCAGATACAAAAACCCGAACCCCAGCGCGAGCACACTGCCGCCCAGCACGCGCCCACCGCGCGAGGCGCGCATCATGTCAGCCGCCCTTCCAGCTCGCGCTGCTGGTAACGGTGGAAGATCACGATCGGCACCAGCAACAACACCAGCATGACCGTGGCCACGGCAGCGGCCACCGGCCAATCGCGATTATTGAAGAACTCGCCCCACAGCACGCGGCCGATCATCAAGGTGTTGGGGCCGCCCAGCATTTCCGGAATCACAAACTCGCCCACCGCCGGGATCATCACCAGCATGCAACCGGCCACGATGCCGTTACGCGACAGCGGCAGGGTGATGCGCACGAACGCTTGCCACGGACGCGCGCCCAGATCGTAGGCCGCTTCCAGCAAGCGGTTGTCGTGCTTGACCAGATTGGCGTACAGCGGCAACACCATGAAGGGCAGATAGCAGTAGACGATGCCGATATAGGCGGCGACGGGCGTGTACAGCAACTGCAACGGCTGCTTGATCACGCCCAGCGCCAGCAGCGCCTGATTGAGCAGGCCGTTGCCGTCGAGAATGCCGATCCACGCGTAGACACGAATCAAAAACGAGGTCCACGATGGCAGCACCACCAGCATCATCGCCACGTTGCGGGTAGCCAACGGCAAGCGTGCGATCACATATGCCATCGGGTAGCCGATCAACAACGCCAGTGCGGTGGAGATCGCCGCGATCTTGATCGAACTCAGGTACGCGGCCACGTACTGGCTGTCGCGCAGCAGCGCCAGATAATTGCCCAGATGCAGCCTGACGCTGACGGCGCCATCGGCCGCAGATGCGAACAGCGGCGTGTATGGCGGCATCGCGATGGCGCGCTCGGCAAACGAAATTTTCAGCACGATCAGGAACGGGATCGCGAAGAACACCAGCAACCACAGGTACGGTGCAGCGATCACGCCCCAACGCGCACCCGGCAAGCCGCGACGGAAAAGACGCGGCCTCATGCGGTAAGCACCACGCCGTCGTCCTCGCCCCAGCCCACCCACACCGCATCGCCCCAGGTCAGCGCTTCGCTGGCCCAGCGCTGGCGATTGGCGAAGTTGGCCATCAGCTTGACCCCGCTGGGCAGCCGCACGTGGTAGACCGAATGGCTGCCGAAATAGGCGATGTCTTCGATCACGCCCTGCGCCTTGTTGCAGGCCTGCGTGGGTTCGTCCTTGCCGATGGCGAGTTTTTCCGGACGCAGCGCAAACGCCACCGCTTGGCCTTCGAAGCCGGTGATGCCGTGGCCGATACGGATAGGGGCGTCGAACGCCGGCGTCTTCAGCGTGACGTAATCGGGCGCGTCTTCGGCGATGACGGCATCGATCAGATTGACCGAGCCGATGAATTCGGCGGCGAAACGGTTGGCCGGTTGTTCGTAGATTTCATCGGGCGTGCCGACCTGCTGGATCCAGCCCTGATCCATCAGCGCGATGCGCGTGGCCATGGTCATCGCCTCCTCCTGGTCGTGGGTGACCATCACGCAGGTGACGCCGGAGGTTTCGATGATGTTGACCAGTTCCAGCTGCATCTGCGAGCGCAGCTTCTTGTCCAGCGCGCCCATCGGTTCGTCCAGCAGTAGCAGTTTGGGTCGCTTGGCCAGCGAGCGCGCCAGCGCGACACGCTGCTGCTGGCCGCCGGAGAGCTGATGCGGCTTGCGCCTGGCCAACGCACCCAGCTGCACCAGCTCCAGCATCTCGCCGACGCGGGTGGCGATGGCGGCCTTCGACAGGCCTTCCTGCTTCAGCCCGAAGGCGATGTTCTGCTCCACGCTCATATGCGGAAACAGCGCGTAGGACTGGAACATCATGTTGATCGGGCGCTCATACGGCGGCAGCGCGTCGATCGGCTGGCCATCGAGTGTGATGCGCCCCTTGGTGGGTCGCTCGAAGCCGGCCAGACAACGCAGCAAGGTGGATTTGCCGCTGCCCGACCCGCCCAGCAGCGCAAAGATTTCGCCCTTGCGGATCTGCAGGCTGACATCGTCCACCGCGACAAAGCCATCGAATTCCTTACGGACCTCGCTGATGGACAGGTAGCCGGCATCCGCAGGGGTGGACAGGGGCGGCAAGGCGTCGGTCAGTGACATGGTTCCTCTCGATGACGGCAAACGCAGGCGCCGGGGGCAGAGCCTGCGCGCCATGATGGCAAAAGCATGTATCGGCTGTCGGGCGCGTGCGCGTCTGCGCGTCTGCGCGTCTGCGCGTCTGCGCGTCTGCGCGTCTGCGCGTCTGCGGCTGAGAGTGACGATCAAGCGGCATTGCGGCAAGTGTCGGTGACTGCATCAGTGGCGACTTGCTTAGATTGGAGGAGACATCGCCGGGCAATACCAGCCAATCAAGCGGGGCCAACGTTAGACGAGCAGCTAACAAAATAACTGTGCTCAACGCCAGACGGCCAGTGCTCGGTGCTCAGTGTTCGTTGCGGCATCTACCACTCGTACATTCCGGTTCCTCCGGGCCGTCCGCACCCACCTGACGATTGCTGGCTCCGTTTTGTTAGCCGCTCCAAGCTGGCCTGATCAACCGGATATCCGGATGCAAAACGCACACCGTCCAAACGTGTAAGACGATGCGTAAATCGGTATGCAAGCCGTCCTCGTCGGTGCGTGTTTTAGTCCAGCAACTCCTGGTCTCCACACTCACTGACGGGGCTTGTGCAAACTCCATCAATCCGATGACATCCCTGACGCCAACACTCCCGATGCCGACCGCATGCGCAACCATCACCGACGCGCGGCAATGGCAATGGCAGCGCAGGCATGCCTACTTGAAGGCACCATCAGGCATCGACAACAGTCAACGCGTCTCCTGCGGCGCCTCGCTCCAGCCCAGACCCAGACTCTTTTGCAGCGCGACGTAGTTGACCAGTAGCTGCACCTGCGCTTGCGCGGCGGCGTCCTGTGCGGACAACTGCTGGCGTTGCACGTCGAGCAGATCGATCGACGAGGTTGCGCCGGCATCGCGGCGTTGCTGCATCAGCCCCGCCGAGCGCGTGGCCGAGGCTTCGGCCTGGCGCGCGACCACCAGCTGCTTGCGCGCCGAACCGAAGCGCGACAACGCAGAGTTTGCATCCTGCAACGCCGCCAGTACCGCGCCCTCATAAGCGGCCTCGCGCCCGGCATTGCCGGCGCGCGCCTGTTCCACCTGCGCGCGAGTCTTGCCGAAATCGAAGATCGACCAGCGCAGCATCGGCACTGCCAGGGTGGTCAGCGCATCGGAGTTGAAGTCGCTGGGCGAACCGGCCACCCAGCTCAGCCCGCCCAGCAGGGTCACCTGCGGGAAGTAGCCATTCAACGCCTCGCCGATCTGCGCGCTGGACGCGGCCAGCTCGCGCTCGGCCTTGCGCACATCGGGGCGACGACGGATCAACGCGCCGGCATCGTCCACGCGTACGTCGGTAGGCAACATCGGCAGTGGCTGCACCGCCGCCAGTTGCGCGTCCAACGCGCCGGGCTCGCGTCCGACCATCAGCGCGAGCTGGTCCAGCGCTTCCTGCGACTGCATTTCCAGCGGCAGACGCTGCGCTTGCTGCTGCTGCACCTGGGTGGCGATCTGCTCCACCTGCAGGTCCGAGGACGCACCGCGCTCGCGGCGTTGACGGGTCAATGCCAGCGATTGGCCGATCTTCTCCAGGTTGGCATCGGCAATGGCGAGGCGCGCTTGCAGCCCGCGATAGTTGAGATACACCTGCCCCACTTCGGCGGCGAGCTGCACCTGCGCATCGGCCAGCTCGGCTTCGGAGGCCTGCGCTTGCGCCAGCGCGCCCTCGGCGGCGCGACGACGGCGGCCGAAAAAATCCAGCTCCCAACTGGCATCGAAACCGGCGCTGTAGATCTGGGTCTTGTCCAGATCCAGTGCCTGATCGCCTGCGGCTGGCTGTTGACCGGGCTGGCCCTCCTGCAGCCCGCCCAGCGTGTCCACGATGGTCTGCGGCGGCTCGGCATAGGCGTAGATCGCACTGGCATTGAGCTTGGGCAAACGCTCGGCGCGGCGTTGCCGGGCCAGTGCGCGGTTGGCGCGCAGACGCGCTTGCGCTGCGCGCAGGTTGGGGCTGTCGGCCAGCGCCCGGGTCACCAGCTGGGTGAGCTGCGGGTCGTTCAATTGCTCCCACCAGTGGTTCAACGGCGCGGCGGCAACCACCTGCGCGCCGCTGGCGCGATGCAGCGCGGGCGCCTGCATGGCCGCATCGGCCACCGGCGGTGCCTTGGTGTAGTTGGGGCCGAGCATGCAGCCGCCCAGCAACACGGCGCTCAGCGCCGCCGCCAGTGGCATGCGCATCGGGCGCAGGGAATCAGTGCATTGCAAGGTGCGCCCCCTTGGGTAACGGTTTGAGCAAAAAAGCCAGCGGAATCGTGCAAACCACGATCACGCCGAAGATCCAGAACAGATCGCTGTAGGTCATCACCAGCGCCTGCTGTTGCACCAGTCGCGCCAACTGCGCGATCGAGCGGATGGCGGCCTCGCCACCGGCGCTGCCCTGCATCTGCGCGCTCAGGCCAGCCAGAAAATCCTGCGCGCGCGTCGCATTGGCGGTGATCGCGCTGCCGATGGTTTCGGTGTGGAAGGTCATGCGGCGCTCCTGGAAGGTGGAGATCAGCGCCAACCCGACCGAGCCACCCAGGTTGCGGCCGGCATTGAACAGGCCCGATGCATCGCCGGCCAGCTCCGGCGGCACCGACGAAATGGCCGCCTGATTGAGCGACATCATCGCCAGTGCCAGCCCGCAGCCTTGCAGCAACTGCCCGGCGACAAAATGCGTGCCGACGGTGTCGGCGGTCAGCGACAGGTTGACGAAACACGCCGCGGCAAAACAGATCAGCCCGGCGATCACCAGGATGCGCACGTCCACTATGTCCAGCAGCTTGGGCATCATCGGCATCAGCAGCACGGTGGGCAGGCCGGAAAGCAGCAGCACGTAACCGGCCTGCTCGGTGTTGTAGCCGGAGATCACCGCCAGAAACTGCGGGATCATGTACATCACGCCGAACAGGATCATGCCCACCGCCATGATCATGATGAACACCGCACCGAAACTGCGATGCAGCAGCAGCGACAGGCGGATCACCGGCGCGCGCTTGCGAAACTGGCCGACCACCAGGGCAATGAATCCGCTCAAGGCGATCAGGCTCAGCGTGTTGATTTCGCTGGATTCGAACCAGCGTTCGCGCTGGCCTTCTTCAAGCACGACGGTGAGCCCGCCCAAGCCCGCAGTCAGGCCGTAGATGCCCAGCCAATCGGCATTGAGCAGGCCCGCCCAATCGGCCTTTTCATGCTTGAGCCCCAGCAGCAGCAACGCCACCAGGCCGACGCAGATCGGCACGTTGATGAAAAAAGCGTAGTGCCAGCTGACGTTTTCGGTCAGCCAGCCACCGAGCAGCGGGCCGATCACCGGGCCCATGATCACGGTCATGCCGAACAAGGCGGTGCCCATGGTCTGCTGGCTGGGCGGCAGCCGGGTCGCAACGATGGTCAGCGCGGTGGGAATCAGCGCACCGCCGGCCAGCCCCTGCCCGACCCGGCCGATGATCATCATCGTCAACGAGGTCGACAACCCGCACACAACCGAAAACGCGGTGAACATCACCGCGCAGATCAGCAGGAAGTTGCGCAGCCCCAAGGTGCGCACGAACCAGCCGGTCAGCGGGATCATGATGATCTCGGCGACCAGATACGCGGTGGAAATCCAGGTGCCTTCGGTGCCGCTGGCGCCGACCTCGCCCTGGATGGTGGGCAGTGCAGCATTGACGATGGAGATATCCAGCGTCGCCATGAACGAGCCGATGGTGCCGGCCAGCACCGCCAGCCACGCGCCCGGCTCGGCCTTCTCGCGAGTCGCGCTGCCGCCGGCACTCGGGCCGGTGGCTGCCGCTGCACTCACTGCGCGCGCTCCTGCTCCTGCACGCGGTCGGATTCTTTTTCGGCACGCTCCTTGGCGTCCTTGGCCGAGCGCGTGTCCACCGTCACTTCCACCGACATGCCTGGCACCAGCACCTTGCGCGCCTCTTCGCCGGCCAACACGCGGATGCGCACGGGCAAGCGCTGCACTACCTTGGTGAAGTTGCCGGTGGCGTTTTCCGGTGGCAACAGCGCGAACTGCGAGCCGGTCCCGGGCGACAGGCTTTCGACCTTGCCGTGCAGCTTTACCCCGGACAGCGCGTCGACCTCGATCTCGGCCGGCTGGCCGGGACGCATCAGGCCGACCTGGGTTTCCTTGAAGTTGGCGATCAGGTACAGCGATTCCTGCGGCACGATGGTCATGGTGCGGGTGCCGGCGGCCAGGAACTGCCCCACCTGCACGGTCTTGTCACCGACGCGGCCGTGGATCCGGCTGGTCAGGCGCGTGTCTTCCACCGCAATGCGGGCCTGATCGGCGTCGGCGGTGGCCTGCTTCACCCCGGCCTGGGCCTGCTCCAGTTGCGCCGTGCTGGCCTGGATCTGGCTCTGCGCCCCTTTGGCCTGGGCCTGGGCGGCGTCGTACTGGGCGCGGGCGCGCGCCAGTTCATGCTGCAGGCTTTCCTGGTGCTCGTGGGTGTCGGCGCCGGACGCCGCCAGCGGCGCGAAGCGCTTCACTTCGGCCTGGGCGAAGGTGAGGCTGGCAGCGGCAGCAGTGACCTGGGTACGTGCCTGCACCAGCGCCGATTCCTGCGCAGAGACATTGGCCGTGGCCGCAGCGATATCGGCCTGGCGCGCGGCAATCGCGGCTTCTGCCTGCTGCAGGGTTGCCTGGTAAGTGCGGTCGTCGATCTGCAGCAGCGGCTGGCCGGCGTCCACGATCTGGTTGTCGCCCACCATCACCTTGGTCACATAGCCGCTGACGCGCGGCGCCACCGCCACCGAATCGGCCTGCAGATAGGCGTTATTGGTGTCCTGCATGTAGCGGCCCTTGATCAGGTAATAGGCCAGCCAGACCACCAGCAAGACCAGCACCAGCACGCCCACCAGGATCAGCGTCCACTTGACCTTGGGGTTCTTCAACGGCGAAGGCTTCTGCTCCTGGTCGTCGTGCGCGTCGGCGCCCTGCGCATCCGCGGTCTGGCTGCGGCCATCGTTGGACGGGTGGTCTGCTTGGTTGCTCAAAGGAAGCGTCCTGTAGGTCGTGGGCGATGCGCGCAGCGGCATGCCGCATCAGCGGCACGGCGAAAGCGGCGCAACCATACAATTATTTGAACTCGTCGGTACAGATTGCGTGATGAGGCCAGTCAGCTGGGGCTGAGGCTGGCCGGACGCGCGGTACCGCTCGGTTGGCGCGTGTCGGGCAGCCGCGTGCCGCACCCAAGCGTGCGCTCGCGATGCGATACCGGTGCGCCAGCTGCACGCTGCCGCGACCAGGTCTGCAGTGTCTCAGCCAATGATTGGCGCTTGATAAGGATGCGGCGGCCTGCGCCGCATCAGCGCCTGACGCCCCCGGCTCAGCGGCCGGTCTTGATCTCGGTCCACAGCCGCGTGTACAGGCGATCGACGTCCGGCGAGTTGATCGCGTAGGTGAACATCTTGGCGGTCACTTCCGGCGGCGGGTAGATGGTGGGGTCGTTGCGGATCGCCGCATCCACCAGCGGCGTGGCGGTGCGCACCGGGTTGGCGTAGTGAATGAAGTTGCTGTTGGCCGCGGCCACCTCCGGCTTCAACAGGTAATTGATGAAGGCGTAGGCGTTGTCAGGATGTTTGGCGTCCTTGGGGATGGCCAACATGTCGAACCATTGCGGCGCGCCTTCTTTCGGAATGGCGTAGGCCACGTTGACGTTGTTGCCGGCCTCCTTGGCACGGTCGCGCGCCTGGATGATGTCGCCCGACCAACCCACCGCCAGACAGGTATTGCCATTGGCCAGCGAGGTGACGTACTGGCTGGAGTGGAAGTTCTGTACGTACGGGCGGATGGTCTTGATCAGCGCGGCAGCCTTCTCGATCTCGGCCGGCACGCTGCTGTGCGGATCCAGGCCCAGGTAGTTCAGCGCGATCGGGATCATGTCCGAGGGCGTGTCCAGAATGGTGACGCCGCAGTCCTTGAGCTTGGACAGATTCTCAGGCTTGAACACCAGATCCCAGCTGTTGGCGACATCGGTACTGCCGAAGATCGCCTTGAGCTTGTCCACGTTGTAGCCGATGCCGGTGGTGCCGATCATGTACGGCACGCCATAGGCGTTGTTCGGGTCCTGCGCAGCGATGCGGCGCATGACATCCGGATCCAGATTGACCAGATTCGGGATCT
This sequence comes from Xanthomonas sp. WCS2018Noco2-27, assembly GCF_031843525.1. Classification (NCBI taxonomy): domain Bacteria; kingdom Pseudomonadati; phylum Pseudomonadota; class Gammaproteobacteria; order Lysobacterales; family Lysobacteraceae; genus Xanthomonas; species Xanthomonas sp. WCS2018Noco2-27. The sequence continues at coordinate 50,082 of NZ_JAVTIK010000011.1, read as the reverse complement.
TGCTCTTGTCCAACGGCAGGAACACACCGGCCTGGATCTGCCGGCCGAAGAAGTTGAGCGTGGGCACCACCACGTCGTAATCGCTGCCACCGGCCAACAGCTTGGTTTCCACCATCTCGTCGCTGTCGAACACGTCGTAGGTGACCTTGATACCGGTGCTCTTTTCGAACGCAGGAATCGTGTCTTCAGCGATGTAATCGGAGTAGTTGTAGACGTTCAGCACCTTGGCCTGCGCATCGGCCTTGCCCGGCGCGCCACCGCCGCCACAGCCGGACAACAGGGTGATGGACAGGGTCAGGGCGAGCAGTCGCAGCGTCATGTGGGTCTCCAGGGCAGCGCGGTGGGAGCGGCCCGGCATCGCGGCCGGTCTGCGCCCAGCCTACCCACCGCGTCCGGGTTTGCACAGCGGGAGGTGCGTGGACCGGGGTTCGCGGTTTGACGCGCTGAAGCGTCGGGATTGGCGAAGGCCGGCCGCGGCGGTGGCGCTTGCTGCGCTGTGGTTGCGCTGCTCTGCGGCGGGAGGCCTGCCGCCGCGCTTACTTGCCCAACGCCTGCGCGGTGTCGTCCAACGCCGCCCAGGCCTTGTCGAACAGCTCGTCGACCTGCTCGCAGGTGATGATCAACGGCGGCGACAGCAGCATTGCATCGTAAGTGGCGCGCAGGATCAGCCCGCGCTTTAGCGCGAAGTCGCGGCACATCGCACCAACCCGTCCGCGCCCGGGGAAATATCGGCCGCGCTGGCGCTTGTCCGGCACCAGCTCCAGCGCGCCGACCAGGCCCGCGATCCGCGCCTCGCCGACCAGCCGATGCACACCCAACTCGGCCCAGCGCTGCGCCAGATACGGCGCAATCTGCGTGCGTGCTGTATCCACGATGCCTTCGTCCTGCAGCAGACGCAGATTCTCCAGCGCCACCGCCGCGCACACCGGATGCCCGGCATAGGTACCGCCATGCGCCAGCTCGCCGCCCTGCTGCTTGAGCACCCCGGCCACGCGATCGTTGAACATCGCCGCCGCCAGCGGGATGTAGCCGGAGGTGATGCCCTTGGCCAGCGTCATCACATCGGGCTGAAAGCCGAAGTAATCCGCCCCGAACCATTCCCCGGTACGCCCGAATCCGCAAATCACCTCGTCAGCCACCAGCAGCACGTCGTAGTGCCGGCAGATGCGCTGGATTTCCGGCCAATAACTGCGCGGCGGGATATAGACACCGATCGCCCCCATGATGGGTTCGCCGATGAAGGCCGCCACGTTTTCCGGCCCGAGTTCGAGAATCCTGGCTTCCAGACGGCGCGCGGCAAGCAGCCCGTATTCGTCCGGCGCCATGTCCCCGCCATCGCCGAAATGATTGGGCGGCTCGATATGCACGATGCCCGGTATCGGCAACCCACCCTGCTTGTGCATGCCCTGCATGCCACCCAGGCTGGCACCGGCCATGGTGGTGCCGTGATAGCCATTGTGGCGACCGATGAAGACGTGTTTCTGCGGCTGCCCCTGCACCGCCCAGAAATGCCGCACCAAGCGCAGGATGGTGTCGTTGGCCTCCGACCCGGAATTGGCGAAGAACGCATGATTCAAATCGCCGGGCGTCAGTTCCGCCAGCTTGGCGGCCAGGTGGATGGTGGGCTCGGTGGTGCACTGAAAAAAGCTGTTGTAGTACGCCAGCTGCTCCATCTGCCGCGCCGCTGCCTGCGCCAGCTCGGTGCGTCCATAACCCACATTGACGCACCACAACCCACCGAACGCATCCAGCAACTTGTTGCCGTCGGCATCCCACACGTACACGCCCTCGCCGCGCGTCAGAATGCGCGTGCCCTTGCCCGCCAGCACCGCGTTGTCGTTGAACGGATGCAGATGATGCGCCGCATCGAGCTGCTGCAACGACCTGAGCACAGAAGGATCCACGACCTGCTCCACGCATGAGGAACCACGAGCATACCCACGCCTTGTTGCCGCACCGTGGACGGCATTGCAGATTGCCCTGCGAATCCCCTGCATGCCCGACAGACAGGTTGGTCGCGAGAACTAGCGCTGCCGCCAACACCGCACCCTCATCCGCCCTTCGGGCACCTTCTCCCGACGGGAGAAGGGAACGTAGCTGAGGTCGATCACGCGGCCATCGTGAAACGGGCCGCGGTCGTTGACGCGCACCACCACCGAATCGCCGGTGTCCTTGCTGCGTCCGCGATCTAAGCATTTCCGGCGCGGCGCCGGCCTCCTGCCCAGCACCGGCCGGCTCCCGCATGACATCGCTACACCTTGATGCGCTGACCTGTGCAGCGCTGACCTGTGCAGCGCTGATCTGCGCAGCGCTTTGCTTTGCTTTGCCTTGCTTCGCTTTGTTTAGCCTTGCCTTGCCTTGCCTTGCCTTGCTTTGCCTTGCGCCCTTACGGGGCCCCATACCGCAGCGGCAAGGCCGGCAGATACAACCCGTAGGGCGGCGCGCATGGATGCGCGACGTTTTTGTAAGGGACATGGATGTCCCTTACAAAAATTTCTGCCGGACTTGCGCACCCGTAGCGCCTATGGCGCGGAGGGCGCGAGGACGGGGTGTGCTTTCTTTTTGGTTACTTTTTCTTTGCACAAGCAAAGAAAAAGTGACTCGCGCCCGGAGGGCGTGAAAGCCCTGCTCTGAATTTGAATGCTCCAGAAACCCGAAAGCACACTAACCACTGCCAGCTTCAACACCACCCGACACCGCACCCTCATCCGCCCTTCGGGCACCTTCTCCCGACGGGAGAAGGAAACATCGCAGCACGCCGAACAGGTAAAAACCCCTCACACATTCAACAACAAAAACTCCCGCTCCCACGAACTGATCACCCGAAAGAACGTCTCATATTCTTTCCGCTTCACCGAGATATAGGCCCGCACAAACCGACGCCCCAACATCTCCTGCAACGCCTCGCATTTTTCCAACCCATCCAGCGCCTCACCCAACGAGCGCGGCAAATCGTAGCCCTGCTCCTTGCCGTTGCTGCTGATCGGCGCGGTTGGTTCCAACTTCTCACGGATGCCCAACAACCCGCACGCCAATGTCGCCGCCATCGCCAGATACGGATTGGCATCGGAGCCGGCAAACCGGCTTTCCACCCGCATGTTTTGTGGCGCATCGATCGGCACCCGCAACCCGCAGGTGCGGTTGTCGAAGCCCCACAGCACATTGCTTGGCGACACCTCGCCGAACATCAGCCGCCGGTACGAATTGACGTTAGGCGCCAGCAACCCCATCGCCATCGGAATGTATTTCTGCAGCCCGCCCAGATAATGCGCAAAGGTGTCGCTGAACCCGCCCTCGCGCTTGCCGCTGAACACGTTCTTGCCGGTGCCGGCATGCAACAGGCTCTGGTGGATATGCATCGCACTGCCGGGCTCGGTTTCCATCGGCTTGGCCAGAAACGTGGCATACACCCCATGCCGCAACGCCGCTTCGCGCATGGTGCGCTTGAACAGGAACACCTGGTCGGCGCGCGACAAGGCATCGGCGTGGGTGAAGTTGACTTCCAGCTGCGCGGCGCCGGATTCGTGGATCAAGGTATCCACGTCCAGCTCCATCGCATCGCAATAGTCGTACATCAGATCCAGGATCGGGTCGAACTCGTTGACCGCATCGATCGAATACGACTGCCGCGCGGTTTCCGGGCGACCGGAGCGCCCGGCCGGCGGCAGCAACGGGAAGTCGGGATCGGTGTTCTTCTGCACCAGAAAGAACTCCAGCTCCGGCGCCACCACCGGCTGCAATTTGACCTCGGCGTAGGCCTCCAGCACGCGGCGCAGCACATTGCGCGGCGCCAGTTCATGCGGCTGGCCGTCCTTGGTGTAGCAATCATGGATGACCTGCGCAGTGGGGTCGGCGGCCCACGGCACCATGCGCACGGTGGACGCATCCGGGCGCAGATGCATGTCCGAGTCTGACGGCGAGGTCAGTGCGTAATAGTCGTCCGGAAAGTCGCCGGTGACCGTGGTGGCGAAGATGCCTTCGGGCAACCGTGTGCCGTAATCATGCGAAAACTTGTCGGCCGGAATGATCTTGCCGCGCGCATTGCCGGTGATGTCCGGCACCAGGCATTCGACCTCGGTGATGTGGCGGTCCTTGAGCCAGCGGCGCAATGCGCTCTCCGGCTGCTTGGGCGTGGATTTACGCGAACGTGTGCGGATCGACATACAACCTCACTGACCGCGCTGAGCGGCGTAACGGCGACAGGCCTCGCCGAAGGACTGAAAGATGGCACGGTAGAACGGATGCTGTGTGACACGCCATTCCGGATGCCATTGCACGGCAAGTAAAAAGCCCGGTCCCGGGCCGCGAAAGGCTTCGATCAAGCCATCGGGAGCGGTCGCTTCGACCAGCAGGCCGTCGGCCAGCGTGGCGATGCCCTGCCCGTGCAATGAGTTGACCCACACCTCGGCCGAGTCGCTCATGCCAGCCAGCCAACCGCCGGGCTGCAATCGCAGCGGATGCGCGGGGCCGTATTGCACGTCCAGCGGCGCGTTGCGGTCTTCGCGATGATCCGCCAGGCCGGGCACCGCATGCACGCGTTGATGCAGGCGTCCACCGAGCGCGACATTGACCTCCTGCAGGCCACGACAGATCGCCAGCACCGGCAGGCCGCGCGCAAGCGCCTGCGGGATCAACCCCAGGCTGGTGGCATCGCGCGCGGCATCGTGCGGGTTGCCCTCCCAACTCGATTCGTCGCTGTAGTGGTGCGGCTCAATATTGCTGACCGCCCCGGTGAGCAACACGCCGTCCAACCGATCCAGCCATACGCCGGCCTCCAGGCTGGGCTGCAGACTCGGCAGCAGCACCGGCATGGCACCGGCCGCGTCCACAACCGCACGGATGTATTTTTCGCCGGCCGCCAGAAACGGATGCGGCCCTTGCGCGATGCGATCGGTCGGCAATCCGACCAACGGTACGACAGCCATGCAGACATCCCGATGCGGTGCGTTGAACGACAGATGCGCTCGAACTTACCGCGCCACCGCCGCCATTGCCACCGCTGCACCGTTGCCTGATCGCAAACGATCACGCGTGCTTTGCTAGGCTGGGCGGCGACTTCGCAGGTAGTGCCCATGGCTTCCGAGAACTCCGTCGCATCGCTGCCCGCTGCCGATGCCGCCACCCTGGCGCGTATCGCCGGCTGCCACTCCGTCGACCTGTTATTGCCCGACACCAACGGCGTGCTGCGCGGCAAGCGCGTCACTGCCGATACGTTGCACAAGGTCTACCGCGATGGCGTATGCCTGCCGATGTCGCTGATCGCCACCGACATCACCGGCAACACAGTGGAAGAAACCGGGCTTGGCTATGCCATCGGCGATGCCGACCGCATCTGCCGGCCGATCGAGGGCTCGCTGCGCCCGGTACCGTGGGCGCCACAGCCGATGGCGCAGCTGCTGCTGGCGATGCACACCCCGGACGGCAGCCTGTTCGAGGTCGCGCCACGCGCGGTGTTGCAGCGGGTGGTGCACGGCTTTGCCGCACTCGGGCTGACCCCGGTGGTGGCGGTGGAGCTGGAGTTCTACCTGTTCGATGCGGTGCCCGATGCGCAAGGGCGCCCGCAGACCCCGCGCGACCCGGTCACCGGCATCCGCAGCGACAGCACCCAGGTGTACGCATTGCAGGACCTGGACGATCACCGTGGTTTTACCGATGCGGTCACCGCTGCATGCCGCCAGCAAGGCATCCCGGCCGACACCGCCGTGGCCGAGTACGCACCGGGCCAGTTCGAAATCAACCTGCAACATCGCGCCGATGCGGTTGCCGCCTGCGACGAGGCGATCCTGCTCAAACGCACCATCAAGGCCATCGCGCAGCAGCAGCGCATGCTGGCCAGCTTCATGGCCAAGCCGTTCCCCGGCCAGGCCGGCAGTGGCTTGCATCTGCATGTGAGCCTGCTCGATGCCGACGGGCACAACGTGCTGGCCGGCGAGGCCGAGATGCCCACCGACCGCCTGCGCCACGCCATCGCCGGGCTGCAGCGGCATGCGGACGCATCGCTGCTGTTGTTCGCGCCGCACGCCAACAGTTACCGACGCTTCGTCAGCAACGCCTTCGTGCCGCTGGATGCCAGCTGGGGTTTCAACAACCGCACCGTGGCGCTGCGCATCCCGCATAGCGATGCCCGCAACACGCGCATTGAACATCGCATTGCCGGCGCCGATGCCAACCCGTATCTGGCCGCGGCCGCGGTGCTGGCGGCTATGCTCGACGGCCTGCAGCAGCCCGCCGAACCCACGCCACCGATCACCGGCAACGCCTATGCGCAAGGAATCTTCCAACCACGCACCTGGCAGGGCGCGATCGATGCGTTTGTGTCCAGCGACTTTATCGGCGCCCAGCTAGGCACGCAGTTTCAGCATGTGTTCGGGCAACAGAAACAACGCGAGCTGCTCGATTACCAGGCGCTGGTGCCGGACATCGATTACGCCCGGTACCTGCGGACCGTGTGATGGGCAGCCCGGCCACCGCGCTGCCGCACGCCGACACCGCGGAGGGCGGCTACCCTGACAGCTGGTACACGCGCAGCGCGCCTGCCCTGCCCGTGCAACCGCGCCTGCGCGGCGCCGAACGCGCCGATGTCTGCATTCTCGGCGCCGGTTACACCGGACTGACTGCGGCGCTCGCGCTGGCCGAAGCAGGCTACCGGGTCATCGTGCTGGAGGCCCGGCGCATCGGCTGGGGTGCATCCGGTCGCAACGGCGGCCAGGCCATCGTGGGCTACGGCTGCGAACAGGAGACGCTGGAAGCATTGGTCGGCGATAAAGATGCGCGCCTGCTGTTCGACTTCTCGCGCGACGGCATGCGCCTGCTACGCCAGCGGATCGAACGCCATGCCATTGCCTGCGACTGGCGCGATGGTCATGCCCATGTCCCGCTCAAGCCGCGCCAGGTGCGGGCGCTGCAGCATGGCATCGTGCGCATGGCCGAGCGCTACGACTATCCGCTGGAGTGGTGGGACCGCGCCCGCACCCGCCAGGTGCTCGACAGCCCACTGTATCTGGGTGCGATGTTCGACCCCGCCAGCGGCCATCTGCATCCGCTGGCCTATGCATTCGGCCTGGCGCGGGCGGCACTGGCGGCCGGCGTGCGCATCTTCGAAGACTCGGCGGTGACCCGCCTGGACCCTGGCGCACAGGTTGCGATGCACACGGCCGATGGCAGCGTGACCGCAGACTTCGGTGTGATTGCAGGCAACGCCTTGCTGCACGGCATCGCCGCGCCGCTGGAGCAGCGCATCATGCCGGTCGGCACCTACGTGGGTGCCACCCCGCCGCTGGGCCAGGCGCGCGCACGCGCGCTGATCGGCAACGACATGGCGGTGGCCGACACCAATTGGGCGCTGGATTATTACCGGCTCAGCGCCGATCACCGGCTGCTCTTCGGTGGGCGCGCCAGCTATTCGTCACGCCCGCCGCCGGGCCTGAATCGCTTGATGACGCAGCGTATGCACACGGTGTTTCCGCAGTTGCGCGAGGTACCGCTGGAGACCGTCTGGGGCGGCTACGTGGACATCTCCCGCAACCGCGCGCCGCACTGGGGCCGGCTCGCGCCGACTGTGTATTTCGCGCAGGGCTTCTCTGGCCACGGTGTGGCAGCCACCGGCCTGGCCGGCCAGGTGATCGCCGAGGCCATCGCTGGCCAGAGCCAGCGGTTGGACGTGTTCGCGCGTATTCCGCACCGTCCGTTTCCCGGCGGGCAGCGGCTGCGCACCCCGCTGCTGGTGGCGGCCATGAGCTGGTACCGGCTGCGCGACGCGCTGTGGTGACCGCGCCCCAAGGTCCATCGCGCAAGCTGCAACGCAGCGCTCAAGTTTTGGCGAGCAGAGCCGTTAGCTGATCTGACGGTTCGATCCACACGGCCAACCGATGTCCCCAGGTACCCTACATCGCAATAGTGAAAGCGCAGTTCTGCCGCAACGCGTGTTGCTGGTGGAAAACTCGCGCACGTTCACCAGCATGCTGCGCGCAGCCATCGAGCAACGCGTGGAACTGCCGGTCACGGTCGTTTCGACCCTGGCCGAAGCGGCGCGCGTGCTCGACGAAGAAGATGGCTGGTTCCTGGTCCTGACCGGCCTGGTGCTGGTCGACGGCGACCGCGACAAGGTCGTGGAGTTCTTCCTCTCGCGCAACCTGCCGACCGTGGTGGTCAGCGGCGTGTACGACGAGGATCTGCGCCAGCGCGTGCTGCAGCAGCAGATCATCGATTACGTACTCAAGAACGCACCGGGCAGCATCGAATATCTGGCCTGGCTGGTGCAGCGTCTGGAGCGCAATCGTCGCATCGGCGCGTTGGTGGTGGACGATTCGTTGTCTGCTCGTACCTACGCCGCCGCACTGCTGTCGATGTACGGCTACCGCGTGGTGCTGGCCGCTGACGGCGCCGCCGGACTGGAAGCAATCGAACGCGACCCCGACATCCGCCTGACCATCGTCGATCAGGAAATGCCCGGCATGGAAGGCGTGGAATTTACCCGCCGGCTGCGTGCGTTGCGCTCGCGCGACAAGGTCGCGGTGATCGGCATCTCCGGCAACAGCGATTCGTCGCTGATCCCGCGCTTCTTGAAGAACGGCGCCAACGACTTCCTGCGCAAGCCCTTCTCGCGCGAAGAATTCTTCTGCCGCGTCTCGCAGAACGTGGACCAGCTGGAATTGATCGGCACGCTGCAGGATCTGGCCACACGCGATTTCCTCACCGGCCTGCCCAATCGGCGTTACTTCCTGGAACAAAGCCAGCGCGTGATCCCGCAGTTGCTGTCGCAGGACCAGACAGTGACCGCAGCCATGCTGGATATCGATCACTTCAAACACATCAACGACACCTGGGGCCACGAAGCCGGTGACCAGGCGCTCCGCGCGGTGGCCGCATCGGTCTCCGGGCATGCACGTCCGCAGGACTTGGTGGCGCGTTTCGGTGGCGAAGAATTCTGCCTGCTGGTGCCGGGGCTGGATGCAGCCAACGCCACCAGCTACTTCGAAACCCTGCGCGAACGCATCAGCGCACTACGCGTGCGCGTCGGCGACGACACGCTGAGCATGACGGTAAGCATCGGCGTGTGCATCGCGACCGAAAGCGATCAATCGCTGCATCACCTGTTGAACGAAGCCGACAAATATCTGTACCTGGCCAAGGCCGGCGGCCGCAACCAGGTACGCTTGGCGGTCTGAGCGCCGCACGCTTGCACCAACACGACGGCCGGCCAGGACGCACCTCAAAGCGCGTCTTTCTCTAGCTCCCGTAGGAGCGCACCCGGGCGCGAAGGCTCCTTACCGATAGCACCTCTGCGCGCACCAGCCCGCGCCTACGGCAGTCGCGTATCCAACAGCATCTATCGACGCGATCGCCGCACCATCGTCAGCGCGAGCAAACTCAACACCGCGGCGCCGCCCAGGTAGTAACCCACCGCTTGCACCCCGTAGCGCGCCGCCAATTGCGTGGCCACATACGGCGCCGGGGCCGCACCCAGGATGCTGGCCAGATTGAACGACAGCGACGCGCCGGTATAGCGCACCTCGGTGGGATACAACTCCGCCAGCAAGGTGCCGCAAGGGCCGTAGGTCAGCCCCATGAAGAAGAAGCCCAGCCCGAGAAAAGTGAGCACCTGCAACGGGTGATCGGCCTGGAACAACGGCGCAAACGCCAGCCCGAACGCAACGATGGCAATGCTGGCCAGCATCATCGCCAACGGTGCGCCATGCCGATCGCCGAACTTGGCCGACAACGGAATGCCCAGCGCAAAGAACACGATACCGGCCATCTGCAGCAGCAGGAATTGTTCCTTGTCGTAGCCCAGCGTCTTGGTGCCATAGCCCAATGCGAACACGGTCATCAGATAGAACAACACGAAGGTGGCAAACGCACCCAGCGTGCCGATGATTAACGCCGGCCAATGCTGCGAGATCACGGTGCCCAGCGGCAGCCGTACGCGCGTCTGACGATCCAGGGTCTTTTGAAAATCCGGTGTTTCGGTAATGCTCAGGCGTACCCACAGCCCGGTCAGCACCAATAAGGCGCTGGCCAGAAACGGCACCCGCCAGCCCCACTGCATGAAGGCCGCATCGTCCAGCAATGCGCCCATGCCAAGGAAGGTACCGGTGGACAGCAAAAAGCCCAGCGGTGCACCCAGCTGCGGAAACATGCCGTACCACACGCGCTTGCCCGGCGGTGCGTTCTCGGTGGCCAACAGCACGGCGCCGCCCCACTCGCCGCCCAGGCCCAGCCCTTGACCGAACCGGCACAGCGCCAGCAGCAATGGGGCCCACACTCCGATCTGCGCATAGCCGGGCAATAGACCAATGGCGACCGTGGACAAGCCCATCGTCAGCAACGCCGCCACCAGCGTGGCCTTGCGGCCGACCCGATCGCCGAAGTGGCCGAAGACCGCCGAGCCCACCGGCCGCGCGATGAAGGCGACCGCAAAAGTCGCCAGCGACTGCAGCATCGCCGCACTGCCATCGCCGGCCGGAAAGAACAAGGTCGGGAACACCAGCACCGCAGCGGTGGCATAGATGTAGAAATCGAAGAACTCGATGGTCGTGCCGATCAGGCTGGCAAACAGCACGCGCGCAGGCGAATTGACGGGCGTGGCGAGTGGCACGGCGGCAGTCATCGTGAGTCGCTGTCCAAAAGGAGATAGCGCATTCTCGCAGACTGCGCCTTTCCTTGCCGCGGGCTTGCTGCAGTTGCGGTGGTGAGAGGTCCACCTTCCCCCACCGCATGCGTTCGATCGTCACGCGGATCAGAAACGCTCTCGAATGGAGACAAATGTTCGGAAAGACGCATTCATGGCAGAACCGCATCGAACTAGCATATGAGTCGATTCAATCGATTCAGCCATTTCATATTTCAACGGCGAAAGGCTCAGCTCCATCCAGCCGGCGCCGACTCACCCAGACTTTTTTAAATTCCGGAAAAAACACGCCATGCAAAAATCACTAAAAAAGCGTCCATCGGCGACCGTACCACTGGCGGCCATCCTCGGTCTTTTCTGCCTTTTTGGCGCATCCGCCGCACAGGCTGAACGCCACTACATCGCGATTGAAGCGGCGCAAGAAAACTGGAAGGTCACTGCGCAGCTGAAAGCACCTGATGGAAGAATACTATACACATGGAACGCAGTCCGTAGAGGAAGCCAGAAAGTTCATTGGAATTTCAATTATGGCGGCGATAATGCATCCTTGGATCTGACGATTGCCACTCAGGATGGAAGGAGTCATACATTCGGACTGCACACTGCGAACCAAAATCTGTGCATCGAGTTTGTCGGACACCCAGCCTTCCCTTTCAGCAAGTCTTGCGATTGATTCCCGCTCCCCGGACGTGGGTAGGCGAATGGATGTGAAGTGGCTGCTAGCGTGCTGAGAAATCTGCCCGCAAGCCGCCCCGCTTGTCCAGTCCGCGCCTATTCTCCCACTTGATGGAGTAAACGGTGCGAAACGAGTATCTCTGCGCCACTGAAACGATTCCAATCTCAACGCAATCGAACAACTCGCCCTAATCGGAGTCCGCCAACGATTGGCGCTGTCTGCATTCCCTATCACCAGCCGGCGTCAATGCCGCAAACTGCCGCTCACCGCGTTCGTCGACCCGTATCCAGCCCGGGCCTGGCTGGCCATCCAGGTTGGCACTGCCCAGCCACGCGAGCGTGCGCAACAACACACTCATGCGCACGCCCAGCTGCTTGCACAGCCTCGACAGCGACACGCCCTCGGGCGTGTCGGCCAGCGCCTGCAGCAGCTGCGCGGTGAGCTGCGGATCAGCGGACAAGCACCGCTCCGATATCGCGCGGCGCCGCGTCGGCGGTTTCGGCCCGATGCGGCAGCACGATCACCGGAATCGACTTGGAGGTCGGCGTACGTGCTTCGTCGGCAAAACTCGACAGCGGCACCAGCGAATTGGTTTCCGGGTAATACGCCGCCAGACAGCCGCGCGGAATGTTGTAGTCCACCAGCAAGAAGCGCCGCGCCTCGCGATGCACGCCGTCTTCGCACAGGCTTTCCAGATCCACCCAATCGCCGGCCTTCATGTTCAACGCGGCAATATCGGCGCCGTTGATGAACAGCACGCGGCGCTCGCCGAACACGCCACGATAGCGATCGTCCAGCCCGTAAATGGTGGTGTTGTACTGATCGTGCGAGCGCGTGGTGGCGAGCGTAAACACCATCTGATCGCCCCGCGAACGACGCGCGCGATGGATCGGGTTGTCGGTAGGCACCGCGTGCGCTTTGAACACCGCACGCTGCTCGGGCGTGACCCAGTTACGGTCGCGCGCGGTGTTGGACAGGCGGAAGCCGCCCGGCGTGCGCACGCGCTGATTGAAGTCGGCAAAGTCCGGGAACACCTGCGCGATCAACTCGCGCACGCGGTCGTAATCGCCCACCAGCCAGCGCCAGCGGATCGCGCTGCGCGCGCCCAACGTGGCTTCGGCCATGCGCGCCACGATCGCCGGCTCGGACAGCAGATCCGGCGAGGCCGGCGGATTGATGCCGGCCGACAGGTGCACCATGCTCATCGAATCCTCCACCGTCACGCCTTGCGAGCCGGCGTCCTGGATATCGATTTCGGTACGCCCCAGGCATGGCAGGATCAACGCATCGCGCCCATGCACCAGGTGGCTGCGATTGAGCTTGGTGGTGACGTGCACGGTGAGTTCGCAGTTGCGCAGCCCGCGGTGCGTGGCATCGGTATCCGGCGTGGCGGCGGCGAAGTTGCCGCCCATCGCGAAGAACACCTTGCCGCGCCCGTCCAGCATCGCCTCGATCGCACCGACGGTGTCGAAGCCGTCTTCGCGCGGCGGCGCAAACCCGAATACCGACTGAAGCTTGTCCAGAAACGCGGCTGGCGGTTTTTCGTAGATCATCATCGTGCGGTCGCCCTGCACGTTGCTATGCCCGCGCACCGGGCACACGCCTGCGCCGGGGCGGCCCAGATGGCCGCGCAGCAACAGCAGGTTGGTGATCATGTGGATGGTGGCCACCGAGTGCTTGTGCTGGGTAATGCCCATGCCCCAGCACGCGATCACGCGCTCGGCCTTCAGATAGATCTCACCGGCCTTGCGCAACTGCGCTTCGTCCAGGCCGGACTCTTCGACGATGGTGTCCCAGGCTTCCGCATGCACATCGGCAGCGAATGCGTCGAAATTGGCGGTGTGCTCTGCGATGAACTCCAGATCCAGCAAGCGCGGCGTGCCATCGCGCTGGGCCTGCGCATCGCGCTCCAGCACATGCTTGATGATGCCCTTTAACGCCGCCAGGTCGCCGCCGATCTTGAGCTGGAAATAATCCGAGGCAATGCGCGTGGAGCCGTTGTGCAGCATCTCCAGCTTGTCTTGCGGGTCGGCGAACTTTTCCAGCCCGCGCTCGCGCAACGGGTTGAACGCCGCAATCGCCGCGCCGCGCTTGGAGGCCTGGCGCAACTCGCCCAGCATGCGTGGGTGATTGGTACCCGGGTTCTGGCCGAAGATGAAGATCGCATCGGCCAGCTCGAAATCGTGCAACGACACCGTGCCCTTGCCCACCCCGATCTGCGAACGCAGCGCGGTGCCGGATGGCTCGTGGCACATGTTGGAGCAATCCGGGAAGTTATTGGTGCCGAACTCGCGGACGAACAACTGATACAAAAACGCCGCCTCGTTGCTGGTGCGCCCGGAGGTATAGAAGATCGCCTCGTCCGGGGTTGCCAGGCCATTGAGATGGCCGGCGATCTGCGCAAACGCATCGTCCCAGCTCACCGGCACATAGTGGTCGGTGGCGGCGTCGTAGCGCATCGGGTGGGTCAACCGGCCCTGCCCTTCCAGCCAATAGTCGCTGTACTGCGACAACAGGCTGACGCTGTGCGAGGCGAACAATTCGAGCCCGGCGCGGCGCGCGGTGGATTCGGCGGCTACGGCCTTGGCGCCGTTTTCGCAGAACTCGAAGGTGGAGGTATGGTCGCGATCCGGCCAGGCGCAGCCTGGGCAATCGAAGCCGTCCGGCTGGTTGGCATGCAGCAGCGTCTTGGCGCCCTGCACTGCGATGTCCTGTTCCATCAGGTGCTTGGCCACCGAGCGCAATGCGCCCCAGCCGCCCGCGGGATTGTCGTACTGCTTGATGGTTTTCTTGCTCATGCGGGCTCTCCCACGGCAACGCCCAGATCCAGGCGTTGTGGATGGCTGTAAACAACACAATCGTGATTACGGGCAAACCCGATCAGGGTCAGTCCCGCGCTGTCGGCCAGGCTGATCGCCAGCGCGGTAGGTGCCGAAATCGCTGCGAGCAGCGGAATTCGGGCCTGCGCGGCTTTCATGGCCATTTCATAACTGGCGCGGCTGGTGACCACCGCAAACCCTTGCGATGCATCGATGCGCGCGCGTGCCAATGCACCGATCAATTTGTCCAACGCGTTATGGCGCCCGACGTCTTCGCGAACCAACTGCACCACACCATTCGCATCGGCCCAACCGGCGGCGTGCACCGCGCCGGTCTGCGCGGCGATCGGCTGCTGCGCATGCAACGCATCCAGCGCACGCGCCAACGCATCGGCGTCGATCTGCAGCGTCGACTGCACGCGCGGCGGCACGCGCAGCACCGCCTCGATTGATTCATTGCCGCACACGCCGCAACCGCTGCGTCCATCCAGATTGCGCCGCCGCTGGTCCAACACGGCCGCGCGCTCGGGCGGAATCTCGATCTGCAGCGAAGCGCCTTCCAGAAAGGTCTCCACCGCAACCACGCGCAAGTCCTGCGCGTGATCGACGATGCCTTCGCTCAACGAGAACCCGAGCGCGAAATCCTCCAGGTCCTCCGGCGTCGCCATCATCACCGCGAACGGCACCTGGTTGTAGATCAGGGCAACCGGCATTTCGGCCGCCACCATGTCCTGCACCGTGGCACCGCGACCGCCGCGATGGCGGACAACCGTGCGCACCACACTACCGGGGCGCACTGTGCGGGAAGACGGACTGGTCATCTCACCTCAATGGAACAGCACAAAGGCTTTCTGCAGCGTCACCCAGATACCGAACGCCATCGGGATGCCGACCGCCAACCAAGCGAACGCGACCACTGCGGGGTTGCCGCCATGCCCGATCCGCGCCATCTGTTCCGGCGGCAGCACCGCATGCCCGCTGCGGTCGACCTTCTCGTGCGCCAGCTGCTTTTCGCGTGCCAGTTCGTCGGGCGTCATGAAGTGACGCGCAGCCACCGGGCGCACCAACAAATTGCAGATCAGGCCGAGCACGAGCATGCCGGCGAGGATGTACATGGTGGTGTTGTAGACCTGTGACGGTGGACTGCCGTGCGCCAGCTGGTACTCGCGCATGTAACCCACCACCACCGGGCCGAGGATGCCGGCGGTGGCCCAGGCGGTCAGCAGACGGCCGTGGATGGCGCCGACCATCTGGGTACCGAACAGGTCGGCCAGATAGGCCGGAATGGTGGCGAAGCCGCCGCCGTACATCGACAGGATGATGCAGAAGATGCCCACGAACAGCGCGATGCCGCCCACGCCACCGGCCGACGGCGCCGCTGCGTACAGGCAGATGCCCAGCAGGAAGAACAGCGTGTAGGTGTTCTTGCGGCCGAGCTTGTCGGACATGCTGGCCCAGAAGAAGCGGCCACCGATGTTGAACAGGCTGAGCAGACCGGTGAAGCCTGCCGCGATCGCCGCGATGCTGGCCAGCTGAGCCGTATCCAGGCTGCCGAAGCCGATGTCCACGCCGATCAACCTGCCGCCGAACACTTCCTGCAGCATCGGCGAGGACATGCCGATCACGCCGATACCCGCCGAGACGTTCAGGCACAACACGCCCCACAGCAGCCAGAACTGCGGAATGCCCCAGACCTTGCTGACGTGCACGTGGTTGGCGGTGATCATGGCGTTGGTGCTGGCCACCGGCGCGGTCCAGCCGGCCGGGGTCCAACCGCTCGGCGGCACGCGATACCCGAAGGCGCCGGCCATCATGAAGACGAAGTACAGCGCGGCCATGACCAGGAAGGTTTCCATCACGCCCACCGAGGTGGGTGTGGCGAAGTGGCGCATCAGCGCGTCGGCCAGCGGGCTGCCGATCATCGCGCCGCCGCCAAAGCCCATGATCGCCATGCCGGTCGCCATGCCGCGACGGTCCGGGAACCATTTGATCAGGGTCGACACCGGCGAGATGTAGCCCAACCCCAGACCGATACCACCGATCACGCCCGAACCCAGCCACAACATCCAGATCTGATGGAAATGGATACCGGCCGCCGAGATCACCAGGCCGCCACACCAGCACAGCGCCGAGACCACACCGGCCTTGCGCGGGCCGGCACGTTCCAGCCAACCGCCCCAGATCGCCGCCGAGCAGCCCAGCAGCACGAAGAACAGGGTGTACATCCACTGCAGCTCGCTGATCTTCCAGTCGCAGGTGGTCGCCACCATGCGCGCGAACAGACCCATGTCGGCCGGGCAGGCAATCGCTTCGGTGATCCCCAGCGCCTTGGACAGCGGCAGCCAGAACACGCTGAAGCCGTAGGCCATGCCAATGCACAGATGGATCGCCAGCGCAGCCGGCGGGACCAGCCAACGATTGAACCCCGGACGCGCAATGATGCGCTCCTTGGATAGCAGACCGGCGTCTGCGCCACTGGCTGTCGCCACGGTGGACCCTTGCGTCATTCCCATTCCCCAAAAATAAAGTGCGATGAACTGCGATAAAGACGATTGACGGCTGCGATCGTTTAGCGTGTTGCGATATAAGCAGCGGCGACGACCAGGCCCAACCAGCGGTTGTCTGGCGCATCATCGGCAATCCTTGCAGCTTTGCAATGCTTGGCGACGCCTCGCAGCGTTCCAACGCATTGCCACACACACGCCACGCAAGCGTTCCTTGAGATTAGCGGCCGGCGCTGCGACTAATTGACTAGTTCTTATGCATTAGATCGATGGGCATCCGCCAGGCCTGCGCGGGCATATCGCCCATTCCTGCCCGCGGCGGGGTGACGCCCGAGGCGATGGCTGGGTACAGTCGGCCGACCCCCGTGACGGAGCCGGCCATGCACGACCCACTTCCGCGCGACGACGCGCCTGCGCTGCAGACATCGGCGCAGCTGGATGCGTTCTGGATGCCGTTCACCGCCAACCGGCAGTTCAAGGCACGCCCTCGCCTGCTCGCCTCGGCCGCCGGCATGTACTACCGCGATGTCGACGGCCGGCAGATCCTGGATGGCACCGCAGGCTTGTGGTGCTGCAATGCAGGACACGCGCGCGAACGCATCGTGGCGGCGATCCGCGCGCAGGCCGGCACGCTGGATTTCGCCCCGACCTTTCAGATGGGCTCACCGCTGCCGTTCGTGCTGGCGCAGCGCCTGGCCGCCATCGCGCCGCCCGGCCTGGGCCATGTGTTCTTCACCAACTCCGGCTCGGAAGCGGTGGATAGTGCGATGAAGATCGTGCTGGCCTACCACCGCCTGCGCGGCGAGGGCCATCGCACCCGCTTTATCGGCCGCGAGAAGGCGTATCACGGGGTCGGCTTCGGCGGCATGTCGATCGGCGGGCTGCCCAACAACCGCAAGTGGTTCGGCCCGCTGCTGGCCGGCACCGATCATCTGCGCCACACCCTGGATCTGCAGCGCAACGCCTATTCACGCGGGCTGCCGACGCACGGCGCGGAGCTGGCCGACGACCTGGAGCGGCTGATCACCCTGCACGACGCCTCCACCATCGCCGCGGTGTTCGTCGAACCGGTGTCCGGCTCGGCCGGGGTGATCCTGCCGCCGGAAGGCTATCTGCAACGGCTGCGCGCCATCTGCGACCACCACGGCATCCTCCTGGTGTTCGACGAGGTGATCACCGGCTTCGGCCGCGTCGGCGAGGCGTTCGCCGCGCAGCGCTTCGGCGTCACGCCCGACATCATCACCGCCGCCAAGGGGCTGACCAGCGGCACCGTGCCGATGGGGGCGGTGCTGGTGGCCGATGCGATCCATGACGCGTTCATGCACGGGCCGCACAACTCCATCGAACTATTTCATGGCTATACCTACTCCGGTCACCCGCTGGCCTGTGCGGCCGCGATTGCGACCCTGGACACCTATGCCGAGGACGGGCTGTTTTCGCGTGCGATCACGCTCGGCCCGCAGTGGGAAGACGCGCTGCACAGCCTTCGCGGCCTGCCGCACGTGATCGACATCCGCAACGTCGGCCTGATCGGCGCCATCGAACTGGCGCCGCGCGATGGCGCCCCCGGTGCACGCGGCTACGAGGTGTTCGAGCGCTGCTTCCACGACGGCGGACTGCTGGTGCGGGTCACCGGCGATGTCATCGCGCTGTCGCCACCGTTGATCGTCACCCCCGAGCAGATCGGACAGATGGTCGAGACGCTGGCCGGCATCCTGCGCCTGGTGGACTGAGCGCGGCCGGCGGCATGGGTGCGTTGCAGGCAGAGGCACGCGGGCCCTGGCCGCGCGCTGCATGGGCCTTGCCGTGTCGGCTCACGCCGTACGCGCCGCTCGCCTGAAGATAGCCGGTGACGGCGCGCGTGGCCGTTCCACGACAGCGCTCGCGTGTCACGGGCGCGGGTACCACGTCAAGCGCGCAAAGCCGGAGCAGGCTCTCTACAATGCCGGCCCCGCACTCCCCCCGCAGTTGCCCCATGAACATCGTTGTCAAAGAAGAACTCAAGGCCTACATCGACCCACTGACACCCGACGAGCACGAGGCGCTGGAGCGCAGCCTGCTGGCCGAAGGCTGTCGCGATGCCTTGGTGCTGTGGGGCGATGTGCTGGTGGACGGCCATAACCGCTACGGCATCTGCCAGAAGCACGGACTGCCGTTCCAGACCGTGCAAAACCCACGCTTCCAGTCGATGCAGGACGTGCATCTATGGATGATCGAGCAGCACCTTGGCCGGCGCAGCGTGTCCGACTTCCAGCGTGGCGTGCTGGCGCTGCGCAAGCGCGAGATCCTGGCCGCCCGCCAGCGCAGCCAGCGCGAGGCCGATGCCGCCGCCGAGGCGCCGGTGGTTGATGACGCACAGGCCGATACCGGCCTCGACGACAGCGCAGCCCGCGCGACCGACGACACCGACAGCCCGCCGTGGGAGGAAACCTCCACCCCGGTAAGCCGCGCCGAGCTGGCACGCGAAGCACGCCTGAGCAGCAACCAGGTGGTGATGATCGAGCGCATCCACAAACAGGCCGCGCCGGAAGTGGTGCAGGCAGTGAAGGCCGGCGAGATCTCGATCAGCGCCGCAGCCGCCGTGGCCACGCTGTCGGAAGACGAACAACGCGCCGCCGCGCAGGCTGGCAAGGCCGAACTCAAACAGGCCGCCAAGCGCGTGCGCGACGCCAAACGCAAACCCAAGCCCGACGAGGCCGAAGGTGGCGAAGCCGAGCGCCGCGACGTCAAGGCCTTGCAGCGCCGCGTCACCGAACTGGAAAACGAAAACGCCGCACTGCAGTCCAAGGTGACCGCATTGCAAGCGCAGCTGGAGCGCCTGCGCGGCTGAGTCCGCGCATCCACTCGCCAACAGCCCTCACGTAGGAGCGCACCTGGGCGCGATAGGCGTTCCCAGGAAAGCCTGTCGCGCCCAGGTGCGCTCCTACGACAGTGATCGACGCTTTTGCACAGCTTGAAGGTTGCCCAGTTGTCAAGCGCAGCTGCAGCACCTGCGCGGCTGAGTCCGCGCACCCACTAGCCAACAGCCATCACGTAGGAGCGCACCTGGGCGCGATGAAGCGTTCCCGATAACGCACTGGTCCACACAGCCGCTCCTGCACCGAAAGCGCGGCCACCGGCAGCCGCCCGCGACGTCGCCCACCTGCCGTGGACATGCCCTGGTCAAACGACTGGGTACACTTCGCGGATGGAACCCAGTCCCAGCGCTCCCCGCCCCATCGATCCCCGTCGTGCCCAGCTGCAGCGCATGAAGCTGTTGGCGGTGGCCTTGCTGCTGGCGATGTTTGCCGGCTTTATCGTCAGTCACCTGATGGGCGAGCAAGGCATCTGGGCGTGGGTGTCGGCCTTCTGCGAGGCGGCGACCGTGGGCGCACTGGCCGACTGGTTTGCGGTGGTGGCGCTGTTTCGCCGTCCGATGGGCCTGCCGATCCCGCACACCGCCATCCTGCCGCGCGGCAAGGAGCGGCTGGCCGATGGGCTGGCGGTATTCGTGCGCGATCAGTTCCTTGCGCCCGCTGCGTTGATGGAAAAGCTGCGCGTGTTCGACCCCGCCAGCCGCCTCGGCGAATGGCTGGCCAAACCCGAGCAGTCGCGCATGCTCGCGCAGATGGCACGCGGCTGGATGTTGCAGGCGCTGGAGCTGCTGGACGAAGCCGCCGTGCGCAGCGCCATCCAGCGCTTCGTGGTGGACCGCCTGCGCAAGTGGAATGCTGCCGCGACCGTCGGCGATGTGATGGCGCTGCTCACCACCGACGGGCGCCATCAGAAATTGCTCGACGAAGTGTTGCTGCGGCTGGGCGAATGGCTGGACCAGGAACAGGTCAAGACGCGCGCGTCTGCATTGATCGTGCGGTATGCGCGCCGCGAATGGCCCAAGCTGGTCGGCACAGTGAACTGGATCAAGCCGATCGAAGAGATCGGCGACAGTCTGGCCGACCGCATGGCGCGTGCGGCCATCGAAGAACTCCAGGACATTCTCAAAACGCCCGAGCATCCAATCAGGCTCGACTATGAAGCGTGGCTGCAAGGCTACATCGCGCGCCTGCGTGACGAACCGGAAATGGCTGCGCGTGTAGAAGAACTCAAGCAACGTGCCATCCAACATCCCGCGCTGCAGGAATACGTGCAAGGCCTGTGGGGCGAGATCCGCGATGCGCTGCGCAACGATCTGGCGCGTGAAGAGTCGTCGATGGCTGCGCACATGGAGCGCTCCATGCAATCGCTCGGCCAGGCGTTGTCGCAAGATCCGTCACTGCGCGACGCACTCAACCAGCATATGCTGCAGGCAGCCGACAAACTCACCACGCGCCTGCGCGCATCGGTCACCGAGCACATTGCATCGACAGTGAAAAGTTGGGACGAACGTCACCTCGTCGAACAATTGGAATTGGGTGTCGGACGCGATCTGCAATACATTCGCTTCAACGGGACGTTGGTCGGTGGATTGATCGGCCTTGCGCTTCATGCATTATCGATTTGGCTATCGTTCTGATGCACTGAGATGACGTTGATCGCCCAACAGGCTAGCGTGCAGCAACTGGGGAGACTGCACGCAGCCGGATAATCGTCAGGCGGTACCGCGAGGTCGACGTTGCCGTCGGCCAGGACACTGGGCACGCAACAGGCAAGGCGAAGGAACGAAAATGCCGAATGGCCGCTGGGATCTGCGCAGGAAATACGGGCGCCGCGTCTTTATCAGCGCACTGCTGATCCTTACCGCAGGTTTGATTGCCGCCATCGTCACGGGGGTCTGGCTGCAGCGGCATAACGAGCTCGAGCGCGAGCAACGCTTTCAGTATGTCGTGCGCACCCTCGCCCGCAATATCAGCGAACGTATGTACACCTTCGAGCATGGCTTGCGCGGCGCGCGCGGTGCGGTGATCGGTGCCGGCAGCGAGGTCATCAGTCGAGATCGCTTCACCCTGTACAGCCGCTCGCGCGATTACGCGCGCGAGTTTCCAGGCGTGCTGGGCTACGGTTATATCCATCGGGTCGCGCCTGCCGACGAGGACGCGTTCTTGCAGACCGCGCGCGCCGACGGAGCACCGGATATCCACCGCCGCTTGCTGGCGCCGTGGGATGGCGAACGTTACATCGTGCTGTACTTCGAACCCGAGTCATCGGGCAATCGCCCCATCGGTCTGGATATCGCATCCGAACCGCGCCGCCGCGCCGCCGCATTGCAGGCCGCACGCAGCGGCGAGCCGATCATGACCTCGCCGGTCTCGCTGTCGGGCTATCGCGTGCCCAACGAGAGCGGCTTTCTGGTCTTGCTGCCGGTGTATCGCGAAGGTATGCCGCTGCAAACGCCACAGCAACGCATGGCTGCCACCAACGGCTGGGTGTATGCGCCTTTCAGCGTCGAGCAGATGGTGAAAAGCGCATTGGGCGAACGCGACGATGTGGCGCTGGATCTGTCCGATCGCAACGAGCCCACCCATAACTTCTATCGCAGCGGCACTCCGGCCGGCGACAGCGCGCGCTGGCGGCCGGTGGTGCAGCTGTTGCCCATCTACGGGCGCACCTGGATCGTCACCGCCCACCCCACGGCCAGCTTTGTGACCTCGCTCAATCAGACCTCGCCATGGTTGGTGGGCGGTCTGGTCATGGCGGCATCCGTACTGTTTGCGGCGTTGCTGGGGCTGTACTTCAGCAACGGGCTGCGCCGCGAAGAGGTGTTGCGCAAGCAGATGGAACTGGCCGCACTGGTCAGCCATTCCAGCGAGGCCATCGTGGCCGAAACCCCGGATGGCCGCATCACCCACTGGAACCCGGCCGCAGAAGCGATGTTCGGCTACACCGCCGAGGACGCGATCGATCAGGACCTGACGTTGCTGCTATCGCCGCAACCGTATGCGATGCCGCAGATCGAGCACGCCGATGAAGCGTACCCGACCAATGCCTCGGCCGCCCAGAGCATGCGCCACCGCGATGGTCATCACGTGCATGTGCTGGCGAGCAAGGCACCCATCATCGAACCGGATGGCACGCTCAGCGGGCACTCGCATTTTTTCCGCGATATCTCCGAGCGGGTACGGTCGCATCAACGCATCGTCGACCTCAATGCCTCGCTCGAACATCAGGTGGCCGAGCGCACCAGCGAGCTGGTGAAGTTCTCGGTCTTGCAGCGCGCGATTCTGGCGCATGCCGGTTACGCCATCATCGCTACAGATTCCAGCGGTTTTGTCACGCTGTTCAATCGCGCCGCAGAAAAGCTGCTCGGCTATAACGCAGAGGATGTGATCGGCCGGCGCAAGGCCAGCCAGTTCGTCGAACCGGAAGAACTGCAGGACCGTGCGCATCTGCTCTCCGAGCAGACCGGGGTGCCGGTGGCGCACACGCTGGAAGCGGTGGCCGCGCTCACCAGCCTCGGCCGCAGCGATACCAGCGAGTGGACCTATGTCGGTTACGACGGCCGCCGCCTGCCGGTGCTGCTGACCCTGAGCACATTGCGCGACGACAATGACCAGGTGATCGGTTACCTCGGCGTTGCGGTGGATCTCACCGAGCAAAAACTGCACGAAAAACAGCTGCGTCTGGCAATGGATGCCGCCAAGAGCGCCAATCAGTCCAAGTCCGATTTCCTGGCCAACATGAGCCACGAAATCCGCACCCCGATGAACGCCATCCTGGGTATGTTGTATCTGCTTCAGCGCAGCGAGCTTCCCGGCGCGGCGCAGGACATGGTCACCAAAATCGATCGCTCCGCACGCACCTTGCTGGAAATCATCAACGACATCCTGGACTTCTCCAAGATCGAGGCCGGGCGCATCGATCTGGAACGCGCGCCGTTCGATCTCAACCAGTTGTTCGACAACATCGCCGACCTGATGCGCTCCTCGCTCAGCGCCAAACCGGTGGAGATGATTGTCGAGCCGTTGCCGCGCGACAGCCGCTGGCTATTGGGCGATGCGCTGCGCATCAACCAGGTGCTGGTCAATCTGGTCGGCAACGCGATCAAGTTCACCGAGCAGGGCGAAGTGGTGCTGTCGGTGCGGCGCTTCCCCAGCGGCGATCCCAACAAGGTCAAGCTGCTGTTCTCCGTGCGCGACACCGGCATCGGCATTTCCAAGGAAAAGCAGAGCCTGATCTTCTCGCCGTTTCTGCAGGCCGACACCTCGACCAGTCGGCGCTATGGCGGCAGCGGTCTGGGCCTGACCATCAGCCGACGGCTGATCGAACTGATGGGCGGCGAGCTGGAAGTGGAAAGCGTGCCCGGCCGCGGCAGCGAGTTCTATTTCGTGGTGACCCTGGAGAAGGCCGCGCCACCCAAGGCGCAGCAGGAGCTGCCGGCGCTACCGCCGGAAGCGATGCCGCGGGTGCTGATCGCCGACGACCACGATGCCGCGCTCAGCAATCTGGTGCGGATCACCACCGACCTGGGCTGGCGCGTGGATGCAGTGGCCAGCGGCCAGGCCGCGCTGCAGGCGATCGAACAGGCCAGCGAGCCCTACGACATCTTCCTGCTCGACTGGCGCATGCCCGACATCGATGGCGTGGCGATCGCGCGCGAAATCCGCGCACGTGCCGCCCCTGGTCCGCATCCGGTGATCGTCATGGTCACCGCCTACGAGCGACGTCTGCTGGAACAGCATCCCGAGCAACAGGATCTGGACGCGGTAATGACCAAGCCGGTGACCAGCGCGGCATTGCATCGTCTGGTGGAACAGCTGGTCGACCAGCGCCCCGGTGCGCGTCCGGTCACGCCCACCTTCGTGGCACGGCGGCTGGAAGGCACGCACCTGTTGCTGGTCGACGACAGCGAGATCAACTGCGAGGTGGCGCAGCGCATTCTTGAGGGCGAAGGCGCCATGGTCACCGTCGCCCACGATGGCGAGCAGGCGGTCAACACCCTCAAGCGCGCGCCGGATCTGTTCCATCTGGTGTTGATGGATGTGCAGATGCCGGTGGTGGATGGCTACGAAGCCACCCGCCGGCTGCGGCAGATCCCTGCCCTGGCCAGCCTGCCGGTGATCGCGCTGACCGCTGGCGCATTCCGCCCGCAACAGGAAAAAGCGCTGGAAGCGGGCATGAACGGTTTTATCGCCAAGCCCTTCAATGTCGAGGAACTGGTCACCGCCATTCGTCACTTCATGCATCCCGGGATGAAGCGCATTCCATCGCTGCCGCACGAAACCGAACTGGCGGCCGGCCCCGAGTGGCAGCACGACGATCCCGAGCTACTGGACGCCGCGCGCGCGCGCAGCCTGTGGCGCGACCGCGAGCCGTACGCGCGTTACCTGAGCAAGCTGCTGCGCGACAATCCGGACCCGGCCGAAGTCGCGGCCGAACACCTGCGCCGCAACGAACTGCCTGCCATCGGCGCAATGGCGCACAAGTTGCGTGGTGCGGCGGGCTCGCTGGCGCTGCCGGCACTGGCCGGTGCTGCAAGCGATCTGGAAACGCGTATCGAAGATGGTCAAGACATCACCGCCTCGTTGATCGCGCTCAAGGATGTGATGCAGCGTACCGCCGAGGCGATTGGCGTCTTTTTGCAAGACGACGAAACTACTGCGGCAGCCAACGACGACGCTGTCGCACTGGACGCCGGCAGCCTGCAGATCCTGGAGGTGGCTCTTTCCACCGACGACGCCGACAAGATCGACCACGCGCTGCTGATCTGCGCACCGCACCTGCCGCCTGCGTTGCAGGAAGAACTGCAACGCGCCGTGGAGGACTTCGATTTCCGCCGCGCGCAGGCCACCCTGCACGACTGGCAAGCCACCCACCCACGCTGACGGCGTTCTCCCGCGCCGTCTGCAAGGATCCCCCATGCCGTCCCGTCCCCTGCTGTGTGTCGACGACGAGTCCAGCAACCTGGCGACCCTGCGCCAGCTGTTGCGTGAGGACTTTGCGCTGGTGTTCGCCAAAACCGGTGGCGAGGCGCTGGACGCGGTGGCGCGCCATGCGCCTGCGTTGATCCTGCTGGATGTCGAACTCCCCGACATGGATGGCTATGCGGTGGCGCGCACGCTCAAGCAGCAACCCTCCAGCAATGCCATCCCGATCCTGTTCGTGACCTCGCGCAACAGCGAGCACGACGAGCGCGCCGGGCTGGAAGCGGGCGCAGCCGATTACGTCAGCAAACCGTATTCGCCGGCCTTGCTCAAGGTACGCATCAACACCCAGCTCAGGCTGGCCGAAAGCGCGCGCCTGGCGCAGCAATACCGCGATGCGATCCATCTGCTGGGCACCGCTGGCCAAGCCCAGGACGCCGACACCGGCGCGCATATCTGGCGCATGGCGGTGTATGCCCGGGTGCTGGCCGAAACCGCCGGCTGGTCGCCGCAGCAGGCGCAGATGCTGCAGGATGCCGCGCCACTGCACGACGCCGGCAAGATCGCCGTGCCCGGCAGCATCCTGCACAAGCCCGACACGCTGGACGAGCACGAGCGCTCGGTGGTGCGGCAGCACCCGCAGGCAGGACACGACCTGCTACGGCACGGCCGCGGACCGGTCTTCCAGATGGCCGCCGAAATCGCACTGCATCACCACGAATGCTGGGACGGCAGCGGCTATCCCACCGGCCTGGCCGGCGAGGCCATTCCGGAATCGGCACGCATCGTCGCAGTAGCCGATGTGTTCGACGCGCTGTGCGGACGGCGCGCCTACAAAGCGCCGTGGACGGTGGAAGACGCGATGCGCAAGTTGGAAAGCATGTCGGGCAAGCAATTGGAACCGCGTCTGGTTCAGCATTTCCGCGATTCCCTGGCGAGGATCCTGCTGGTCAAGGAGGCCTGGGACAGCCCGACCGCACAGCGCTGATCCCACACTTTAGGAAGCGCTGCGGGCTGCACAGTGCTTGTTGCTTGTTGCTTGTTGCTTGGTGCTTGGTGCTTGTTGCTTGTTGCTTGGTGCTTGGTGCTTGGTGCTGGCCATCGCAGCACGGCCGGCATGCATAGCCTAGCCACCGCCGCGCCCCGCACGGAAACCTACCTTCCCTTCTCCCACCGGGAGAAGGTGGCGCGCAGCGCCGGATGAGGGTACGACGCAGCCATCGCCATCCAATGAACCTGGGCGTTGCTTTGCACGCTATGCCAGTCACTTTCTCGCTGCCTAGCAACCGCCGCGCCCCGCACGGAAACCTACGTTCCCTTCTCCCACCGGGAGAAGGTGGCGCGCAGCGCCGGATGAGGGTACGACGTAGCCATCGCCATCCAATGAACCTGGGCGTTGCTTTATGCGTTATGCCAGTTGCTTTGTCGCTGCCTAGCAACCGCCGCGCCCCGCACAGAAACCTACCGTCCCTTCTCCCACCGGGAGAAGGTGGCGCGCAGCGCCGGATGAGGGTACGACGCAGCCATCACCACCACACCCACCAGACATCGCCTCCACGCAGTGCCGTTGCTATGCCGCGCGCCGCCACACGACCGGCTCGAACACTGATGCATTCTTTCCGATCGAGAACGCGGCCAATCTGCGCTACAGGAAGCAGCGCTCCGGCGCGCCTCCTCCATCCACTGAGGACGACCGCACGCGCACTGCCCACCGCAGCAGCTTGTCCCCCCAACACAGCCAACGCCGGCCACACTCCCAACCGCACGCAGCGTTGCCGCCACGCGCTTGAACCGTGCGCCACGCAGGCGGACAATGCCCATGCTGCGCCGCACAACACCGTGCGACGCGGGCCGATCCGGCGCCTCCAGGCGTCGTGGACACGGCCCGGCAACCGAGAGTCCGATGTCTTCCAGCGTGTCCGAGGCCGGCGTCACGCCGCCGCGTTATCCCGACTACCGCATCATTTCGCTGATCCTGGCGTGCGCCATCTTCATGGAGCAGATGGACGCCACGGTGCTGGCGACCGCGCTGCCGACGCTGGCGCGCGACTTCGGCGTTGCCGCGCCCGCCATGAGTATCGCCATGACCAGCTATCTGCTGGCGCTGGCGGTACTGATCCCGGCCAGCGGTGCCATCGCCGACCGCTTCGGCCTGCGCCGCGTGTTCGGCGCTTCGATCTGGGTTTTCGTGGGCGGCTCGATCCTGTGTTCGCTGGCCGACAGCCTGCCCACCATGGTGGCCGCGCGCGTACTGCAAGGCGCTGGCGGCGCGATGATGGCCCCGCTCGGGCGCTTGATCCTGCTGCGCACCGTGGAGCGCCGCCATCTGGTGTCGGCGATGGCCTGGACGCTCGTCCCCGCCTTCATCGGCCCGATGCTGGGCCCGCCGCTGGGCGGCTTTTTCGTGTCGTATCTGGATTGGCGCTGGATCTTCTACATCAACGTACCGATCGGCATTGCCGGCTTTTTGCTGGTGCGCCGTTTCATCCCGGAAATTCCTACCGACACCGCACCGGCACGCTTCGACCTGCGCGGCTTCGTGTTGTGCGGCACTGCACTGGGTTGCTTGTTGTTCGGCCTGGAAATGGTCAGCCAGCAGGACGGCATCGGCATGGCCAGTTGGTTGCTGGCCACCGGCGCGGCCGCGTCGGTGGGATATCTGTGGCATGCGCGCCACCACCCGGCACCGCTACTCGATCTGACTCTCCTGCGCATCGACTCGTTCCGGCTGTCGGTGATCGGCGGTGCGCTGATGCGCATCACCCAGGGCGCGCAGCCGTTTCTGTTGCCGCTGCTGTTTCAGATCAGCTTCGGTTTCAGCGCTGCGCACAGCGGGCGGCTGATTCTGGCCACCGCACTCGGTGCGTTGCTGATGCGCACCATCACCCCGCAATTGCTGCGCCGCTTTGGCTACCGCAACAGCCTGATCGGCAACGGCGTACTGGCCAGCCTGGGCTACATGGTGTGCGCGCTGTTCCGGCCCGACTGGCCGCCGGCGCTGATATTTGGCTTGCTGCTGTGTTGCGGCGCCTTCATGTCGTTCCAGTTCGCCGCCTACAACACCATTGCCTACGAAAACGTGCCCAGCGCGCGCATGAGCCGCGCCAGCAGCCTGTACACCACGTTGCAGCAGCTGATGCTGTCGGTGGGTGTCTGCGCCGGCGCGATGATTCTCAAACTGGCGATGCTGGCCGGCGATCACACCCAACCGGCACAACGCGATTTTTCGCTGGCGTTCTGCGTGGTCAGCCTGATTTCGCTCAGCGCCACCTGGTGGCATGTGCGCTTCGACAAGAACGCCGGGCAGGAAATGAGCGGACACCGCGCTTCGCGCGGCTGACACTGACACAGCCGTGGCGCAGCCGACGAAAGCTGCCGTCATGCCTTCGATCAAGGCGTGGTGTTGGCGCGCCGTGACGCGGCCTCCGCACGCGTGACCAACAGAAACGCCAGCGGAAGCCCGATTTCGATGGCGACCGCCGGGAAAATACCGGCGTTGACATGCCCGGCAGCCCATTCCGACACGCCCAACACTGCCAACGATAGGCACGCGGTGGCAAAGCCGGCAATCACCGCGCGGCGCCCCGGCGATGGCGGTACCGCGCGTACCAGCAACAGCATCACGCCGATGGCCCCATACATCGGCGCGGCGCGGCGACCGACCACGCCTAAAGCGTTGCTGTCGAAGGCGACACCCCAGTTGGCCAGCATGGTCGCAGGCGCCAGCAACCAGACAGCGCCCAGCGCGAAAAACAATAGGGCCGACAGCGTGGCCAGGTAGCGGAATGCCCGCGATGCAGTGGGCGCGCTCATGCGTTCACATCCACGACAGTACGCCCCTGCACCTTGCCATCCAGCAACTGGGCGGCAATCTGCGGCACCTCCGCCAGCCCGACTGCCGTCGTGGTCAATGCCAGCTTGCCCAACTCCAGATCGTGCGCCAGACGCGACCACGCCTGCAGGCGTACCGCCTGCGGCGCGTTGACCGAATCGATACCGGCCAACGTGACGTTGCGCAAAATGAAGGGCAGCACCGAGGCCGGCAATTGAATGCCCTGCGCCATGCCGAACGAGGTCACCACGCCGCGATACTGCGTCTGCGCAAGCGCGTTTGCCAGCGTGTGGCTGCCCACCCCATCCACCACGCCTGCCCAGCGCTCCTTGCTGATCGGCGCGCCGGGTTCGGACAGAGTGCTGCGGTCGATGACCTCGGCAGCGCCCAGGCTGCGCAGATACGCGGCCTGCTCCAGCCGGCCCGTGGAGGCGACCACGCGATACCCCAACCCTGCCAGCAAGGCGATGGCCACCGAACCGGCGCCGCCATTTGCGCCGGTCACCAGGATGTCGCCGCGTTCGGGGGTCAGCCCGCCGTGCTCCAGTGCCATCACCGCCAGCATGGCGGTGTAGCCGGCCGTGCCGATCGCCATCGCATCGTGGGTGGAAAATGCCGCCGGAATCTTGATCAACCAGTCGCCAGGCACCCGCGCCTTCTGCGCGTAGCCGCCATGATGGGTCTGGCTCAGGCCCCAGCCATTGGCCAGAACGCGGTCTCCGACCGCAATGCCGGGATCGCTGGACGCTTCGACCACACCGGCTAGATCGATGCCGGGAATCAGCGGAAAACGGCGAATTATCGGGCCGCGTCCGGTCACCGCCAACGCATCCTTGTAGTTGACGGTCGAGTAGTCGACGGCAATCGTCACCTCGCCCGGCATGAGGTCGTCTTCGTTGAACCGGACGAGTTTGGTAGCAACCGTCTCGCCGGTTTGCGTGGCGAGCAATGCATTGAAGGTCATTGTCTTCTCCTGATGGGATGGATTGAGGCCGCGGGTGAGCGCGTCCCTGATTGCAGTCAATGACGCAGTCAATGACAACGCTGCGGCCAGTTGACGATCACCCCGCTACGGGACTGCGATGGCGATGCGGTGCGGGATCTCCGGTGATGCGGTGCCACCATTCGGCGCAAGACGCTTTCCGCTGCGGCAACGAAGTCGCTTGAGTCGGGCTGACGTGGACGGCGATGATCGCCTGCAACGTTTGCTCGATGGGCGTGTCGCTTCAGCGGCTCGTCGTACAGCGGGGGGATCGGCGTCGCGCCAAGCACATGGCACTCCTACAAGGAGTGGCCACGCGTGAGCTGGCGTGTCAGTAAAAGCGCATTTCGCTAAAACATTTCGCTAAAAGCAGCTAGCAAAACGACTGTGCTTACCGCCAGGCCGGCGCGGCCGGTGCTCGGTGCGGCATGCACCACGCGTACATTCCGGTTCTGAACGCGCCATCCACACGCACCTGACAATTGCTCGCTACGGTTTGTTAGCCGTTCTTGGCACGCGGCGCTACCGCCAATCCCTCGACCACGCCGGACGCAGGTGCACTTCTCTCGGTCAGTTGGAGGGTTGCAACGACGACAGGATCTGGTCACGACATACCGCAATGACTTCGTCGGCCAGTGGCGAATCGTTCGGACACGACCGCGACAGCACGATGGCACCGATGGCGTGCGCCAGCATGTTCAGCGTGTTGACGCGCTCATCTGCTGCCTCGGCAGTACCGGGCGCGGCCCCGCTGCGGTCGAGCGCGGCCAACAGGTTTTCGACCCCGGCTGCAAACGCTTCGCGCACTTGCTCCGGCTGACGCGCGGCTTCGGCGCCCAGCGCAGCCATCGTGCAACCGGTGGCCGGGCTGTCGCGATGTCCGCGCGACAGATAAAAGTTCACGAAATCGGTCTTGTCCACGCGCTCGGACTGTGTCGCGATGTTGGCCAAGCCGCAGGCTGCCGATTCGGCCATCAAATCTGCCTTGGAGCCGAACTGCTTGTAGAAACCACCGTGGGTGAACCCTGCAGCGGCCATCAGATCGGCAATACCGATCCCTGCATAACCGTGCTCGCGAAACAGCACCGAAGCGGTTTCGACGACATGCGCCCGGTTCGCCTGTGCCTGTGCTTTGGTCACTTTCATCGTTGCGACGCTCCGTGGGGGGAATGGGGACAGCGACAGCATACTTTGATGTTGCGCGTCATCAAAGTATTGACACCTTAGATTTTATTCGTAATCTTTGCATCCGCCGTCTTTCTGAGCATCCTCAATGCCCACGCGTCGCTGCCCGCTCCCTCTGCCCTGGGCAACCTGACGCGACCCAGTCGCATCGCGATGGTCCCGGTGACACGTCACCGTGCAGGCGTCGGCCGGCGCCCGGGGCGCTTGCGGCCACGTCGTGCGCCTTTCCACCTCTCTCACTCAAGGAATTTCCATGACCGCACTTCCCGCTGTCCTCATCACTGGCGCCTCCACCGGTATTGGTGCTGTTTACGCCGAGCGCTTCGCCCAACGCGGCCACAACCTGGTGCTGGTCGCACGCGACAAGGAACGGCTGGACGCCCTGGCCGCGCACCTGTGCGACACCCATCGCGTCAGCGTCGATGTGCTGCAGGCCGACCTGACCCAGCCGACCGACCTGAGCACCGTGGAAACCCGCCTGCGCGACGACGCGCAGATCGGCATCCTGGTCAACAACGCCGGCATGGCGCAATCGGGCGGCATCGTGCAGCAAAACGCCGAGGCGATCGACCGCCTGATTGCGCTCAATGTCACCGCGTTGACGCGCCTGTCCGCCGCCGTTGCGCCGCGCTTTGCGCAGTCCGGCAGCGGTGCGATCGTCAACATTGGATCGGTCGTGGGGTTTGCGCCCGAATTCGGCATGAGCGTCTATGGCGCCACCAAGGCCTTCGTGCTGTTCCTGTCGCAGGGCCTGCACGTGGAGCTTGGCGCCAAGGGCGTGTATGTGCAGGCCGTCTTGCCGGCCGGCACGCGCACCGAGATCTGGGAACGCGCCGGTATCGACATCAACACGCTGAGCGACTTGATGGATGTTAACGAACTGGTCGACGCCGCGCTGGTCGGCTTCGATCGCCGCGAACTGGTCACCATTCCGCCGCTTCACGTGGCCGAACGCTGGGACGCACTGGATGGCGCGCGCCAGGGTTTGCTGTCGGACATCCGGCAGGCAAACGCCGCAGAGCGCTATCAGCTGACGAGCTGAGCTGCATTGCTGCCCGCATGGCTCGCATGGCGAACGGTGCGGGCCTGCGATGCTGTGTCGTGCCTGCGCAAGCGCGCACAGCTTCACTACGTCATCAGCACGCATCCAATAACGCAGAAGGCCGCCCCAGGGCGGCCTTCTGCGTTATTCATTGGCAACACAAGCTCATCCGCTGATGACAGGCAGCGTGACGGCGGAGCAATCGCTCTGCCGTCATGCCGCGCACGCTAATTACAGCCCGTGCGCCGCCAACTGCCCCAACCGCTGCACGGCCACCGACACGGTCGGATAGTCCAGCGTCTTCTGCTCGGCCACATCGCTCAACATCGCCAGGGTGAAGCGCAGGCTGGAATCGTCGCGTGCCATCCAGTTGGCCACCTTGTCCTCGGCACTGCTGCCGGGCATGGTCAGCACCTGACCCACCAGCGCACGCTGATGCGCGGCCAGTTCGTCGCGCAGCACGCCACGTGCCACCGCATGCCAGCGGCCGTTGACCTCCAGCGCGTCGATCTGCTCGAACAACCACGGCAGCCGCAGCGCATCGCCCAGACGGAAATGCACCTTGGACACTTCCACCGGCTTGAGCTTGCGGGTGCGCGCGGTTTCGATGATGTCGAACGCCGGTTCCAGATAGCGCAACTCGGACAGCTGCTGTGCCAGTGCCGGCGGCAGGCCCTTGTCCTGCCATTCCTGCACGCTGGCTTCGTACAGCGGTCGCTGGGTGTCGGACAACACGCCCGACGCCACCCGGATATCGTTGAACGGGCCGTGGTAACGCTCCACCGCTGCGGTGATGCCCGGCATCTGGCCCGGACGCAGCAACAGCCAACGCACGAACGAGCGTTGCAGGCGCCAGATCACTTCCAGTGCATCGATCTGCACTGACTCGGGCACCTTGCCGTCCAGCGCATCGATCTGCGTCCACAGTGCGCGCGCGTCCAGCGTTTCGCGGCTGATGGTATAGGCCTTGGCGACCTCGCCAATGCTGCGGCCGGTGTCTTCCTGCATGCGCATCAGGAAGGTCGCACCCATGCGATTGATGGTGGTGTTGGTGACCGCGGTGGCGATGATTTCGCGCTTGAGGCGATGGCGCTCCATCGCATCGGCGTACTTCTTCTGCAGCGGCTGCGGGAAGTAGCGCTGCAATTCCTTGGACAGATACGGGTCTTCCGGAATATCCGATTCCAGCAGCTGCTGGAACGCCACCAGCTTGGAGTACGACAGCAGCACCGACAGTTCCGGCCGCGACAAGCCCTGCCCGCGCGCCTTGCGTGCCGACAGTTCTGCATCGGACGGCAGGAATTCGATCTGGCGATCGAGCAGGCCCTGCAATTCCAGCGTGCGGATGAAGTGCTGCTTGGAACCCAAGCGCTTGACGCTCATGCGCTCCATCAAGCTGATCGCCTGGTTCTGGCGATAGTTGTCCCACAGCACCAGGTCGGCCACTTCGTCGGTCATCGACGCCAGCAGCTTGTTGCGTGCGTCGTAGGTGAGCTTCTTGGCCTGCACCATGTCGTTGAGCAGGATCTTGATGTTCACCTCGTGATCGGAGGTGTCCACGCCGGCCGAGTTGTCGATGAAGTCGGTGTTGAGCAACACGCCGGTCTGCGCCGCTTCGATGCGGCCCAGCTGAGTCAGACCCAGATTGCCGCCCTCGCCCACCACCTTGCAGCGCAGCTCGCCGCCGTTGACGCGCAAGCCGTTGTTGGCGCGATCGCCCACATCGGCATGCGATTCGCTGGAGGCCTTGACGTAGGTGCCGATACCGCCGTTCCAGAACAGGTCCACCGGCGCCTTGAGGATGGCGTTCATCAGGGCGTTGGGCGAGAGCTGCTTGACGTTGGCCTCAAGCCCCAGCGCCTCACGCACCGGCGCGCTGATGTCGATCGACTTCAACGTGCGCGGATAAATACCGCCGCCGGCGCTGATCAGCTTGGCGTCGTAATCGGCCCAGCTGGAACGCGGCAGCTTGAACAGGCGCTCGCGTTCGGCGAACGAGGCAGCCGCATCCGGCGACGGGTCGAGGAAGATATGCCGGTGATCGAACGCGGCCAGCAGGCGGATATGCGTTGAAAGCAGCATGCCGTTGCCGAACACGTCGCCGGACATGTCGCCGATGCCGGCCACGCTGAAGTCCTGGCTCTGGCAATCGCGGCCCATCGCACGGAAGTGGCGCTTGACCGACTCCCACGCGCCACGCGCGGTGATGCCCATGCCCTTGTGGTCGTAGCCGACCGAGCCGCCAGAGGCGAACGCATCGCCCAGCCAGAAGCCATGATCCAGCGCCAGGCCATTGGCGATGTCGGAGAACGTCGCCGTGCCCTTGTCGGCGGCGACCACCAGATACGGGTCGTCCTGATCGTGGCGCACCACCTGCGGCGGCGGCACGATCTTGCCACCGACGATGTTGTCGGTGATGTCGAGCAGGCCCTGGATGAACAGCTTGTAGCAGGCGATGCCTTCGGCCTGGATCGCGTCACGATCGCCACCGACCGGCGAGCGCTTGACGTAGAAACCGCCCTTGGCGCCGACCGGCACGATGACGGTGTTCTTGACCATCTGCGCCTTGACCAGGCCCAGCACCTCGGTGCGGAAATCCTCGCGACGGTCCGACCAGCGCAAGCCGCCACGCGCCACTGCGCCAAAGCGCAGATGCACGCCCTCCACGCGCGGACCGTAGACGAAGATTTCGCGATACGGACGCGGCTTGGGCAGGTCCGGCACGATCGCCGAATCCAGCTTGAAGCTGATGCAATGGCCGTACTTGCCGTGCTTGTCGGTCTGGTAGTAGTTGGTGCGCAGCGTGGCATCGATCACGTCGATGAAGCTGCGCAGGATGCGGTCTTCGTCCAGGCTGGACACACGGTCCATCAGCTTGAGCAAGGTGGCGCGGGTGGCCTCCTGCTGCGCAGTGCGGTCGCCGCCGCGTGCCGCGAGCACCGGTTCCAGCGCCTTGCGCGTGGCCTCGTCGCTACCTGCCAGCGCGAACAATTCTTCGCGCAGACGTTCCTGCCCGGCAAAGATCTGTGCCTTGGTTTCGCTGCCGGTAGACGGGTCGAAGCGCGCTTCGAACAGTTCCACCAACAGCCGTGCCAGCAACGGATAGCGGGTGAACGTGGCTTCGACGTAAGCCTGCGAGAACGGCACCGCGGTCTGCAGCAGATACTTGCAGTAACCACGCAGCAATGCGACCTGGCGCCAGTGCAGACCGGCGGCCAGGATCAGACGGTTGAAGCCGTCGTTTTCGGCATCGCCATTCCAGATACGCTCGAACGCTTCGCCGAAACCGGCATCGGCATGCGCGGCGTCGATCTTGCCCGCGGTCGATTCGACTTCGAAATCCTGGATATAGACCGGCGTCTCGCCCACCTGCAGCCGATACGGCCGCTCGGAGATCACGCGCAGGCCCATGTTTTCCATCATCGGCATCGCATCCGACAGCGGGATGTCGTCGAGCTGACGGTACAACTTCAAACGCAGGCCTTCGCCGGCATCCAGCCGCACGCCGTCGTCGCGACGGATTTCCTGCAGGCTCAGATGCAGATCGTCCGGGCCATCCAGGGTTGCCAGATGTTCGACGTCGGACACCGCCGATTCGATCGACGACTCTTCGATGTAGCCGGCCGGCAGCGCGCGGCCGAAATTGGCGGCCATGCGCAGGCCATTGGCCTCGCCGTGACGTGCCACCAGCGCTTCGCGCAGGGCATCGCGCCAGTTGCGCAGCAGATGCGCCAGGCGCGATTCGAGTTCGGTGGTGTTGAACTCCAGCGCTTCGCCGCTCTTGGGCCGCACGATCAGATGCAGCTGCGCCAGCGGCGACTCGCCCAGCACCACCGACGAATCGATGTATTCGCCGTGCAACGCGTCTTTCAACAGCCCTTCGATGCGCAACCGCACATCGGTGTTGAAGCGCTCGCGCGGGATGTACACCAGCGCAGAAATGAAGCGGCTGTACTTGTCGCGGCGCAGGAACATGCGGCTACGCACGCGCTCCTGCAAGCCCAGGATGCCGATCGCGGTGCGGTACAGCTCTTCTTCGTTGGACTGGAACAACTCTTCGCGCGGCAGCGTCTCAAGGATATGCCGCAACGCCTTGCCGCTATGGCTGCTCGGGGTCAGCCCCGACTTGCTCATCACGTATTCGTGGCGCTGCCGCACCAGCGGAATTTCCCACGGACGGCGGTTGTAGGCGCTGGAGGTAAACAGGCCCAGGAAGCGCTGCTCGCCGACGATACGGCCCTTGCCATCGAATTCCAGGATGCCGATGTAATCCATGTAGCCAACGCGATGCACGCGCGAACGTGCATTGGTCTTGGTCAGGATCAACGCGTCCTTGCGCTTGGACGACGCATTCAAGCCATGCGCCGCCAGCGTGGTCACCGGGCGCGCCGGCGAGGTGTCGTGGCCGCGCATCAGGCCCAGGCCGGTTTCTTCCACCGGTGCCAGCACGTCCTGGCCGCCCTGCTTCTCCACGCGGTACTCGCGGTAGCCGAAGAAGGTGAAATGGTCGGCAGCAGCCCAGCGCAAGAACTCCTGCGCTTCATGGCGGCTGATGTCGTCGATCGGCAGGCGGCGGGTGGCCAGATCGTCGGCCAGCATCACCATCTTTTCGCGCATCGAGGCCCAGTCGTGCACGATGGCGCGCACTTCGCCCAGCACCTTGCGCACCGCCGCTTCCACCTTGGCCATCTCATCGGCCGGCTGGCGGTCGATCTCCAGCACCATCAACGATTCGCTCTTGCCCTCGCCCACCGCGGTCAGCTTGCCGGCCTTGTCGCGCGCGATGCGCAGCACCGGGTGGCCGAGCACATGCACGCCGATGCCCAGGTCCGACAAGGTCATGCTGACCGAGTCCACCAGGAACGGCATGTCGTCGTTGACGATCTGCAGCAGCGTATGCGGCGACTCGTAGCCATGGCTCTTCAGGGCCGGGTTGAACACCCGCACATTGACCGTGCCGGCTTTGCGCACGCGCGCAAATTCCAGCATGTCGGCCGCCAACGCCGCCCACTGCTCGGGCGGATGGTTCGGGAACTCGTCCTCTTCCATGCGCCGATAGAAATCGGCCGCGAACAACTGGACCTCGGACTGTCGGGCCGCCGGGTAGCGCTTGCGCAACGCGGCAAACACCGGCTCGAGGGTGACCGCCTGCGGTTCGGTGGCAAGCACGGGGACGGCACGTTCGGCGACCGGTTTGACCGACGTCGTGGACGATTTCGAAGCGGCTTTCTTGGCTGTCATGAGAGAGCTGGGATGCTCGGTGGAAAACCTGAATTGTACCGATGCGCCGTGACAACGCCTTGCTGCATAGCGCAAATGCACGGCACGTAGCAGGCGCGGCAGTGGCGCAAAAGCCGTATGGCTCTGTAGTTTCCCCACCCCTGGCCGGCCGCAGGGTCGCTGGATCGCCAGATCCGGCAAAGTCCGGTCGAATGCTTGGCACACAAGGCGTTGCGCAGACCAAACTGCGATCGTCAAGGCTGTTTAAAAACTAAACTGGACGGTATAGTCTACCGCCATGACTCCTCGTTCCCCCCGTGCTGCCCGGCGTTCGGACTGCGATCGCCGCATCCATGCTGCCGTGCATACGTTGCTTGCCGAGCGCGGCATGCGGCTGAGCATGGACGCGGTGGCCGAGCGCGCCGGCTGTTCCAAGCAAACGCTCTACAGCTATTACGGTTGTAAAGAGAATCTGCTGCGCGATGTCCTGCAGGACCACGTGCACCTGGCCACGGTACCGCTGGACGCGGTGTCCGGCGATCTGCGCGAAGATCTGCTGGCCTTCGCGCTGGCCCATCTTGACCGCCTCAACAGCCCGGATGTGTTACAGACCTGTCGTTTGGTGGAAGCCGAGTCGCACCGGTTCCCCGATCAATCCCAGCAGATCTTCCAGGAGGGCGTCGTCGGTATGCAGCAGCGCCTGGCGCATCGCTTCGAGCAAGCGATGGCCGCCGGCCAGCTGCGCCATGACGATCCGCACTTCATGGCCGAGCTGCTGCTCAGCATGATCGTCGGGCTGGATTTCGATCGCCAACGGTTTCAGGTTCCCCATCGCGCCGGCCTTGCCGCCAGGCAGCAGTGGGCGCAGTTCGCCGTCGATACCTTTTTGCGGGCGTTTGCCGCGGCCAACGCCGCGCCTGCGCTGGCCCCGCTTGCTCTTCTCACTTCAAGACCCTAACGGAGTTCCTCCTGATGATTGCCCCGCTCCGCACCTTCGGCCTGGCCTTGGCCATCACCGTGGCGCTCGCTGCCTGCAGCAAGCCCGAACAACAGCAGGCGCCGCCGCCGCCGGAAGTGTCGGTGCTGGAAATGAAGCCGCAGACGCTGCCCCTGGAGCGCGACCTGGTAGGTCGCCTGTCGGCGTTCCGCTCGGCCGACGTGCGCGCCCGCGTGGACGGCGTGCTGCTCAAGCGCTTGTACACCGAAGGCACCGACGTCAAGGAAGGCCAGCCGCTGTTCGAGATCGACCCGATGCCGCTGCGTGCCACGCTGTTGCAGGCGCAGGGCCAGCTGGCCGCCGCGCAGGCGACCTACGCCAACGCCCAGGTCGCCGCCAAGCGCGCGCGCAGCCTGGCGCCGCAGCAATACGTCTCGCGCGCCGACATCGACAACGCCGAAGCCACCGAGCGCTCCTCCGGCGCCAACGTGCAGCAGGCGCGTGGCCTGGTCGAGTCCGCCCGCATCCAGCTCAGCTTCGCCAGCGTCACCTCGCCGATCACCGGCCGTGCCGGCATTCAGCGGGTCACCGAAGGCGCGCTGGTCGGCTCGGGTGAAGCCACCCTGCTGACCACGGTCGACCAGATCGACCCGCTGTACGTGAACTTTGCGATGAGCAGCGAAGAACTCGCCGCGCTACGCCAGGCGCAGAGCAGCGGCAACGTGCAGCTCAGCGGCGACGGCAAGTCCACCATCAACGTGGAGCTGGGCAACGGCACTCTGTACCCGCACCCCGGCACGCTGGACGTGTCGGCAGTGACGGTGGACCCGAGCACCGGTGCGGTGTCGCTGCGCGCGACCCTGCCCAACCCGGAACTGGCGCTGCTGCCGGGCGCATTCGTCACCTTCAAGGCCAGCCTGGGGCAGCGCAACAATGCCTACCTGCTGCCGCAGCAGGCGCTGCAGCGCGATGCGATGGGCGCCTATGCATTGGTGCTGGGCAAGGACGGCAAGGTGGTGCGCAAGAACCTCACTGTCGACGGCCAGCAAAAGGGCCAGTGGATCGTGACCGGCGGCGTGACCCCGGGCGACCAGATCATTGTCGATGGCGTGCAGAAGGCCAAGGAAGGTCAGCCGGCCAAGGGCGTGCTGTGGGATCCGAACAAGCCGGCCGCCGGTGGCCAGCCGGGTCAGCCCGGTGCACCTGGCGCGGCTCCGGCCGCAGGCCAGGCTGACGATGCGAAGGCCGCACCGGCTGCAAACGCAGCCGATGCCGCGGCGCCGGCAGCGCAGGAACAGCCCAAGCAGGATGCGGCCGCGCAACCGGCCGACTCCCAGTCAAAGCAGCAGTGACGGAACCCGGACATGCCTAAGTTTTTTATCGAACACCCGATCTTTGCCTGGGTGGTGGCGATCCTGATCTCGCTTGCGGGCGTGATCTCGATCCTGAATCTGGGTATCGAGTCGTACCCCACGATCGCCCCGCCGCAGGTCACCGTCACCGCCAACTTCCCCGGTGCCAGCGCCGATACCGCCGAAAAAGCGGTGACGCAGGTCATCGAGCAGCAGCTCACCGGTATCGACCACCTGCTGTACTTCAACTCCTCGTCGGCCTCCAACGGCCGCGTGACCATCACCCTGACCTTCGAAACCGGCACCGACGCGGATATCGCGCAGGTGCAGGTGCAGAACAAGGTGTCGTTGGCCACGCCGCGCCTGCCGTCCGAAGTCACCCAGCAGGGTGTGGTGGTGGCCAAGGCCAACGCCGGCTTCCTGATGGTGGCGGCACTGCGGTCGGACAATCCGTCGATCAACCGCGATGCGCTTAACGACATCGTCGGCTCGCGCGTGCTCGAGCAGATTTCGCGCGTTCCCGGCGTCGGCAGCACCAACCAGTTCGGCGCCGAGTACGCGATGAACATCTGGTTGAACCCGGAGAAGCTGCAGGGCTACAACCTGTCGGCCACCCAGGTGCTGACCGCGGTACGTAACCAGAACGTGCAGTTCGCGGCCGGTTCGGTCGGTGCCGACCCCACGCCGCAAGGCATCAGCTTCACTGCCACGGTATCGGCGGAAGGGCGTTTCAGCTCGCCGGAAGAGTTTGAGAACATCATCCTGCGCACCGACAACAACGGTGCAACGGTGCGCCTGAAGGATGTCGCGCGGGTCACCGTGGGGCCAAGCAACTACGGCTTCGATACCCAGTACAACGGCAAGCCCACCGGTGCCTTCGGCATCCAGTTGCTGCCGGGCGCCAACGCACTGAACGTGTCCGAGGCGGTCGGTGCCAAGCTCGACGAACTGCAGCCCACCTTCCCGCAGGGCGTGACCTGGTTTGCGCCGTACGAATCGACCACCTTCGTGCGCATCTCCATCGAGGAAGTGGTGCACACGCTGGTGGAAGCCATCGTGCTGGTGTTCCTGGTGATGCTGCTGTTCCTGCAGAACTTCCGCGCCACGGTCATCCCGACCCTGGTGATTCCGGTGGCACTGCTGGGCACCTTCTTCGGCATGTACGCCATCGGCTTCACCATCAACCAGCTCACCCTGTTTGCGATGGTGCTGGCGATCGGCATCGTGGTGGACGATGCGATCGTGGTGATCGAGAACGTCGAACGCATCATGAGCGAGGAGCATCTGGAGCCGAAGGCGGCCACGCAGAAGGCGATGACCCAGATCACCGGCGCGGTGGTGGCCATCACCGTGGTGCTGGCGGCGGTGTTCATCCCCTCCTCGCTGCAGCCCGGCGCCTCCGGCGCGATCTACAAGCAGTTCGCGCTGACCATCGCCATGTCGATGGGTTTCTCCGCGTTCCTGGCGCTGACCTTTACGCCGGCCTTGTGCGCCAGCTTCCTCAAGCCCACCCATTCGGACAAGAAGAACTGGGTCTACCGCACTTTCGATAAGTACTACGACAAGCTGGCGCATCGCTATGTCGGCGTGGTGGGTCACACGCTGAAGCGCTCGCCGCCGTGGATGATCGTGTTCGTGGTGCTGGTGGTGCTGTGCGGCTTCCTGTTCACCCGCATGCCGGGC
Organism: Xanthomonas sp. WCS2018Noco2-27; assembly: GCF_031843525.1. Lineage (NCBI taxonomy): Bacteria > Pseudomonadati > Pseudomonadota > Gammaproteobacteria > Lysobacterales > Lysobacteraceae > Xanthomonas > Xanthomonas sp. WCS2018Noco2-27. The sequence goes on along the minus strand of NZ_JAVTIK010000011.1, from coordinate 8,443 downwards.
AGCTTCCTGCCGGAAGAAGACCAGGGCTTTGCGGTGGCCATCGTGCAGTTGCCGCCGGGCGCCACCAAGATCCGCACCAACGAAGCGTTTGCGCAAATGCGTGCGGTGCTGGAAAAGCAGCCGGCCGTGGAAGGCATGCTGCAGATTGCCGGTTTCAGCTTCCTGGGCTCGGGCGAAAACGTTGGCATGGGCTTCATCCGGCTCAAGCCGTGGGACGAGCGTGACGTCACTGCCGAGCAATTGATCCAGCAACTCAACGGTGCCTTCTACGGCATCAAGGGCGCGCAGATCTTCGTGGTCAACCTGCCGACCGTACAGGGCCTTGGCCAGTTCGGCGGCTTCGACATGTGGCTGCAGGATCGCTCCGGCGCAGGCCAGGAAGCCTTGACCCAGGCGCGCAACATCGTGCTCGGCAAGGCAGCGCAAAAGGCCGACACCATGGTAGGCGTGCGCCCGAACGGCCTGGAAAATTCGCCGCAGTTGCAGTTGCATGTGGACCGCGTGCAGGCGCAGTCGATGGGCCTGGAAGTCAGCGACATCTACAGCTCGATCCAGCTGATGCTGGCACCGGTGTACGTCAACGACTATTTCTCCGAAGGCCGCATCAAGCGCGTCAACATCCGTGCCGACGATCAGTTCCGTACCGGCCCCGAGTCGCTGCGCAACTTCTTCAGCCCGAGCACGACAGCGGTGGGTGCCGATGGCCAGCCCGGCATGATTCCGCTGAGCAACGTGGTCAAGGCCGAATGGACGTACGCCTCGCCGGCGCTGAATCGCTACAACGGCTATTCGGCGGTGAACATCGTCGGTAACCCTGCCCCGGGCGGTAGCTCCGGTCAGGCGATGACGGCGATGGAAGAGATCGTCAACAACGATCTGCCGCCGGGCTTCGGTTTCGACTGGAGCGGCATGTCGTACCAGGAAATCATTGCCGGTAACGCGGCGACGCTGCTGCTGGCGTTGTCGGTGGTGGTGGTGTTCCTGTGCCTGGCCGCACTCTACGAGAGCTGGTCGATTCCGGTGGCGGTGCTGATGGTGGTGCCGATCGGCGTGCTGGGTGCAATCGTGTTCTCGATGCTGCGCGGTCTGCCGAACGATCTGTACTTCAAGATCGGCATGATCACGGTGATTGGTCTGGCGGCAAAGAACGCGATCCTGATCGTGGAATTTGCGGTGGAGCAGCGCGCGGCGGGCAAGACCCTGCGCGAGGCGACCCTGGAAGCGGCGCATCTGCGTTTCCGCCCGATCCTGATGACCTCGTTCGCCTTCATCCTGGGTGTGTTGCCGCTGGCGATCTCCACCGGTGCCGGCGCCAACTCGCGTCACTCCATCGGCACCGGCGTGATCGGCGGCATGGTGTTCGCCACCGTGCTCGGCGTGATCTTCATCCCGCTGTTCTTCGTGGTGGTGCGCCGCATGCTGGGCGACAAGCTGGACGAGCAGTCCAAGGAATATCTGGTCGCACAGAACGACTCCGGCACGCACCGTCCGGATCGTTGATCGATCGGTTGATTGCAAGACGAAAAGCCCCGGCAATGCCGGGGCTTTTTTGTTGTGCTGTCCTTGGCATGGGGCAGCACACCGCAGGCACCCGCACTAGCAACCTGCCGCGCAGGTCGCTACCCCCCACATGCAGTGCGACCGGCGCTGGCATTGTTGCGATCTGCCCTGGCACTGCACTGCAGGAGCGCACCCGGGCGCGAACGCTCTACCGGTAACGCCCGTCGCGCCCAGGTGCGCTCCTACGAGATGGCGATGCTCGGAAACGCCAGCGCACGTCATGCGCAGGTCGTCACTCGCACATGCATTGCGATCCGCACTGGCATTGTTGCGATCCGCACTGGCACTGCACTGTAGGAGCGCACCTGGGCGCGATGGGGCTTGATCGACCGCGATCAGGGCTGGCGGTAACGCTGGGTCGCGCCCGGGTGCGCTCCTACGGTGGTGTATCGCTCGCTACGTCCGATCGGATTTGCGGGCAGCGGTCGAACCGCGCACCACGCAACGCCCGGTCATGACCATGCGGCGGATCGGTAGCTGCGGGTTGCTCAGGCGTTCCAGCAGCAACGACATCGCGGCGCGGCCCATGTCTTCGACTGGCTGTTCGACCACGGTGATGCCCGGTTCGACCAGGTCGGTCCAGCGCTCGTTGTCGAAGCCGGCCAGGGCCAGGTCCTGCGGCAGCCGCAGGCCGGCGGTACGCGCGGCTTTCAATGCGCCCATCAGCAGCAGGCTATTACTGGTGACGATGGCTTCGGGCCGGCTGTCGCTTGCCAGCCACTGTTCCAATTCGACAATCGCCGCTTCGGCGGTCGGCGCCACTTCGCGGTAGTCCGGGGTCAGTCCTTGCATCCGCATCGCCGCCAGATAGCCGTCGCGGCGCTCGGCCGCGGTGGTGCTGGTGCTGCCGAACAACCCACCGATGCGTCGGTACCCCTGCGCCTGCAGGTGCGTGACCAACTCGCCCATCGCCGCGGCGTTATCCAGTACCACGCTGTCGTAGCGGCTGCCGGCGCCGGCACGGTCCACCAGCACCGTGGGGTAATCCAGGGCCAGTTCGTGCATGCGCCCCACCGTCACCCGGGTCGGGGCAAAAATCAGCCCGGTGATGCGTTCTTCCTGCATCAGCTCCAGATACAGCGCCTCGCGCTCGGGATCTTCATCGGTATTGCACAGGGTGACGCGCATACCGGCACGGTAAGCGACCTCTTCCACCGCACGGATCAGGGACGTGAAGTACGGGTTGCGGATATCGGCCACGATCACGCCGAGGATGCCGGACTGCTGGGATCGCAATCGCCGCGCCATCAGATTGGGGCGGTAACCGGTCTGACGGACGGCCGCCTCGACCTTGGCACGCACCTCCTGGCTCACCGGGCCGGTGCCCAGCGCGCGCGAGACTGTGGACTTGGACACACCGGCCACCCGGGCCACGTCATTGATGCTGATACTCACTGGGACCGTTCCCGCTCCATTTGCGCACCTGACCCAGGCGCGGTGTCAGTTCCGATGCTAACCCGAAAGCACTATAAGGATTTTGTGCACTGCACATTGACCTGGATCGTGGGAACGTTCCCACTATACTTCCCAGCCTGATCCCCCCATCGGAGCCCGCCTTGTCTTCTCCGTCGCCAGCCCCCGTCACTCCCGAGCTCATCCGCCTGCGTGCCCACGCCCGCGACAAGGACGATGCCATCGCCCAGGCTGCGCAACTGCTGGTCGCCGCCGGCTGCGTGGCACCCGGTTACGACGCCAGCATGCGCCGCCGCGAAGGCCTGGCGAATACCTTCCTGGGCCATGGCCTGGCCATCCCGCACGGGGTGGGCGAAGACCGTCACCTGGTGCACCGCGACGGGATTGCGGTGCTGCAGCTGCCCGAGGGCGTGGAATGGAACCCCGGCCAGATCACCCGGCTGGTGGTGGGCATCGCCGCACAGTCCGACACCCATATCACCCTGCTGCGCCGGCTGACCCGGTTGATCCAGGACCCGGCGCAGCTGGAAGCGCTGTTCACCACCGACGACCCCGGCGTGATCGTGGCCGCGCTCACCGGCGACCGCGCGCCCGACACCAGCGCCGCGCCGGCCACCGATCTGGCCGAGCGCTTCGAGTGGACCATCGCCTACCCCAGCGGCCTGCATGCGCGCCCGGCCACGCGCTGGGCCGAAACCGCGCGCGGCTTCTCTGCGCGTGCGCAGGTGCGTGCCGGCGACCAGGCCGCCGATGCCAAGAGCCTGGTCGGCCTGCTGCAGCTGGGCCTGCGTGCCGGCGACAGCATCACCGTCTCGGCCGAAGGCAACGATGCGGCGGCGCTGCTCAAGCGCCTGCGCGCGGTGATGGACAGCCTGACCGCACAGGAAAAGGCCGATGCCGAACGTGCCGCGCAACGCCGCGCCGCACCGGTGGTCGGCTGGACCCCGCCGCAGGCGCAGCCGGCCATCGTCGGCATCGGCGCCAGCCCGGGCGTGGCGATCGGCATCGTGCACCGCCTGCGTGCGGCGCAGACCGAGGTGGCCGATCAGCCGGTCGGCCTGGGCGATGGCGGCGCACAGCTGCACGATGCGCTGACCCGCACCCGCCAGCAGCTGGCGGCGATCCAGGACGACACCCAGCGCCGTCTCGGCGCCTCGGACGCGGCCATCTTCAAGGCCCAGGCCGAGCTGCTCAACGACACTGACCTGATCACCCGCACCTGCCAGCTGATGGTCGAAGGCCATGGCGTGGCGTGGTCCTGGCACCAGGCAGTGGAACAGATCGCCTCCGGCCTGGCCGCGCTGGGCAACCCGGTGCTGGCCGGCCGCGCGGCCGACCTGCGCGATGTCGGCCGCCGCGTGCTGGCCCAGCTCGACCCATCTGCAGCGGGCGCCGGCCTGACTGATTTGCCCGACCAGCCCTGCATCCTGCTGGCCAGCGACCTGTCGCCGTCGGACACCGCCAACCTGGACACCGCACGTGTGTTCGGCCTGGCCACCGCACAGGGCGGCCCGACCTCGCACACCGCGATCCTGTCGCGCACCCTGGGCCTGCCGGCGCTGGTCGCGGCCGGCGGCCAGTTGCTGGAGATCGAAGACGGCGCCACCGCCATCATCGACGGCAGCAGCGGGCGCCTGTACATCAACCCGTCCGCGCAGGATCTGGACGCGGCACGCACCCACATCGCCGAACAACAGGCCATCCGCGAGCGCGAAGCCGCACAGCGCGCCTTGCCGGCCGAAACCACCGACGGCCACCACATCGACATCGGCGCCAACGTCAACCTGCCCGACCAGGTGGCGATGGCACTCACCCAAGGTGCCGAAGGCGTCGGCCTGATGCGCACCGAGTTCCTGTTCCTGGAAAGCGGCAGCACGCCTACCGAAGACGAGCAGTACGCGACTTATCGCGCCATGGCGCAGGCCTTGGACGGCCGCCCGTTGATCGTGCGTGCGCTGGACATCGGCGGCGACAAGCAGGTGGCGCATCTGGAATTGCCGCACGAAGAAAACCCGTTCCTGGGCGTGCGTGGCGCGCGCCTGCTGCTGCGTCGCCCCGACCTGCTGGAGCCGCAGTTGCTGGCGCTGTACCGCGCGGCCAAGGACGGTGCGCGGCTGTCGATCATGTTCCCGATGATCACCTCGGTGCCGGAGCTGATCGCCTTGCGCGAAATCTGCGCACGCATCCGCGCCGAGCTGGATGCACCAGAGGTTCCGATCGGCATCATGATCGAAGTACCAGCCGCCGCCGCGCAGGCCGACGTGCTGGCGCGGCACGCGGACTTCTTCTCGATCGGTACCAACGACCTCACCCAGTACGTGCTGGCGATCGACCGCCAGAACCCGGAGCTGGCCGCCGAAGCCGACAGCCTGCATCCGGCGGTGCTGCGCATGATCCGCAGCACCATCGAAGGCGCGCGCAAGTACGAGCGCTGGGTTGGCGTGTGCGGCGGCCTGGCCGGCGATGCGTTCGGCGCCAGCCTGCTGGCCGGCCTGGGCGTGCAGGAACTGTCGATGACGCCTAACGACATCCCCGCGGTAAAGGCGCGCCTGCGGGCATCTTCGCTCGACCAATTGCAGCAGCTGGCCGAGCAGGCGCTCAATTGCGAAACCGCCGAGCAAGTGCGCGCTTTGGAAGCCAAGCGCGAGGGCATGGCATGAGCTTGCAGGCCCTCACTGTCACGCTGAATCCGGCGATCGACCAGACCATCCGGCTCGACAGCCTGCAGCCCGGCGCAGTGCATCGCGCCAGCAGCGTGCGTAACGATGCCGGCGGCAAGGGCATCAACGTGGCTGCGTGCCTGGCCGATTGGGGCACCGATGTGGCCGCACTTGGCGTGCTCGGCGGCGGCAATGCCGGCGTGTTCGAAGCGCTGTTCCGCGAGCGCGGCATCGTCGACCACTGCCAGCGCGTGGCCGGCGAAACCCGCACCAATCTCAAACTGGTGGAAGCGCGCAGCAACGACACCACCGACATCAATCTGCCCGGCCTGCAACTGACCAGCGCGCATCTGCAAAGCGTTGCCGATCAACTCGCGCCGCTGCTGCGCCCCGGCCTGCCGGTGGTGTTGTCCGGCAGCCTGCCAGCCGGCCTGCCCGACGACAGCTGGGCGCAGCTGCAGGCGCAGGCCGGCGCCGCCGGTGCACGCGTGCTGCTCGATACCAGCGGCGCACCGCTGGTGGCCGCACTGAGCGCAGCACGCGATGCGCTGCCTTACGCAGTCAAGCCGAATCGCCACGAACTGGAAGCCTGGACCGGCCGCCCGCTCGCCGATCGCGCCGCACTCAGCGCCGCTGCGCACGAACTGCTGGCACGCGGCATCCAGCTGGTGGTGATTTCGATGGGCACCGACGGTGCGTTGTTCGTGCAGCGCGACCAGCGACTGATCGCGCGCCCGCCACGCCTGGCACACGGCAGCAGCGTTGGCGCAGGCGATGCGATGGTGGCCGGCCTGGCCGCTGCGCTGCTGGATGCGAGCACCGATCTGGAGCAGTGCGCACGGCTGGCCACGGCGTTTTCGATGTGTCGGCTGGAAAGCGGCGACGCGCGCAGGCTCAGCGCCGACGGCGTGCGCCGTGCCGCGGCCGAAGTCGTGATCGAGACGCTGTCGTGAACGCTGCCTTCCATAAGGCGGCGACCGGCACGCAGGTGTCCGCGGCCTATTCCGACCGCAGTCGTCCCGGCACGCGCCACCCGCACGCGTAACGCCCCCAATTCCCCCCGCCGGCCACACCGGCGACCGCAATACAGCAGGAGTTTTGCCATGTCCTCTTCCATCGTGGTCATCGCCGCCGGCGAACGCAGTACCGAAGCCGTTCTGGCGGCCGAGGCGCTGCGCCGCGCGGCCACCGCCGCCGGGCGCAGCGTGACGATCGAAATCCGCAGCGACCAGGGCGTGCTCGGTGCGCTACCGACTGAACTGGCCAGCGGTGCCGCGCAGGTCCTGATCGTCGGCGATGCCGATGCCGACAGCGCACGCTTCGGCGACGCACAACTGCTGCGGCTGAGCCTGGGCGCCGTGCTGGACGACCCGGCCGCCGCCGTCAGCCAGCTCGCCGTGCCCACCGCAACGACCAGCACATCGGCAGCGACCGACGCATCCGGCGCAGGCGGCAAACGCATCGTTGCGATCACCTCCTGCCCCACCGGCATCGCGCACACCTTCATGGCCGCCGAAGGCCTGCAGCAGGCCGCAAAGAAGCTCGGCTATCAGATGCGCGTGGAAACGCAGGGCTCGGTCGGCGCGCAGGACGCATTGACCGACGAGGAAATCCGCGCGGCCGACGTCGTCATCATCGCTGCCGACCGCGAAGTGGACCTGGCCCGTTTCGGTGGCAAGCGGCTGTTCAAGAGCGGCACCAAGCCGGCAATCAACGATGGCCCGGCACTCATCCAGAAGGCGCTGGCCGAGGCCGGCGTACAGGGCGGCGCAGCCCCGGTCGCAGGCGCCAGCGCCACATCGGACAACAAAGGCAACGGTCGCACCGGCGCCTACAAGCACCTGATGACCGGTGTGTCGTTCATGCTGCCGTTCGTCACTGCCGGCGGCCTGTTGATCGCGCTGGCCTTCGCGCTGGGCGGCATCTATGCCGGCGACGACGCGCATCAGGGCACGCTGGCCTGGTCGCTGTTCCAGATCGGCGCCAAGGCCGGCTTCACCTTGATGGTTCCCGCGCTGGCCGGTTACATCGCCTACTCCATCGCCGACCGCCCCGGCATCGCGCCCGGCATGATTGGCGGGCTGGTCGCGGCCAATCTCAATGCCGGTTTCCTCGGCGGCATCATCGCCGGCTTCATCGCCGGCTACGGCGTGGCCGCGCTCAACCGCTACATCAAGCTGCCGCGCAACCTGGAAGGACTCAAGCCGGTATTGATCCTGCCGGTGCTGGGCACCCTGTTGGTCGGTCTGGCGATGATGTACGTGTTCGGCCAACCGGTCGCCGACCTGCTGGCCTGGCTCACCGCATGGTTGCGTGGCATGCAAGGTAGCAGCGCGCTGCTGCTGGGCCTGTTGCTGGGCGGCATGATGGCTTTCGACATGGGCGGGCCGGTCAACAAGGCCGCCTACGCGTTTTCCACCGGCCTGATCGCCAGCCAGGTCTACACCCCGATGGCCGCCGCCATGGTGGCCGGCATGACACCGCCGCTGGGCATCGCGCTGGCCACCTGGCTGTTCCGCAACCGCTTTACCGTCGAAGAACGCGGCTCGGCCACCGCCGCCGGCGTGCTCGGGCTGGCCTTCGTCACCGAAGGCGCCATCCCGTATGCCGCGCGCGACCCGTTGCGCACCATTCCGGCGCTGATGATCGGCTCGGCCGTGGCCGGCGCGATTTCGATGTCGGTCGGCGCCGAGCTCAAAGCTCCGCATGGCGGCATCTTCGTGCTGCTGATTCCCAATGCCGTCACCCACCTGGCGATGTATGTGCTGGCACTGCTGGCCGGCGTGGCGGTCACTGCGATTGCCTTGCGC
>NZ_JAVTIK010000010.1:0-182968 GCF_031843525.1 Xanthomonas sp. WCS2018Noco2-27 | reverse complement strand
CTGGACTGAGGGTTTCTTTTTGCCTGGACGTTGGAAAAACCCTCCGCAACCCGCCATACCCACGCCGGGCCGCGTGTCGCGCTACAAACGACAGGCGTGCGACAGGCGTACGCCTGCCTGGCGCGGCGACCCGCACGCACGTACCAGCCAATCTTCATTGCGTTACATGGCGCTCGAACCACGCGCAGCTAGGTGACGACGACGTACACGTATGAGGCGACGCACACAAACCCTCGCTCGGAAACCCTCGGCTGTGCCCCTGCAGACCGCTATCTGGTAGCTGGCCGACCGCCGCTTTATTGCTTTTCAGTATGCCGACCTCCAGCCGCACGCGACGTGCAAATAGAGAGGTGCCGCTCGTGGGGCGCCGCCCGCGCTGCAAGGGGCGCCTCATGCCAGCGGAAGGTAACGCTGCCGCTGCCGCTGCCAACATGCCGGCAAGTGAGCTCGGCATAGCGTGTGACACTGACACTGAGGCATTGAGGCAGACGAACGATCATCGATCGAACGAGCTTTATTGATCAACCTCGCTGCATTGGCTCGAATCCCGACAGAGGTGAGGCTGCTGCCGGCATTTCTTCGGCTAAAGGGCTTTTTAAACGAGGGCGTGCCGAACGATGACGCAAAACCAGGCCGCAATGATCGGATGACCCGATGACCCGATGCATTCAACAACGCCAACCTCGATTGGCTATCCAATGCGTTTGGCCTGCTGGCCGCTCTATACGTGAATCGGCGGTACTTGATCGACCTGTTTCTATCCCTCGCATAAAAAACCCCCGCTCACGCGGGGGTGTTTATTGCTTGGTTGTCGATCAACCAGCCCTTCTTCAATCACCCAGTGTCAGCAGCGAGGCGTTGCCGCCTGCTGCGGTGGTGTTGACGGTGACAACCTTCTCCGTAGCGAAGCGCAGCAGATAGTGCGGGCCGCCGGCTTTTGGGCCGGTGCCGGAAAGGCCTTGACCGCCGAAGGGCTGCACACCGACGACGGCGCCAATCTGATTACGGTTGACGTAGACGTTGCCGACGGCGACGCGCGATGTAATGCGCTCGATGGTGTCGTCGATACGCGAATGCACGCCCAATGTCAGGCCATAGCCAGTGGCGTTGATCTGGTCGATAACGGTGTCGAGCTGGTCGGCTTTCCAGCGAATCACATGCAGAACGGGACCGAAAATCTCGCGTTGCAACTGGGTGAGCGACGTCAGCTCATAGGCACGCGGGGCAAAGAAGCTGCCGTGCGCGGTGACGTCTTCCAGCTTGGTGGTTCCGATGAGGCGTGCCTCACGGTCCATACGAAATGCGTGATCGTCGAGGATCTTGAGCGCATCTGCATCGATTACCGGGCCAACGTCGGTTGATAGTAAGCCAGGGTCGCCGATCTTCAGCTCGCCCATCGCACCGGCGAGCATGGTCATGACCTTGTCGGCGATGTCGTCCTGGACGAACAACACGCGCGCCGCCGAGCAGCGTTGCCCGGCGGAGATGAAGGCGCTGGAAATTGCATCCTTCACCACGGCTTCGGGCAACGATGACGAGTCGGCGATAAATGCGTTTTGGCCACCGGTCTCGGCGATCAGCACGCCGATAGCGGCATCGCGCGCGGCCAGGGTGCGATTGATGATGCGCGCGGTTTCGGTGGAACCGGTGAACGCCACGCCTGCCACGCGCGGATCGTTGGTCAGTGCAGCACCCACGGTGGCGCCGTCACCAGGCAGGAATTGCACGGCGGCTTCCGGTACGCCGGCTTCGTGCAGCAGCTTCACTGCCGCGTAGCCAATCAGATTGGTCTGCTCGGCGGGTTTGGCGATCACGCTGTTACCGGCAGCGAGCGCGGCGGCGACCTGGCCCAGGAAAATCGCGAGCGGGAAATTCCAGGGGCTGATGCAGACGAACACGCCGCGACCGTGTAATTGCAGTTCATTGGACTCGCCGGTCGGTCCGGGCAGGCGCTCGGGTGCGCCAAATTGTGCGCGTGCCTGACCAGCGTAGTAGCGCAGGAAGTCGACTGCCTCGCGGACCTCGGCCACGGCATCGGGCAGCGTCTTGCCGGCTTCCTTGACGCAGATCGCCATGAACTCGGGCATGCGCGCCTCGAGCAGGTCGGCGGCGTGTTCCAGGATGGTGGCGCGGCTTGCCGCCGGGGTGCGGTTCCAGCCCGGTTGGGCTGCAGCGGCTGACGCCAGCGCCTTCTGCACCGTCGCGGGATCGGCTGGTTGCCAGTGCCCCACCGTCTCGCGGCGATCGGCCGGGTTCAGCACTGCTTCGCTCTGGGTACTGATCACCGCGCCAGGTACCAGCGGCGCTGCCTTCCACGGTTTGACGGCGGCGTTGAGTTGCTCGGCCAGCTGCCGCAGATCGTTGTCGTTGGCGAGATTGGCGCCCATGGAGTTCTTCCTGTTCTGGTTCTGGCTACGCAACAGATCGGTCGGCAGCGGGATCTTGGGGTGCGGGATAGAGACAAATGACGACACCGCCTCGACTGGATCGCGGATCAGGTCTTCGATGGCGACGTCCTCATCGGTAATGCGATTGACGAAGCTGGAGTTGGCGCCGTTTTCGAGCAGACGACGCACCAGGTAGGGCAGCAGATCTTCATGCGAGCCGACCGGTGCATACACACGACACGGCAGCCCCAGACGATCGGCAGGAATCACCTCGGCATACAGGTCATCGCCCATGCCGTGCAGTTTCTGATGCTCATAGGTCTTACCCGCTGAAATCGCACGTACCGCAGCGATGGTCTGCGCGTTGTGGGTGGCAAACATCGGATACAGCGCATCGCTGTGCGCAAACATGCGACGTGCGCAGGCCAGGTAGGAGACGTCAGTGTTCTGCTTGCGCGTAAACACCGGGTAGCCGGGGTGGCCTTCGATCTGCGCACGCTTGATCTCCGCATCCCAATAGGCGCCCTTGACCAGACGCACCGGAATGCGTCGGCCAACGCGCCGCGCCAGGTCGGCCAGGAAGTCGATCGTATAGGGCGTGCGCTTCTGATACGCCTGCACTGCCAGGCCATAGCCTTCCCAGCCATCCAGCGACGGGTCGGAAAAGGTGGCCTCGATGATGTCCAGCGACAGCTCCAGGCGATCGGCCTCTTCGGCATCGACGGTGTAGCCGATGCCATACGACTTGGCCAGCTGCGCGAGTTCCAGCACGCCGGGCACAAGTTCGGCCATCACGCGTGCGCGCTTGGCATGTTCGTAGCGCGGATACAGCGCAGAGAGCTTGATCGAAATGCTGGGCGCGGCGAACACATCGGTGCCGACGAAACTGCCGCTACGGCCGATCGCATGGATGGCATCGCGATACGCCTGCAAATAGCGCTGCGCATCCTTCATGGTCAATGCGCCTTCGCCGAGCATGTCGAACGAATAGCGGTAATCGGCGTTGTCGCCCTTGCGCGAACGCGACAACGCCTCGCCGATCGTGCGTCCCATGACGAACTGGTGGCCCATGATCTTCATCGCCTGCCGCACGGCCAGACGAATCACTGGCTCGCCGACGCGGCCGATCAGGCGCTTGAAGGCACTGGGCACATCGGCGCGGGTAAGGTCGTTGAGCTGCACCAGCCTGCCGGTGAGCATCAAGCCCCAGGTCGATGCATTGACCAGCACCGAGTCGCTGCCGCCCATGTGCTTTTTCCAGTCCGCATCGCCGAGCTTGTCGCGGATCAGCTTGTCTGCGGTGTCCTGGTCGGGAATACGCAGCAGTGCCTCGGCCACGCACATCAGCAGCACGCCTTCCTCGCTGCCCAGATCGTACTGGCGCATGAAGGCTTCGATCGCGCCCTGATCCTGTGCGCGTGCACGCACCCGGGTGACCAGATCGGCGGCGAGTGCCTGCACCTTGGCCTGCTCTGCGGCCGGCAAGCGCGCCTGGTCGAGTAGTTCGTGCACGTGCTCGGCTTCGTCCTTGAGCCAGGCAGCGGTGATGGCAGCGCGCAACGCGCCGGGCGCGGCCGGTAACTCGGGCGCGAGCAGCGGGTGCGTGGCGGCGGTGGAGGCAAGCGAGTCGAGCTGAGCGTTCATGCGAAAGGTGCCTGGGAATCTTTGCGCATTCTAGAGAGCCGGAGCACCCGCACACTTGTGTGGAAGCGGCAGCTTTCCCGCCGTTTTGTGCAGGTCGCCCAGGGATGTGATGGTGGACCCGCTCACGGGCCTGTGCCGTCCGCTGTTTGAGTGAAGTATTTGATTTATGCGCATTTTTAGCTGCACTGCAGCAATTTGTTGATCGGCGGAAACGCTTGCCGCATGCGTTCGCGCGGGTCTACCATCGGGCTGTTCCCGCAGTCCGCTGCGTGTTGCCAATGATCGAAGTGCTGCCGTTGATGTCCGAAGGGGTTGGGACGCAATTGCGGTTGCGACCTCCGCGGGCGCTATCGGCCAGGCAATTCGTGCTGTTGTTCGCAGTTCTGTCCGGAACGATGTGGGTCTTTGCGGGCCTGGGGTGGTGGACCGGTAATGTATTCGCGCCGGTATTCGCCCTGTTGCACAGTGGAATGGTGGCGCTGGCGCTGCGGCAGTTGTGGCGAAGTGGCGAGCGCGAAGAAGCGATCCGGGTAGGGGAGACCGCAGTTGAGGTGTTTCCGTCCGGGCATGCGCCACCAGCGTTTCAGGCACATCCGCACTGGGTGCGGTTATGCATGGAACGCGACGACAGGGTGCTGTTGGTGAGCAGCGGCAGGCAGATCGAGATCGGAAGTTTTCTCGGGCCGGCCGAACGTGTGGAACTAGCAGATACCCTGAAACGCTTGCTCGCGGCCGCCAATGGCCGTCACCGATGACGTAAGGGTCTAGGCAATGACGCAACGCAGCAGCTGGAAGTCGACGTACACAAGGTTGGGCCTGGCGATGGCAGCGCTGGTCGGCGCACCGGGCGCCTGGGCGCAATCGGCTGATCCAAAGGAATGGCAGCTCAATATGGGCCGCGGGGTGACGCAGACCGCACGCATGGCCTACGAGGCGCATATGGTGGCGCTGTGGGTGTGCGTGGTGATCGGCGTCCTGGTGTTCGGGGCGATGGGCTATGCGATGTTCAAGTTCCGCAAGTCCAAGGGCGCGGTGGCTGCACAGTTCAGCCACAACACGCGGGCCGAGGTGCTGTGGACGGTGATTCCGGTGTTGGTGCTGATTGCGATGGCGTGGCCGGCAACGGCCAAACTGATTGCGATGTACGACACCCGCGAGTCGGAAATGACCGTCAAGGTCACCGGCTATCAGTGGATGTGGAAGTACGAGTATCTGGGGCAGGGCGTGGAATTCACCAGCCGCCTGGCGCGCGAATCGGACCGCATCCGGCAGAGCGGCGAACGCCCTACCGCGGCGTCGCAACCGCATTATCTGCTCGATGTCGATAATCGCCTGGTGCTGCCGGTCAATACCAAAATCCGCTTCGTGATCACCGCCGACGACGTGATTCATGCGTGGTGGGTGCCTGCACTGGGTTGGAAGCAGGACGCCATCCCGGGCATCGTCAACGAGGCGTGGACCAATATCGAGCAACCGGGCGTGTATCGCGGCCAGTGCGCGGAGTTGTGCGGCAAGGATCATGGCTTCATGCCGATCGTGGTCGAAGCGCTGCCGAAAGCCGAGTTCCAGCGTTGGCTGGCATCGCGTCGCAGCGCCACACCTGCAGCGCCCGCGGCATCGACGGCAGCAGCCCCAGCAGCAGCGCCCACGCCCGCAGCACCAGCGACAGCACCTACCGGTGAGGCTGCACCCGCGGCGGCACCGGCAGCACAAGCTGCCGCACCGACCGCCGCTCTCTAATACCGCTCGCAACCGCACCGCTTTACAGAGGTCGTTCCGTCATGGCGCATACCGCAGTCGATCACCACGGACACCATCAGCCCGGCTTCGTCGAGCGCTGGTTCTTTTCGACCAATCACAAGGACATCGGTACGCTGTACCTGCTGTTCTCCTTCGTGATGTTCATCATCGGCGCGGCGATGAGCGTGGTGATCCGCGCCGAACTCATGCAGCCCGGCCTGCAGTTCGTCAAGCCCGAATTCTTCAACCAGATGACCACCGTGCATGCGCTGGTGATGATCTTCGGTGGGGTGATGCCGGCCTTCGTCGGTCTGGCGAACTGGATGATTCCGTTACAGATCGGCGCGCCGGACATGGCATTGCCGCGCATGAACAACTGGTCGTTCTGGTTGTTGCCGGTCGCCTTTACCTTGTTGCTGTTGACGCTGTTCCTGCCCGGTGGCGCACCAGCCGGCGGCTGGACGCTGTATCCACCGCTGTCGCTGCAGGGTGGTTACAACGTGGCCTTCAGCGTGTTCGCGATCCACGTGGCTGGTGTCAGCTCGATCATGGGGGCGATCAACATCATCGCCACCGTGCTCAACATGCGCGCGCCGGGCATCGATCTGCTCAAGATGCCGATCTTCTGCTGGGCCTGGCTGATCACCGCGTTCCTGCTGATCGCGGTGATGCCGGTGTTGGCCGGTGCGGTCACCATGTTGCTGACCGACAAGTTCTTCGGCACCAGCTTCTTCAACGCGGCCGGCGGCGGCGACCCGGTGATGTACCAGCACATCTTCTGGTTCTTCGGGCACCCGGAGGTGTACATCATGATCCTGCCGGCGTTCGGCGTGGTCAGCGAAATCATCCCCACCTTCAGCCGCAAGCCGCTGTTCGGCTATCAGGCGATGGTCTATGCGATCGCCGCGATCGCGTTTTTGAGCTTCATTGTGTGGGCGCACCACATGTTCACCGTGGGCATGCCGCTCGGTGGTGAGATCTATTTCATGTTCGCCACGATGTTGATCTCCATCCCGACCGGGGTGAAGGTGTTCAACTGGGTCAGCACGATGTGGAAAGGCTCGCTGACGTTCGAATCGCCGATGCTATGGGC
This sequence comes from Xanthomonas sp. WCS2018Noco2-27, assembly GCF_031843525.1. Lineage (NCBI taxonomy): Bacteria > Pseudomonadati > Pseudomonadota > Gammaproteobacteria > Lysobacterales > Lysobacteraceae > Xanthomonas > Xanthomonas sp. WCS2018Noco2-27. The sequence continues at coordinate 176,104 of NZ_JAVTIK010000010.1, read as the reverse complement.
GGTGGCGTTTGTGATCCTCTTCAGCATCGGTGGTTTTTCCGGCCTGATGCTGGCGATCGTGCCGGCGGACTTCCAGTATCACGACACGTATTTTGTGGTGGCGCATTTCCATTACGTGTTGGTCACCGGCGCGGTATTTGCCTTGATTGCAGCGGTGTACTACTGGTGGCCGAAGTGGACCGGGCGCATGTACAACGAGGCCTGGGCCAAGTTCCATTTCTGGTGGACGATGATCTTCGTCAACCTGTTGTTCTTCCCGCAGCACTTCCTCGGGTTGGCCGGCATGCCGCGGCGCATCCCCGACTACAACGTGGTGTTTGCCGACTGGAATCTGGTCAGCTCGATCGGTGCGTTCGGCATGTTTGCTACGCCGTTCCTGATGGCCGCCATTTTGCTTGCGTCGCTACGCAGCGGTGCTCGCGCCGATGCGCGCGCCTGGGAAGGTGCAAAGGGTCTGGAGTGGACGGTGCCTTCGCCGGCGCCTGCACACACCTTCACCGTGCCGCCGGTCATCAAGCCTGGAGATCTTGCGCATGAAGACATCGGCCACTGAGTCGGCGTCGGAGTCGGCGGTGACGCGTCTACTTTCCGCTGCCGAGCGGCAGGCGCAGCAGCGCCGCGCGGTGCGCCGCACGGCAATCACGGTGGGGATCATTGCGTTGCTGATCTATGCTGGCTTCATTGCCTCGGGCGTCATCGGCCGATGACTGCGCGCGCGCCCACGCATGCGCCAACCGCCGGCTTGTTCAAGCTGCTGGGCGTGGTGCTAGGCGTCTTCGTGCTGACCTTTTCGCTGGTGCCGCTGTACCGCATCGCGTGCGAAAAAGTCTTCGGCATTCGCATGGAGCGCGCACCGGGTAGCACGCGTGAGGGTGCATCCAACGCGGTGGGCGCTGGCAAACGCACGGTGCGGGTGGAGTTCGATGCCGGGGTCAATTCCAAACTGCCCTGGACGTTCCATCCGGAGCAAATGACGATGGACGTGGTGCCGGGCGAACTCAACGAGGCACTGTATTTCGCGCGCAACGACAGCAAGCGGGCGGTGGTGGGTAGCGCAGTGCCGTCGGTAGCGCCGGCGCGTGCGTCGGGCTACTTCAACAAGACCGAATGTTTCTGTTTCACCGCGCAGACGCTGCAGGCCGGGGAGACGCGCGACATGCCGCTGCGTTTCATCGTGGACCCTGCGTTGCCTGCGGAAGTCACCACGATCACCTTGTCTTACACGTTCTATCGCAACGACGCGCTGACCTCGGAACTGCAGGGCGGTGCCGTGTCCGGCACGCCGCGCGCGGCGCCGTAACCTTCATCCACCCGTACCACGACACGGAAGCAACGCCATGGCCGATCACAGTCCCAACGCCGATGCGTATTTCGTCCCGACGCAGAGCAAATGGCCCTTTGTCGGGTCGATTGCGATGTTCGTGATGATGATTGGCGTGGCCAGCTGGCTCAACGACGCGGCATGGGGGCGCTGGACATTCTTCGCCGGCATGGCGATGTTGCTGGCGACTTTATTCATGTGGTTTGGTGATGTCATCCGCGAGTCCAACGCCGGCAACTACAACCGCCAGGTGGACGGCTCGTTCCGGATGGGGATGGTGTGGTTCATTTTTTCCGAGGTGATGTTCTTCGGCGCCTTCTTCGGCGCCTTGTTCTACACGCGCGTGCTGACGCTGCCCTGGCTGGGCGGCGAAGGCGATGGCGTGATGACCAACGAACTGCTGTGGAACGGCTATTCCGCTGCCTGGCCGACCAATGGTCCGGGCACGATCGGCGGGCAATTCCAGACCATTCCGGCCTGGGGATTGCCGCTGATCAATACGCTGATTTTGCTCACCTCCGGTGTGACGCTGACCATTGCGCATCACGCACTGAAAGGCGGCCGGCGCGGTGCGCTGCTGCTGTGGTTGGGGTTGACGGTGCTGCTGGGTTGCGTGTTTTTGTTCCTGCAGGCAGAGGAATACATCCACGCCTACACCGAACTCAATCTCACGCTGGGCTCGGGAATTTACGGCTCCACGTTCTTTATGCTCACCGGCTTCCACGGCATGCATGTGCTGTTGGGCACGATCATGCTGGCGGTAATGTGGCTACGCGCAGCCAAGGGCCACTTCAGCCGCGATAACCACTTCGCCTTTGAAGCGGCCGCATGGTACTGGCACTTCGTCGACGTGGTGTGGCTAGCGCTGTTCCTGTTCGTGTATGTGCTTTGAAGGCGGGGATTGGGGATTGGTGATTTGGGATTCGCAGGGGCGCTTCTGCGTTTGCGGTTACCAATCCCTCATGTCGAATCCCTAATTCCAGCTCATCAACGGCTGATGCCATGCGGTTCGGAGGGAAGGGATTGGTGATTTGGGATTCGCAAAAGCGCTTCTGCGTATGCTGTTACCAATCCCCAATAGCGAATCCCTAATTTCAGCTCCTCAGCGGCCGATGCCATGCGGCTTGATCCAGCCGGTGTAGATGCCGATGATCACGATGGCGATCAATGCGACTGACAATCCAATGCGCCAGGTCAGTGCGTTGACGGTGCGTTTGGTCTGGCCGCGGTCGGTGAGCAGGTAGTACAGACCGGCACCCAGGTTCCACAGGATCACGATCAGGAAGGCGACAATCAGCAGCGTCTTGAGCGAATCGTTCACAACAGCCCCGGTGGTCGTCGACGTGGTCCGGGCATTGCACGCTTTTTTGCGTCGCTTGTCATGACGCGCAAGCACACGGCGGTGTTGGGTTGGGCGCTGGCCGTGCTGGTCAGCGCGGGGTTTGTTGCGCTCGGGCAGTGGCAATTGCAGCGCATGCACAGCAAGCAAGCGTTGTTGGAACGCGCCGCGCATGTGCGCGAGACACCGTTGACCCTGGTGCAGGCAGTGGCCGCGCGGCAGGAGTTGGCGTGGGTGAGCGGACGCGTACGGTTCTTGCCGCAGCAGGTGCTGCTGGACAATCAATTGCATGCCGGACGTGCCGGTGTGCGCGTCTACCAGCTCGCCGCGGCGCAAGGTACATCGCATACGCTGCTGGTCGACCTGGGTTGGTTGCCGCTGCCGGCGAATCGGCAATTGCCGAGCATCACAGCACTGGAAGGTACGCGGGACCTGCAGGGGTTGTTGAGCGCGCCGCCCTCATCCGGTCTGGCAATCGGGCCGGCGCTGGCGCTCACCGCCACGTCCAATACCTGGCTGGCGACACGGCTGGATGTGCAGGCGGTGCGCAGCACGCTGGGAAGGCGCGACATTTCGTCGCAGGTATTGCGCCTGGATCCAGTGGTGCCGGTCGGTTACCAGCGCGATCTGGAGATGCTGCCGAACACGTTGCCACCCGCGCGGCACTTAGGTTACGCGGTGCAATGGTTCGGTCTTGCAGCGGCGGTGCTGGCCACTGCAACGCTGCTGACCTGGCGTGCGCGGCGCCGTCGGCGGCGCGGGCACTGACCCGCGCGGCATGAGAAAATCGCCAGCATGACCTCTCCTACATCGGCCACGCCGCACTCGGTCAAACGCGGCCGCAGGATGCTGATTGCCCTGGCAGTGCTGTTCTTCGGCTCGATGTTGCTGGCCGGCGTGCTGCGCTTCTCCGGTTGGCAGCCGGCGTCGATGCGCAACAACGGACAATTGCTCAATCCGCCCGCCGACCTGCGTGCGCTGGTGCCGGTGCGCGCGGACGGGAAACCGTACGCGTGGGCGCCTGGCGAGCGCATCTGGCGGATCGCGCTCGCACCACCGGCAGACTGTGCGCAGCAATGCGTGGCATTGGCCGCGGAACTGGACAAGGTCTGGCAGCTGCTTGGGCATCGCGCCGACAAGGTGGAGGTGCTGTGGATCGGCACGCCGCCCGCCGGTCTGCCGCCGATGCCGGCCTTGCGCGTCCTGCGTGACGATGCCTCGCTGCGGCGCGCACTGCCGCGTGGCAACGATGCGGCCGGCGTGCCGGTGTATGTGATCGACCCCAACGGCTTCGTGATCCTGCGCTATGCCCCGGGTTTCGACCCGGCCGGCTTGCGTGCGGATCTGGTCAAGCTGCTGAAATTGATGTGAGCCCGTCTCGATGAATCTGTTTGCGCCACCGGCATTGTTCCGCCACTTCCACCGCATGGCCTGGCTTGCGGCGCTGTTCACTGCGAGCACGATTTTGTTCGGCTCGTTCGTGCGCCTGTCCGATGCCGGCATGAGCTGTCCGGACTGGCCGACCTGCTATGGCCGCGTCACTTGGCCGCAGACTGCCGACGAAGCCAACACGCACGTGGCCAGCAAGATTCGCCCGCTGGAATCGCACAAGGCCTGGCGCGAGCAGGTGCACCGCTTCCTGGCTGGCGCGCTGGGCGTGGAAGTGTTGGTGCTGGCGCTGCTGGCCGCGCGTCGCCGCCGCATGGGCATTGCGCAGGTCGTGTCGGCAGCGGCGCTGGTGGCGCTCTCGATCCCCTTGTACATGTCCGGCTGGCACACGCTGGCGATGGGTGTGGCAGCCGCGGGCGAGGCGATCCTGCTGCTGGCGGCGCTGCGCTGGAGCAATATCGATCTGGCACGTGCCGGCGTGCTGACGCTGGCGGTGGTGATCTTCCAGGCGCTGCTGGGCATGTGGACGGTGACGCTGCTGCTCAAACCCATCGTGGTGATGGGCCATCTGCTCGGCGGCATGCTGATGTTTTCGCTGCTGGTGTGGATGGCGTGGCGGGCGACCCATTTGCCGATCACGCTGGCCGACGCCTCGCGGCTGAAGTGGCTGCTGCGTCTGGGCGTGGCGGTGCTGGGCCTGCAGATCGCGCTGGGCGGCTGGGTCAGCTCCAACTATGCGGCGCTGGCCTGCGGCGGCGGTAGCTGGTCTGCGGACAACTTCCCGCGTTGCGTCAGCCAGTGGTGGCCAACGCATGATTTCCGCGAAGGCTTCACGCTGTGGCGCGGGATCGGTGTGGATTACGAAGGCGGCGTGCTCGATGGCGCGGCGCGTATCGCCATCCAGATGGCGCATCGGTTGTGGGCGATCGCGACCGCGCTGTATCTGTGGTGGCTGGCATGGCGCTTGTCGCGTTCGCCGGGGATGCGCGTGTGGGCGACGGCGCTGGCGGTGCTGGTGGCGGTGCAGGTGACGCTGGGCATGCTCAACGTCAAGCTGGCCTTGCCGCTGGAAGTGTCGGTGCTGCATAACGGTGGCGCGGTGGCATTGCTGTTCGTGCTGGTGTCGCTATTGGCGCGGCTGCGCGCGCCGGAATGAGCATGGCTGTCAGTGCGCGCGATTATTGGGATCTGACCAAACCAAAGGTGGTGGCACTGATCGTGTTCACCGCGCTGGTGGGCATGTTCCTAGCCATTCCCGGCGTGCCCACCTGGGCCCAGGTGCGTGCGGGCACGTTGGGGTTTGTGGGGATCTGGCTGGCCGCCTCGGCGGCGGCAGCAATCAATCAATTACTCGATGCCAAGATCGACGCGCAGATGGCGCGCACGTCCTGGCGTCCGTTGGTGGTGGGCAAGGTACGGCCGTGGCAGGTGATGGTGTTTGCCAGCGTGCTGATCGTGATCTCCATGACCATGCTGGTGGTCTGGGTGAACGTCATCACCGCGGTGCTGACCTTCGCCTCGATGATCGGCTATGCGGTGATCTACACCGTTTACCTGAAACGTGCGACCTCGCAGAACATCGTGATCGGCGGGCTGGCCGGCGCCACGCCGCCGATGCTGGGCTGGGCGGCGGTCACCGGGCTGCCGACCACGGCCGACTGGATCAATGCTTCGATCCTGGTGCTGATCATCTTCATCTGGACGCCGCCGCACTTCTGGGCGCTGGCGATTTTCCGGCGTGCCGATTACGCCAAGGCGGCGATCCCGATGTTGCCGGTGACCCACGGGGTGCCGCACACGCGCAAGCAGATCCTCATCTACACGATCGTGTTGGCGATCGTGACGTTGCTGCCGGTGGCAGTGGGCATGAGTGGGGTGTTTTATCTCGGCGGCGCGGTGGTGCTCAACGCGGTATTCCTCTGGTATGCGTGGCGCATGCTGGACCCGCCGGACGAACTATTTTCGATGAAGATGTTCGGCTATTCCATCGTGTATCTGATGGCGTTGTTCGCCTTCCTGATGGTGGATCACCTGCTGTTACCGTGGGTGCGGTGAGAACCGCGGCAGACATCTGAGGCAGCCCGATTGCCGCTGCGCAGATGCCTGCCGGGTTGTGCAGGCTCAGCTTAGCCAGCTACTGCACGCGCTGGTGTTCTTGCTGTCGCAGCTGGCCTGCATTTTCTGCCGGAGTCGTGCCAGCACCGCGTTGCCTTCCTGGTGATGCTGCTTGCTCCAGGTTTTCAATGAGGTGCCCAGCCGGTCGAAGCGCTGACGGGTGCGCTGACGGTAGCCATCGGACTGTGTGGCCAGATCGCCGATCACCTGGGTGGCAGCTGCTTCGATGCCGGCGGTGTCGTCGGGGCTAAGCCGGATCAGCCCGTCCACATACATCATGCTGACCCGCATGCGGATCGAGGGGCCATCGGCAGTTTCATAGGCCTTCTTGAGCCAGGACAGCGCGGTCTTGCGATCGCCGCGTTCTTCGGCGAGCTGGGAGAGTTCCGGCATGTAGTAGTACGGAGTCTTGCTGCGTCCCAGTTCGGCCAGCAGCAATTGCTCGGCAGCGCTGCTGTCGCCTACCTCGCTCAACAACGAAGCCGCGTCGCTGATGATGGATTGCCGTTCCTCGACGGTCTTGGCCGCGTCCACTGCCGTTTGCACGCGCTGGTGCACGGCAGCGACCACCGCTGCCGGCAACGGCGGTTGTGGCCCCTTCGGCTCGGTCTCGGTCGGCTGCCCTTGCGCAAGGCGTGCAAGCTGCATCTTCGCGTACGCAGTGTCCAGGCGGTCGCTGATCGGCACGCTGGTATCGGCATAGACGGTGTCCAATGCCTGATCGAGCTTCGCCGACAGGGCGGCACGTTCGCCGGCATCGGTGCTGGACGCACCGACCAGACGCGCGGCGACGTGGCTCAGCGTGCCGAGATTGGCGCGCAGTTCGGCCGGATCGGCCAGAACTGCCTCCAACAGGGTGCGATAGGCCGGGTCTGGCGCGGGGGGCTTTTCCGCTGCGGCCAGCGCCGAGAGCGCAAACCGGTGTTGCAGTGCTGGTTGCGGGGCGGCCTTGGACAGGCGTGCGAGCAACCCGGCGGCGTCATCGGCCTTGATCAGCCGGTCGTCCATGCCCCAGGCATAGTTGCTGAGCACGGCCCAGTCGTCCGCGCTGAGTTCCTGCGGTGCGTGCTGCGCCTTGTCCAACAGTTGTTTGACGGTGGTGGTGCTGGTGGCCGCCACCCGCAGCACATCGGCAAGACGGGCGTTGTCGCTATCGCCGGCCAGACGGGTGATTTCGCTGCGGTCCGCGCGTAGCACGATGATGGTCGGGTAGCCCTTGATGCCGAATTGCTCGCCCCAGGCCTGCGCGCCTCGGGAGTCGCCATCCAGGTGCACCGCGACGAACTGCCGCGTGCGCGCGATGAACGCCGGATCCTTGAACAAGGTGGCCTTCAACTGGTTGCACGGTGGGCACCAGGCCGCGCCCCAGTACAGCAGGATCGGCTTGCCGCTTTCCTTGGCTTCGGCAAACGCGTCTTCGATGTCGCCTTCGTGCCAGGCGATCCCGGTGTCTGCGGTAGGTGCGGCGGCGGGTGTGATGTGTGCGGGCGCCGACGGTGGCGCGGGCTTGTTGCAGGCGGTCAGGGTCGCAAGCACCGCAAGCAGTGCGATCAAGGACGGGGAAGGGCGTCGGCGGGACAGCTTCATGGGATCACCAGGGGAGGCGGCAGGGGATGGGTCAGCGACTCTGGCGAGCGGGGCTGCGCCCGCGCCGATGGAGGTCATGACCGTTGTATCTCTGCACACACGCCGGCAACGGCATCCGATGCGAATTGTTGTTACGCGCAGCGCACCGGTCTGGGTGCGTTCGACGGCCAGCGCACGGCCAATCGTGCGAGCGCAGGCGGTCGCATCGGCGCCGCCTGATCGCCGGGGTGCCCGCTTCAGTGGCGGCCGGTGGCCGGCGGCGGATCGCCCGGCGCGCTACGCGCGTAGCGCGCGGCCACGAACGCGCACACGATCAGCTGCAACTGGTGATACAGCATGATCGGCAACACGATCGCACCCAGGCCGCCACCGGCAAACATCACCTTGGCCATCGGCACACCGGTGGCCAGGCTCTTTTTCGAGCCACAAAACACAATGGCGATTTCGTCGGCGCGGTTGAAGCCAAGCCGGCGCGCAAGGAAGGTGATCGACAGCATGGCCACTGCCAGCAACAGCGCCGCAGCGCCCAGCACCGCGAGCAATGCCGGCAATGGGGTCTTCTGCCACAACCCTTCGTTCACCGATGCGCTGAAGGCGGTGTAGACCACCAGCAGGATGGTGCCCTGGTCGGTATAGCGCAGCACCGCGCGATGGCGCTCGACCCAGCCGCCGATCCACGGGCGCATGAAATGGCCAGCCAAAAACGGCACCAGCAGCTGCAGCAGGATCTTGCCGATGGCCTCGGCCGGGTGCGCCATCGCGCCCTGGCTGCCGACCATCGCGCCCATCAGCAACGGGGTGAAAAACACGCCCAGCAAGCTGGAAAGCGAGGCCGCGCAAACAGCGGCCGGCACGTTACCGCGCGCCATCGAGGTGAAAGCGATCGAAGACTGCACCGTGGACGGCAGTGCGCACAAGAACAGCACGCCGATGTACAGCTCCGGCGTCAGTGCGATATGCGCCACTGGCTTGAACAACAGGCCGAGCAATGGAAACAGCACGAAGGTGCAGGCCAGGATCACCAGATGCAGGCGCCAATGCAGCGCGCCGGCCTTGACCGCTTCGCGCGACAGCCGTGCGCCATGCAGGAAGAACAGCGCAGCGATCGCCACATCGGTGACATCGTCCATGATCGCGGCGGCAGCGCCGGAGACCGGCAACAACGAGGCGAGCGTGACCGTGCACAGCAGCGCGAGGGTGAAAGGGTCAATGCGCAACCGCGCCAGCAGCTTCTTCATCGAGATCCGACGGTATCGCGCGAACGTGCGCGGGGAGCGGATCATTCTACGACGCGTGCGGGCGCTGCCTAAGAGCGATCAACACAACGACTGCGCAGCCGTCAGGCGGGCGCAGCCTGTGCTCGGTGCGGCATGTACCACTCGGACACGCCGGTTCTGAGCGCGTCGTCCACACCCGCCTGACGACTGCTCGCTGCGTGTTGTTAGCCGCTCTAAGCCCGAGTCGTTGTTGCCGCCGATGTCCCCGCGGAGTCTCAGCGCTGCGGTTCGACGCCGAGTTGCTTGCGTACCGCCGCTTCCAGCGATGGCTGCATGCCGGCCTCGCGCCCGATCTGCAGCGCCTGTTCGGGACTGGCGCCTTCGCGTGCGGCGAGCAGGGCCAGCAGCGCGCCGGCGCGATTGCCGCTGGCGCAATGCAGTAACACCGTGCCCTGCTGTTGTTGATTCAGCACTCGCTGCAAGGCGCGTGCGGCCTCTGGCGTGAGTGCATCGGCGTTGCGGATCGGCAGGCGGACATAGCGCAGGCCCAGTGCGTCGGCGGCTGCGATTTCGTCGTAACCGCGTGGCTCCTCGGGAGCGCGCAGATCGATCACGGTGGTGACGCCCTGGGTCGCAGCAGCGCGCAGGTGTGCCTGCGTGGGCTGGCCGGAACTGATGAGATTGCGGGTGGTGCCTGTGGGCGTTGTCTGCGCGAGCGCGGCGCCGCTGAGCAGCGCAATGCACCAGGCCGCATGGCGTAGGCACTGGAGCATCACAATGCTGCGAGCGCTTTGAGCAACTCGCGCATTTCGTATTTGTCGGTGTTGTCCAGGCCCTGCGCGCGCTGTTTGGTCTGCAGTTCTTCCACGCGCTGACGCAGTAACTGTTTGTCGAGTTGGGCGACGACGTCGTGCAACTCGATCGCCCAGCTGTGCTCGTCGCCGGGGAGCTCCTGCGCGGCCAGCTTCTGCAGCGCAACCAGTTCCTCGCGCTCGGCGAAGTGCTCCAGCAGCGCGCCGGTGCTGATTTCCGGCCGTTGCCGCACCAGCGCCAGCAGCTCCATCAACAGCTCGATGCCGGGCAGGCGCAACCCAGAAAAATCGTGGTCGCCTTCCAGGCTCATCGCCAGTGAGGGTTGTTGCAACAGGATGGCGATCGACGCACGCACCAGGCTGCGTTTCTGCGTGGGCGCCGCCATGCGCGCAGGCGGCCGCGTTTTGGACGAGGACTGCTGCGCGGACATGCTCGCACCGACGCCGGTCATGCGCGCCAGTTCCTGCTTCATCAGATCGCCGAAGGCGCCTTCGGGAATCTGCGCCAGCATCGGCTTGGCACGCTCGGCCAGGCGCGCCTTGCCGTCTAGCGTGTGCAGATTGATCTCGCGCGACATTTCGTCGAAAAAGAACTGCGACAGCGGCGTGGCCTGTTTCAGGCGCTGATCGAAGGCCTGCGCACCTTCCTTGCGCACGATGGTGTCCGGGTCTTCGCCATCGGGCAGGAACAGGAAGAACGCCTGGCGGCCGTCCTTCATGCGCGGCAGCACCGATTCGAGCGCGCGCCAACCAGCCTTGCGCCCGGCATTGTCGCCATCGAAGCAGAAGTACACATCCGGCGCATTTCGGAACAGGAGTTCGGCATGTTCGGGCGTGGTGGCGGTGCCCAACGTGGCCACCGCCTGGGTGACGCCGAACTGGAACAGCGAGACCACGTCCATGTAGCCCTCCACCACGATCAGTCGTTCGATCTTCTGGTTGGCCTGGCGCACCTGCCACAGGCCATACAGCTCGCGGCCCTTGTGGAACAGTGCGGTTTCCGGCGAATTGAGGTACTTCGGTCCCGGGTCGCGGCCATCGGCCGGCGCGCCCATGATGCGACCGCCGAAGGCGATCACCCGGCCACGGCGATCGAAGATCGGAAACATCACCCGATCGCGGAATTTGTCGTAGACATGGCCGCGGTCGTTTTTGGAAAACAGCCCGGCACGTTCGAGCACGCTCATGCGGCGCGCATCGGTGCCCAGGGTGTCCTTCAATGCGCTGTAGCCATCGGGCGCATAGCCGATCTGGAAACGCGCGCGGTTGTCGGCATCCACGCCGCGCCCATCCAGATACTCGGCCGCGCGCGCGCTGCCTTCGAGCTGACGCTGGAAGAACTTGGTGGCCGCTTCCAGTGCCGAATACAGCTCGCGGCTGTCGTCCTGTTGCTGCGGCGTGCGCTGTTGGGTATCGCGCGGAATTTCCATGCCGGCGCGCTTGGCCAGCTCGTCGACCGCATCGAGAAACTCGAGGCGGTCGTAATTCATCAAAAAGCTGATCGCGGTGCCATGCGCGCCGCAGCCGAAGCAGTGATAGAACTGCTTGGTCGGCGAGACCGTGAACGAGGCCGAGCGCTCGTCGTGGAACGGGCAACGCGCCGAATACTCCTTGCCCTGACGCTTGAGCGGCACGCGGCCGCCCACCACTTCGACGATGTCGGTGCGTGCAAGCAGTTCGTCGATGAATGCGTCGGGGATGCGGGCCATCCCGCTAGGATATCGCAGCGGCCAGCGGCCGCCTTGTTTTAGAGGACGTCGGTATGCGCTAGCGATGCCCGCATCAGCTCATGCTCAGCTGTGCTGCGACGACGTCGTCTGTGGGGCTGCGGAAACCGCCTGCGCATCGGCTGGCGGCACCATGATCGGCGGGTGCTCCGGGTCCACGCCTGCTTCGCGCAACTTGCGATGCGAGCGCACCCGCTCGTCGATCACCGCAGTGATCAATGCACCGACGAAGAACACCACCGAGGCGTAATACATCCACACCAGCAGGATCACCAGCGTGCCCATCGAGCCGTACGCACTGCCGGGCGCCGCAGTGGCGATATACACGCCAATGGCATAACGGCCCAGCGCAAACAGTAACGCCGTGATGATGCCGCCCAGAAACGCCTGACGCCAATCGACCGTGCGGTCGGGCAGATAGCGATACAAAAACGCGAACGCCAACGAATACAGGGCCAGCGTGGTGACGTAGCCCACGGCCGGCAGCACCGACGGCAGGCGCGCAAACACCACCTGCAACGCTGTGGTGGCGATCATCGACACGATCAGCAAAAAGCCCAACGCCAGAATCACGCCGAACGAGAACACGCGCTTTTTCAGCCACGCCATCAGGCCGTCCAGACGCTCTTTGTCGGTACGGAAAATCAGGTTCAGCGCGTTCTGCAACTGCGCAAACACCGCAGTGGCGCCGATGAACAGCAGCAGCGTGCTCCACAAGCCCGCCAGTGAACCCACGCCGGGCTGAGCGGTGGCGTTGCGGATGATGGTCTGGGCGACTTCGGCCGCGCTGCTGCCTGCCAGTTGCGCAACCTGCTGCACCAACGCCTCCTGCGCAGGCGGATACAGCGAGGCCGTCAGCCACAACAGCAGTACCAGCAGGGGTGCCAGCGACAGGAGTGCGTAAAACGACAACGACGCGGCCTGCGTCATGACGTCGATTTCGATAAAGCGGTTCAGCAGGGCCATCGGCACGCTGCGTTGCAGGCGGCTCACATGCTTGTGCAGATAGGCGGTTGAAAGCGTCGTCACCGGCGGGAACATCCTTGGCGCATACCGTTGTGCGCGCAGGTGGGTCGGAGCAAGGTCGGTATGCGGAAGAACCTTGCCTACGCCTGCGCTGGCGCACCCGTTCTAGCAGGGCCTGCTCGAAGGAGGGGTGAAAGCACGCGCGTGGCGGTGCTGCGTGAGTGGGGTTGCGCGCGATGCGTGGGCGCAGCATGCGATGCAGCCGCTGGGTCGCGTCGTTGGAGACAGCGCTGGCGCTGCGACGTACGCGGCGTTTGGCGGGCGATGCCTGCAACGGCGGTGACGCGCGGGAGCCAGCCCGGACTGCGGCAACCCAACTGGGGGCCAGCATCTGCAAGGGGAAACCGGCCGATGACGCATCACCGACGCGTTACAGCCCTACACCACACGCCGTCCGCAGTGCCCCGGCCGTTGGCGCAGGGCAGTGCGGACGCGTGGATCAGCCTGCCAGGTGCTGCTTGACCAGGGTGGAGACCAGGCCCATGTCGGCCTGACCGGCCAGCTTGGGCTTGAGTGCGCCCATCAGCTTGCCGATGTCGGCCGGGCTGCTGGCACCTGTTTCGGTGATGGCAGCCTGGATGGCGGCGACGATTTCGGCTTCGCCCATCTTGGCCGGCAGGTAGCGTTCGATCACCACGATTTCCTCGCGCTCGATCTGCGCCAGGTCCTCACGTGCGGCGGCTTCGAACTGGGTGACCGAGTCCTTGCGCTGCTTGACCATCTTGTCGAGCACGGCGATCACTGCGGCGTCGTCCATCTCGATGCGCTCGTCCACTTCCTTCTGCTTGATCGCGGCGTTGATCAGCCGGATCACGCCCAGGCTGTGCTTGTCGCCGGACTTCATGGCGGCCTTCATGTCATCGGTGAGCTGCTGCTTGAGGGGCATGTGGTGACTCCTGGTTACGTGGTGAGGGGGTGCCGACGCGCTGCGGCTGGCAACGCGCATCGGCGAAACAGACGGGGCGGGCGAGAGGGCTGTGCCCGGCGCGGGGCCGGCGGTGCATCGCCCATGACGGGTTGCGATCCGGTCAGCGGACCAATACAAAAAGCCGGCGACGCTTGCGCGTGCCGGCTCTTGGGTTCTCTTTCGATGAGTCGCGCCTACAGCGCAGACCCACCGGCAAGAACCGCGTTCGATCAGTACAAGCGCTGGCGCTTGGTGACGTCGCGCGAGGAACGACGCAACTGACGCTTCACAGCAGCGGCAGCCTTGCGCTTACGCTCCTGGGTCGGCTTTTCATAGAACTCGCGCTTGCGGGTTTCGGCCAGCACGCCGGCCTTTTCGCAGGTGCGCTTGAAACGGCGGAGCGCAAATTCGAAGGGCTCGTTCTCGCGGACTTTAACGCTGGGCATGGGTTCTCCAGATAATGGGATTTCCGTCCGGGAGCCCCGGGCGGGTGCGAGCGGACTCGCGTGACGGAATTTCCGGGTTGCCCCGGCGAGCCGCGCATTATAACGACTTGCCAACGACCTGCAAGCCCCTGCCGCAATTTGTGGCGAGAAGCCCGCCAGAGCGTGCGTTTGCGCCCGATCCGGCGCTGCGGATGCGGGCGCGCAGCATATCGCCAGCGGCGCATCTGCGCAGCACAAAAGCTGCGAAAATAGACGCTTGTTCTGCTTGCCGAGCTGCCGTGAAAGTCCTTGGGATCGAATCATCGTGCGATGAGACCGGCGTGGCGGTCTACGACACCGCCTTGTCCGGCGTGCCGGCGCTGCGCGCCCATGCGGTCTACAGCCAGATCGCGCTGCATGCCGAATATGGCGGCGTGGTGCCCGAACTGGCCAGCCGCGACCATGTGCGCAAGCTGCTGCCGCTGATCCGTCAGACCCTGGACGAGGCCGGGTTGCGCATCGACGAACTGGATGGGGTGGCCTATACCGCCGGCCCTGGCCTGGTCGGCGCACTCTTAGTAGGTGCCGGCGTGGCGCGCTCGCTGGCCTGGGCGCTGGACGTGCCGGCGATCGGCGTGCATCACATGGAAGGCCATCTGCTGGCGCCGTTGATGGAAGACGACCCGCCGCAGCCGCCGTTCGTGGCGCTGCTGGTCTCCGGCGGGCACACCCAGTTGGTGTCGGTGAAGGCGCTCGGGCATTACGAGGTCCTGGGCGAGACCCTGGACGATGCGGCGGGCGAGGCCTTCGACAAGACCGCCAAGATGATGGGCCTGCCGTATCCGGGCGGGCCGCAGCTGGCGGCGCTGGCCGAAACCGGCACGCCGGGACGCTATAAGTTCGCGCGGCCGATGACCGACCGGCCGGGCCTGGATTTCAGTTTCAGCGGGCTCAAGACCCAGGTGCTGCTGGCTTGGCGCGCCAGCGACCAATCCGACACCACGCGGGCGGATGTTGCGCGTGGCTTCGAAGATGCGGTGGTGGAGACGCTGGCGATCAAATGCCTGCGCGCGCTGGATGCGGCCGGCTGCACTACGCTGGTGGTGGCCGGCGGGGTGGGCGCGAACAAGCGCCTGCGCGCGCAACTGCACGAGGCCGCGCAGCGTCGGGGTGGCCGGGTCTGCTTCCCGCGGCCGGCCCTGTGCACCGATAACGGTGCCATGATCGCCTTCGCCGGCGCGCTGCGCCTTGAGGCTGGCGAGCGTGCCGGGGCCGAGGTGCATGTGACGCCGCGCTGGGATATGGCGAGCTTGCCGCCGCTGGCGGCGCGGGAATCGGAACTAGGGAATCGGGAATAGTTAAGAGCTTTACTCCGACCCTGTCCGTCGTGTGCGCCGTGCTTTTGCTCCTCCCCATCCCCCATTTCCGACTCCTGATTCCCCATGGATAAAGTGTTTATTGAAGGTCTGGACATCGATGCGCTGATCGGCATCTACGACTGGGAGCGGCGGATCCGGCAGACCTTGCGGTTCGATCTGGAGATGGGGTTCGACAACCGCATTCCGGCGGCCAGCGACGACATTGCCGACACCTTGAACTACAAGGCGGTGAGCAAGCGCCTGATCGAATTCGTGCAGGCCTCCGACTTCGGGCTGGTCGAAACGCTGGCCGAGCGCTGCGCGGCGATCGTGCTGGACGAGTTTGGCGTGCACTGGCTGCGGCTGAAGCTGAGCAAGCCCGGCGCGGTGCGCGGCGCGCAGGCGGTGGGCGTGATCATCGAGCGCGCACGCCCGGACCTGAAGATGACAGACCACTCGTAGCGGACTGCGGGCAGGCGATGACGTCGATTCCTAGCGACAATGCGTCCGCAAAGCGTGCGCTAGATGTCTCCAATCCCGAATATCCGCTCCCGAAACTTGCATCATCGCGGTCGCGTCAGGCTAGAATTGCCGGCCATGTAAACGTTTTCTCAAGGATCTCATGGCTGCTGATCGCATCGAAACCCTGATTGCCCGGATGACCGTCGAAGAGAAGGTCGGACAGTTGGGTGTGTTCGCCGACATGGTGCGGCCGTTCGCACCGGACGTGAATCCCGAAGCCAATGTGCTCAACGCCGACGAGGTGCTGCAGCAGGTCCGCGAGGGCCGGGTGGGCTCGCTGTTCAATGGCGTCGGCGCCGCGCTGGGCGTGCAGATCCAGAAGGTGGCGGTCGAAGAAAGCCGCCTGGGCATCCCGGTGATTCTGGCCGCGGACGTGATTCACGGCATGCGCACGGTGTTCCCGATCCCGTTGGGCGAAGCGGCCAGCTTCGAGCCCGAGTTGGCCGAGCGCACCGCGCGCGCCACCGCGATCGAAGCCACCGCCGCCGGCCTGCACTGGACCTACGCACCGGCCGTGGACATCGCGCGCGACCAGCGCTGGGGCCGTGGCGCGGAAGGTGCCGGCGAAGACGTATTACTGGGCGCCGCATTTGCCGCCGCGCGCGTGCGCGGTTTTCAGGGCAGCGACCTCACCGCCGACGATTGCCTGCTGGCCACGCCCAAGCACTTTGCCGCCTATGGCGCGGTGGCGGCGGGCATGGAATACAACACCGTCGATATCGCACCGCAGACGCTGCGCGATGTGCATCTGCCGCCGTTCAAGGCCGCCTTCGATGCCGGCGCCTTGACGGTGATGTCCTCCTTCAACGACATTAACGGCGTGCCGGCCAGTGCCAACCACGAGTTGCTGACCGAGATCCTGCGCGGTGAATGGCAGTTTCCGGGCGTGGTGATTTCCGACTACACCGCCGATATGGAATTGATCGCGCACGGCTACGCCGCCGATGAGCGCGATGCGACCAAGAAGGCGTTTCTGGCCGGGTTGGACCTGAGCATGCAGAGCGGTTTCTATGCCGCGCATCTGCCGTCGCTGGTGGAAAGCGGTGAGGTGCCGATGGCCACGCTGGATGCCAGCGTGCGTCGCATGTTGCAGCTGAAAGAGGCCATTGGCCTGTTCGACAATCCGTATCGCTCGCTGGACCCGGCGCGCGAAGCCGATAACGCTCACTTGCCTGCACACGATGCGTTGTCGCGCGATGCGGCGCGGCGTTCGATCGTGTTGCTGAAGAACGACGGCGCGCTGCTGCCGCTGAAGAAGAGCGGGCAGCGGATCGCGTTGATCGGCCCGTTCGTGCAGGACCGCGAGAACATCGAAGGGTGCTGGACATTATTCGGTGACAAGGCGCGTTACGTGACCTTGGAGCAGGGCGTGCGCGCCGTGGTCGGCACCGACGATCTGAGCGTTGTGCAGGGCTGTGGCCTGGAAGAGGCGCTGCCGGGCGGTATTTCGGCGGCCATCGATGCCGCGCAGGCCGCCGATGTGGTGGTGCTGGCACTCGGCGAGCCGCAGCGCTTCAGTGGCGAGGCGCAGTCGCGTACCGACATTACTTTGCCGCCGGCGCAGCAAGCGCTGGCCGAAGCGGTTGCCGCCACCGGCACGCCCATCGTGGTGCTGTTGCGCAACGGCCGCGCGTTGGCGCTGCATGGCGCCGTGCGCGACGCCGAGGCGATTGCGGTGACCTGGTATCTGGGCACCCAGACCGGCACCGGTGTGGCCGATGTGTTGTTCGGCGACTACAACCCGTCCGCGCGTCTGCCGATCAGCTTTCCGCAGGTCACCGGGCAGCAGCCGTATTTCTACAATCATCTGCGCACCGGTCGTCCCGAGCTGCCGACCTTGTCCGAATACAAGGCGCGTTGGCGCGAAATGCCCAACGAGCCGCTGTATCCGTTTGGGCATGGTCTGAGCTACACCACGTTTGCGTATGCGCAGCCGCAGCTGAGTGCCGCGCAACTTGGGTGGGACGACACGCTGACCATCACCACGCGCGTGACCAATACCGGAACCGTGGCCGGCGAAGAAGTGGTGCAGTTGTATGTGCATGATCGCGTGGCAAGCCGGGTGCGCCCGGTGCGCGAGCTCAAGGGGTTCCGCAAGGTGTTGCTGCAACCTGGCCAACACAGGGATGTGGTGTTCACGCTGACGCGCGAGGCGCTGGCGTTTACCAATCCCAAGGGCGTGTTCGGTGCCGAACCCGGCGTGTTCGATGTGTGGGTGTGCGCGTCGGCCAAGAGTGGCGAAGCGGTGACATTCGAGTTGCTTGGCGCCTGAGCGCGCTGGTCTAGGCGGTGGTGTGCCGTCGCGTCGATTGGCGGTCTGCTGCAATGAGAACGCGTGCAAGACGTGACCAACGCCACTGACTGCCGCTTGTGTAGGTAGCTGCAGGTAGCGTGTGATGGGGCAGGGGGAGCTTGGCCTGGCCTGCTGTCGCAGCGCAGGTGCGTGTTGAGATCGGCGCACCCATGCATGCACGCGTTGAGGTCATCGTCGCTGCGGAGACAAGTGCGGCCCAGCGCGATAGCGCACAGGCTTACGCGGGTAGTGACAGATTGCGTGCGTGGCGCATGCAGCGCACCGGCGAAACAGAATCGCCGCCACTGATGTGCCTGTGGACACACGGCAGAACGCGCGCCGAGATGCCGCGATGCACTGCCTGCGCATCTCGCTGCGCAGGCAGTGCCGATACTGGCCTATCTCAGGCCGCTTACGCGTCGTTTTCGACCGCAGCCTTGCTCTTGGGGGTGAGCTTGAGCAGACGACCGGTGCTGCCACTGGCTTCGTCTTCCAGCAACCACAGCGCGCCGTCGGGACCTTGCTCCACTTCGCGGATGCGTGCGCCCATGTCGTAGCGGGCCACTTCGCGTGGCTGATCGCCCAGCGAGACCTGCACCAGCGCCATCGACGACAGACCGCCGATAAAGCCCTGGCCGCGCCACGCCGGGAACTGCGCGCCGTTATAGATCACAAAACCTGCCGGCGAGATCACTGGCGTCCAGCTGATCTTGGGCGCGGCAAATTCGGGGCGCGTGTTGTGGTCGGGAATCGGCCTGCCGTCGTAGTGGTCTCCATTGGAGACGATCGGGTAGCCATAGTTGGCGCCGCGCTGGATAAGGTTGAGCTCATCGCCGCCGGCCGGGCCCATCTCGTGTTCCCACAACCGGCCCCTGCCGTCGAATGCGATGCCCAGAATGTTGCGATGCCCCAGCGACCACACCTGTGCAGCCACCCCACCCTGCGCGGCGAACGGATTGTCGGCCGGTACGCTGCCGTCGTCGTTGAGGCGGATCAATTTGCCGAGATTGGCTTTCATGTCCTGCGCCGGATCGAACTTCTGGCGCTCGCTGGAGGTGATCCACAGCTTGCCATCCGGGCCGAACGCGAGCCGGTGGCCGAAGTGGCCATTACCGGACACCTTGGGACTCTGACGCCAGATCACCTTGAGGTCGGACAAGGTGCCGCCGCCGGTAGCATCCAGTGTGAGCTTGGCGCGCGCGACCGCCGCGCCGCGGATGTCGCCCTGGCCCGGTTCGGCGTAGCTCACATAGACCAGGCCATTTTTGGCGAAGCGCGGATGGGCCAGAACATCGCCAAACCCGCCCTGGCCGCCGTAAGCGACCGCCGGCACACCGGTCACGGCGCTCTTGCGATTGGTCTTGGGGTCCAGACGCATCAATGCGCCGCGCTTTTCGCTGACCAACAGCGTGCCATCGGGCAGGAAGGTCATCGCCCAGGGTTCGTCGAAGTCGGCAACGGTGGTGGCCTGGAATGGCCATTGCGCCTTGGGAATGGAGGCGGCCGGGGCGGCCGCAGGTGCGGCCAGTGCGGCGCCGGTGGCGAACAGGGTGGCCGAACAGGCCAGAGCAAGCAGACGACGGATAGACATGAGGTCCTCCAGGGGATAGGCACGGTCACGCTGCAGCCCTCCCACAACGTGTTCCGCGTCGGGTTTTCAAGTACCTTACACGACGCTAGCGGGGCCGCCCTGTCGCAGATCACTCTCCGCAGGTCGGCCGCGTCTCACATCGTTGTTTCATCCTGCAGTTTCACCATGAAAAGGAGTTTCCATGGCCACGCAAAAAACCTCGCCCGCCTTTATCGCTGCGTCGTGGGCTGCCTTGTTGGCAGGCAGCGCTGCGTATCTGATCGGCTTATGGAACGCGCAGATGTTGCTCAACGAGAAGGGCTACTACTTCACGCTGCTGTTGTTTGGTCTGTTCGCCTCGGTGTCATTGCAAAAAAGCGTGCGTGACCGCGCGGACGGGATTCCGGTGACGGGTCTTTACTATGCCATCTGCTGGTTCTCGCTGATCATCGCCCTGGTGCTGCTGGCGATCGGCTTGATCAACGCAACGTTGCTGCTGAGCGAAAAAGGCTTTTATGCAATGGCGTATGCGTTGAGCCTGTTTGGCGCAGTCGCCGTGCAGAAAAATACGCGCGATGCGATGGATGCAGACGCAACCCAGCACACCTCGCGTGTTGCACCTCCGCCGCTCGACTGACGGACAACTCTCTTGTTGATACAACAACGCCACCTCGACGGTGGCGTTGTTTGTTTACGGCTTTGGCTTGCTGTCGCCCGAGATGAAATCCGCTGCGTTTTCCCACGCGCGCTTGACGGCGTGACGTGCCTTGCTCCAGCTCAATCCATCGGTGCCGCGCTTGGCTTCCCAATCGCGATGCAGTTCGGCTTCGACCTGATCGTAGGCGCGCGCATTCTCGCGGATCCGTGCTTCATGCCCGACCAGATAAGCGCTTTCGTAATCTTCGTAACGGTCGCCTTCGGTGTAATACGGCTCTTCAGTAAAACGTTCACGCCAATAGCTGGATACGTTCTGGCTGCGGTCTTCGTCCGGTGCGCGGCCTGGAATCTGATACGGCACGTTCATGCTCGTCTCCGTCATTGCGAATGTGCGGATCAACTTAGGCAGCGGGGTGTTAACAGCGCGGCACGCGGGGTGATGGTGGGATCAAGACGCGCCGCAGATGCGGTGATGGGTTGGTCGGTAGCCAATGGGCTGCGCTTGGGTGCACACGATGCCTTTCAAACCGCTGCCGACGCTGCCTCATACGGCAGCGGTTTGGCGCCGGCAGCGACGATTGACGGCTCCGCGGCCTGCAGCGCCTGTTCGTCGGCATCGATGACGACCAAGATGCGGCCGGCTTCGATTTCGTCCTCGAACTGACGACGCACCGGGTCGGGCACGGTGGCGCCGATCAGGGCCGACGACCAACTGCCCACCAGCGCGCCGGCCAGTGCCATGACGCCAACGCCGGCCAGGGTCAGGCCGATTGGCGGCACAGCGACTGCCACCAGGCCTGCCACCAACCCGGCCGCGCCACCGGTGGCCGCGCCGCGCGCTGCGGCCGGCACAAAATCGGTCTTGGCATCCTTGCGCTCGTCCGGCACGTCGTGCAGTTCGATATCCGAGCGGGCGATTAGCGACAACGACTCATTGTCGATGCCGGCGCTGCGTGCGGACTGCAGTACGCGTTGCGCGCTTTCAAGATCGGGTGTGCTGTAGACGCGACGCAGTTTCATCGCAAGCTCCCATGCAAGTGAGAGCGCAGCGTTGAGCGTGCCCGGTTAGACCTGCGTGAGCGCGGCGCGAGCGTATTGCGAAGCTGCTACACCGTCTTGCGCGGAAACAGGTAAAACGCCCAGCCCACCAGTAATGCCACGCCTGCCGCTGCCAGATTTTGCCAGCTGGCGCTGGCCAGCAAGCCGAGCGACAGTAACAACGCAGCGATGGGAATGAGTGGGCCTCCCGGCAACCGTAGCGTGTCGGTGCGCTGCCGATAGCGGCGCGCCAGTACGATCACCGCCGCCGCCGTGCCGATGTAGGCGAACAAGCGCGTGACCATCGACAGCAGTGCCAGCTGGGTGAACGAGCCCGACAACGCGAGCGCCAGCGACAACACGCCCTGGGTGAGCACCGCGGCTGCGGGCGTATGAAAGCGCGGATGCACGCGCGCCAGAAACGCCGGTCCGTAGCCGTCCTGCGCGAGCGCGAACAGAAAGCGCGGACCGAGCATCACTGTGTTGCTGGTCGTGCCCAGGATGGAGATGGTGGCGCCCACGGTGAGAATCAGCGCAAGCGCCTCGCCGCCGAAGCCGCTGGCCGCATCCGCCAACGGGGTGGGCGAGGCCGCAAGATTGGGCAACGTCCCTTGCGCGACGACCTGTACGGCGGCATAGATCACGGTCACCGTGACGATCATGGTGATGAGCGCAAATGGCACGTCGCGGCGCGGGTTGCGGTATTCGCCGGCCGCTGCAGGAATGTTTTCGAAACCCGCATACGCAAACAGCAGTAGCAGGGCGGCCTCGCCGAGATTGCCCAGGTCGCGCAGGTCAGGAGATTTGCCGGCAAACGCCCACGACCAGTCCACATAGAACAGCCCGATTGCCACGAACAACAGCAACGGCACCAGTTTGCCGATCACCAGGGCGATGCCGGTGCGCGCAGCCGACTTGACGCCGATGACGTTGATCGCGGTCAGCACACCGAGCGAGCCGACCACGACCAAGGTGCGCGCCCATACATCGGTGGAAGCGGTGGGCCAGAACCGCGCCACCGCATCGGCCAGCCCGTTGCTCAAGGCCGCCGCCGAACTGATACGGGTGAGCCAGATCATCCAGCCGATCTGAAACCCGACAAAGGGGCCAAACGCCTCGCGCGTGTAGAGGTAACTGCCGCCGGGCGTATCGAAATAACTGGCTGCCTGCGCGTAACACAGCACCAGCAAGGCCACCGCCAGCCCGGCCAGCATCACCGCCCACAGGCTCATCGGCCCCAGCAGTGCCGCGGTGGCTGCGGGCAACAGATAGATGCCGCTGCCGATGACATCGTTGATCGATAAACCGACGATCTGCCAGCGGCTGACCACACGCACCAGGCCGGTGCTATCGGATGGGGGCGCGGGCGTGCTCATGGTGCGGCCTCGACCAGCTCGGGCAACTGCCACTGCGCTTGCAGGCGCGCGTAGTCGGCGCGCGGCAGCAACACGAAGAGCGGCTTGTCCGCGGGTTTCAACCAGGCCAGCAGACGCTGCATGTCGGCAGGCTGCATTGCCGTGCAGCCGGCGGTGAACTGCCCCGGAGTGCGCCACAGATGCGCAAAGATACAGCTGCCGCGCCCGGCAATATTGTTGGGGTTATGCGCGATGACGAAACCTTCGCGATACCGCGCATCGCCGGGATGGCGCAGGTCCAGGCGCATCGGCTCGGTGGAACCGGCCACCGCCGCTTCACCGACCTGCGCAGCATCGACGATGCGGTTGTACAGCGGCGAGCTGGGCACATCCATGCAGTAATGCGTGGCGCTCATGGCCTGATATGGCATGGCGCTGTCGATGCTGGCGGAATAGCCAAATGCCGGGCCGATGGCAAAGACCCCGGCCGGGCTGCGGCCATCGCCTTCGCGCTTCTGTGTGCCTTGCGATTGCGCCGGGTGCAGACCTTCGCCCCAGGCGCTGCCATGCCGGCCGAGTGCGACCGCGAAGCCTGGCGCGGCCGGCGTCCATTGGCCATCGACACGCGTAAAGGTCTGCAGCCGCGCCTGGGTGCTGTTCCAGTCCGGCGTGATCACCACGATCAGCGCGCGTGCCTGCTGCAGCGCTTCGATCGGTTCGCCTGCGGCGGCGCCACTGCTGCACAGTGCCAGCGTCAGGAGCAGGGTGGATCGCAACAGGATGGCAAGGCGCATGCGGGCTCCGGACGGCAGGGGACGAACTGGTGAGAGTGGCGATGCATCTGTGTGGATGACGGCACGCCTACCGTAACCGATGGTGTCGGGTGGGGCAGGCCTACTGTACCCAGCAATGCGCGTGTGTGGCGCATGGCGCTGTCGACTGCATGTGCGTCTTTGCCGTGCTGCGCTGGAATCACGATCGCTGCGTGCGTCGTTTTTGTACGGCATGGATCGCGCAAGCGGCTGGTTAGGAAATGCGCATGTTCCTAATCGCGTGCTCGGTTACTTGCCGCCCGACATGCCGCTTGCAACGGCCAGGTCAGTCGGGCAACAGCTCCAACCCGCGGATACGGCGGATACCCAGACCCGGCGAATCGTCGATATGGATCTGCGCCTCATCGAACTGCACGCCGCCCTCGGTGGGGTCGAACTGCCCCAACGCCGGCGCATCCAGATCGGCCAGGGTGATGCTGTCGGCTTTGGCCACCGCCAGATGCACGGCTGCAGCAACGCTGATGCTGGATTCGATCATGCATCCGATCATGCACGGCACGCCGTACAAGGCAGCGATATCGGCGATGCGGATGGCATTGGACAGGCCGCCGGTCTTCATCAGTTTGATGTTGACGATGTCGGCCGCGCGACGCTGGAGAAGGTCGATCACCTGAGATGGTGAGAACACGCTTTCGTCGGCCATCACCGGGGTGTCGATACGCGCGGTGACGAAGGCCAGGCCATCGATATCGGCGGCCTTGACCGGCTGTTCAAGCAATTCCAGCACGATGCCGGCGTCCTCCAGCGTACGCATGCTGCGCACCGCCTGTTTGGGTGTCCAGCCCTGGTTGGCATCCAGGCGCAGCGATGCGCGCCCATCGACGGCTGCGTGGATCGCCTTGACGCGTTCGACATCCGATGCGCTGTCCTTACCCACTTTGATCTTCAGCGATCGATAGCCGCGCGCCAATGCCGACTGCGCCTGCGCGACCATGATGTCGATGCGATCGGCACTGATGGTGATGTCGGTGGTGATGCGCGGCGTGCCGCCACCGAGCAACTGATAGAGCGGCGCACCGAAGGACTGCGCCCATAGATCGTAGAGCGCGATCTCCACCGCGGCCTTGGCGCTGGTGTTGCGTTCCAGCGCATGGTGCACCAGGCCGCACAGCCGATTGAGATCGGCTACATCCTGGCCGATCAAACGCGGCGCGATGCACTGCTGGATCGCGGCAATGATGCTGCCGTGCGTATCGCCGGTGATCGGCGCGGTCGCCGGCGCCGCGCCGTAGCCGATATGTCCGCTATCGGTTTGCAGCAGCACCACCACGTCTTCGATCGCCTGCACGGTGCGCACCGCGGTCTTGAACGGTGTTTTCAATGGCACGCGCAGCATGCCTAGGCGGAAGCCGGTGATCTTCATGGGGAGCCGATCGGCGCGATGCGCTGGATGCGAGTGATGTGGTCGATGAAGGGTGTGCCATCGGTGGCCAGCAACGGCAACAGCGGCGTCACTGACACGCCGTTCAAGCGCGCGCGCTGCACACTGCCATCGGCAGCGCGATAGTTGGCGCCGGCTACATCGTGAATCACCCACGGTGTGCCGCGCTCATGCCCGATCACCAACATCACGTGGCCAGGGATATAGATCAGGTCGCCGATGTGCACCAGCGCCAGCTGCTGCAGACGTTGCGACCGCGGCGCGCGTGCATCGAACGCAACAGTGCGCAGCGCCGGGCTGCGCGCCTGATCGCCGGTATTGCGCGGCAGCGCAATCCCCAGACTGCGATAGATATCCAGCACAAACCCACTGCAATCGCGGGCGTCGTAATCGTTGCCCCAGCCGTAGCGTTCGCCCAGAAACTTGAACGCCTGGCGCAGCAATGCGGCATCGGTCGCGGGCAAGGGACCAACGCGCACATCGGCGCCACGCGGGATCAGGGCCGGCAGCAGTTGCAAGCGACCATCGGCATCGCGCACTGGGAGTTGCACTACGTGGGCAGCCAGCGGCAGTTGTCCGTTGACCGGCTGTTGCGGTGGCCAGTCGCCATGCAAGGGCAGGTTGGTGCCCATGTCCAGCGACAGTGCCGAGAGGGTAGGCAGTTCGGGGGTGTACGCGGTTTGCACGCGTGCACCGGTGACGAGTATGCGTGGGCTGCGGTGCGCGTACTGCAGCACCTGCTCGCGACGGCCTTCGGCGATCTTGTCGGCAGCGATCCACGCCGCGTAGTTGGCCGCAAGCACAAACCGCCACGCGCCATCGGCACTGGTGTGCAGCACGGCCACCGGCGTGCCTGGATACAGCGCGGACTCCTGAAAGCGGTCGATATCAAGCTCGTCGGGACTGGTGAACACGCGCTGGGAGGTAGGGAAGGTGCGCAGTGCCGCGCGCTGGACGACCAGTGCGAAGTGCGGTGCCACGTTTTCAGGAATTGCGTCCAATGCCAGCGTGCGGTGCAGCTCCGACAGGCGCGCTGCGTCGATACGCTGTCCATCCGTACCGTACAACGCACGGGTTGGTGGCGCCGACAGCGCCTCGATCCGCGCTCGCACTGCAGCGCCGGGCATGACCTCGGGCAGCTGCGACAGATCGTGCATGGACGCATCGTCGCGCAACAAGCGGGCATTGAAGGTTGCGATCTGTGCGGCGTTCAAATGCGGCGCCTGCGCATTGCCGCTGCGCTGGATCCAGTAGTCCGGCGTCAGTTGCGCGTCGCTGACGGCGAAGGGTGCCGCTTGCGAAGCGGGCATGCTCGCGGGCGCGGCGCCGCACGGCAGCGCGAGTGCGATCAGCAGCAACGTCAGCAGGCGGCGCAACAGTGGCATGAAAAACTCTGGATGAATGCATGTGGCGTGCAGTGCAGCGTGGAGAGAACAACAGCGTGCCGGCCTCCATTTGCTGCAACTGCGAGCCTGATCAGGAGTGTACGCGGGACGCCTCGCGGTGCGGAGACTGCCAGTGGTGATTGCTCCGCGACGTCGCGCGATTCCAAGGGTGTGATGACGTGCTGCTGCCATGGGAGACGCGTCGGTCGAGTGGTCGTTGCCGTGCGCCTTGCCGCCGCGCCAACGCTGGCGCGTTGCCTTGCCACCAGCACGTGCGGCACTCGGCAGACCATGACATGGCCGAAAGCTGCATGCCGCACCGGTCGCGGGCGAAGGTTTGCGACCAGTCAAACACGACTGCAGTGGCTGTCAGCGGACGCGGCCACGACGCGGAATCGGTATCGCCTCTCGTACACTGCAGTCGTCCGTGTCTGTGCCCATCTGGCGATTGGTTGCCAGCTGGTGTCAGCCGCCCTGAATGCCCGTCAAGAGAAACCCGATGTCGCCTATTTTTCAATCGTGTTCATCGGCCTGGCTGCGGGCACTGGTTTGCCTGGCTGCGTTGTCGCTAGGTGCTTGCGCGCATGCACCGCAACGCAACCCGCTTGCGCAGTGGGTGCCGTCGCCCAATTACGACACCCGGCGGCCGATCCTGATCGTGCTGCACTTTACCGACCAGCACTCGGTGCAGCAGAGCCTGAACACACTGCGTGGGCGCAACAGCGGCGGCCGCGTCAGTGCGCACTACCTGATCGGCGAGGATGGGCAGCGCTACCAATTGGTCAGCGACGCGCAGCGCGCCTGGCATGGCGGTTCCGGTCGCTGGGGCACCATCACCGACATCAATTCGGCTTCGATCGGCATTGAACTGGACAACGACGGCAGCGAAGCGTTCGCGCCAGCGCAGATCGACAGCCTGCTGGTGTTGCTGCAAGACCTGTGCACGCGTCTGCGGATCCCGCGCACCCAGATCGTCGGGCATGAAGACGTCGCTCCTACACGCAAGAACGACCCGGGCCCGCTGTTTCCCTGGAAACGCCTGGCCGATGCCGGCTTCGGCCGCTGGCCCGCGCCGGACGCTCCGCCGGCACCGGCAGGCTTCGATCCCTGGCAGGCGCTTGCGTTGCTGGGCTATAGCCTCGACGACCCCGCCGCCACGCTACAGGCCTTCCATCACCACTATCGCGGCAACAGCGCCAGTACGCTGGATGCCGAGGATTTGCGGATCCTGCATGCGTTGACACGACTCACCACTTCGCCCGCTGTGCCACTGACTCCGGGCGAGCTCGAAGCCAAGTGACGCGGTGCATCATCGCGCGGGAAGGCGGGCTCCATTGGCGGCAGAGCGGGCCGCGTTAGGTGTGGAAGGAGTTAGGTGCCTTTCTTGATTGAGGCGGTTTTGTAAATCCACTGGATCTGCAGCGCATTCTTGATAGGATTTTCCCCCGCCAACAATTGAAAGGATGTCGCGTGATGAGTCTCAGGAAGACAGTACTGTGGGCGGCAACGATGCTGGTCCTTGCCGGTTGTTCGGATAAGGCCAGCGACACGGCACAAGCTGGCGCGCCGCCTGCGCCTACCGAGACGGCCGCCGCAACGCCGACGACGTCTCCCGCAGCGCAGCCCCAGCAAGTTACCGCCGAGGTGCCGGCCCCTGGGCAAGTGCTGAACGACGTTTATGGAATGAAGGGCGACGGCTCAGCGTCCTACACCGTCGACAACGGTGCGCTGGCCACTTTCTGGTATGGCTATCGCTTCGACTTGGGCGGCAAGCACTATTACACCGGCTTCGCCAATGCCGGACCCGGAAAGTATGGCAAGGCAGAGGAAAGCGACGGCCCAGATCCCGGCGTTGGGGTCAGCATTAGCCAGGCGACGTATGTGCTGGACGCAGTGGACGGCAAGCCGACCTGGACGCTGTTTCACGCACAGCAGTGGGCCGGCGATTTCGGCGCGAACGAGAAAGCCGATCCGCTCGATGAGAAGCGCAAATCGCAAAGCACCGAAACCAAGGACGGCCACCTGCTTCTGGCGGTGCCGACCACACGGTTCGCAACCGGCGTCAGCATCCCGGGCTTCGCTATTTTCAGCTTCGACCCGAACAAGAACGACCTCGGCGATTACAAGGGCTGGGTTTACTTGGGTACCGTTGCGACCGGTGAAGACAACAGTGCAGCGTGCGACGACGGCGGGACGATGAAATGCGCCTCCAGCAGCGGGACGCTGAGCTTTGAGCCGAACAAGAATGGTTCCATGCCGACGCTGCGCGTTGTCATGACAGGCACTGCCGTCTCCGGTCCAGGCAAGGTCCGTGTCCTGGACGCCGCCGATACGGTGACCTACACCTTCGACGCGTCCAAGCAGCAGTACACCCCGCCGCTGGATCAGTGAGCACTGCTCGAGCACCTTCGTGTCTTTCACGACCATCCCGCTGCGCGACGCTAGGCTCTCAAGTGCCTTCTGTCAGTATCTGTCCTTCTCAAGGAATAGATTGCTCAGGCGTTTGTTGATGCATCGATCGCCTATGCTTCGCAAATGGCGCACACCCCTCCAGTCCACATTCCAACGGTGCCTTCGGGCTGCCAAAAGCCTGCACTGCCGTGGCTGTTGCTTGCAGGGTCGTTGATAAGCACATGCTTCGCTGCCACCGCGGCGCCGGTTATTTCGCCGGCGACCACTGCTGCAGAAGCTGGCCTGATCGATGTGCGCACGCTTGCGCCGGAGATCGTCGTCGACATGCGCTATGCGGGAAGCGATAACTTCACCGGACGCGTGGTGCCCGGGTATCTCGCGCCGCGGTGTTATCTGTTACGCCCGGCAGCCGAGGCGTTGGCCAAGGTGGCGCGTACGCTCAAGGCAGCGGGATATCGCTTGCAGGTGTTCGACTGTTATCGGCCTGTGCGTGCGGTGCATGCATTCGTGGCATGGGCGTCGGACCTGCAGGATCAATCGACCAAGCTTCAGTACTACCCACGTGTGGACAAGCGGGCGCTGTTGGGCGACTACATCGCCGAGACCTCTGGACATAGCCGCGGCGCGACCCTGGACCTGGGCTTGCTCGACTGCCGGCGCGGTGCGTGTGATGCGGTGGAGATGGGCAGCGATTTCGATTTCTTCGATCCGCGTGCGCATACCGATGCACCCGAGATCAGCAGCGCGCAGCGTGCGCATCGCCAGCGCCTGTTGCGTGCGATGGCCGCCGAGGGATTTGCCAATTATCCGATGGAATGGTGGCATTTCACCTTCCGCCCCGAGCCCACGCCTGATACCGCTTACGATGTACCGGTGGACTGAGCGCGCCCACGCTCGGCCGCAACGGCTGCCGGTCTGGTTCTACGCATGCAGTCGGTCCATCACTCGTACACTGCGGTCTTTGGCGCGGTGTTTGCCGCTTGGCCGGCCAACGTCACGGTGCGCCTGCTGCTTGAGGAATCGTCATGTCTGACCCGGAACGCTTTTTGGATGTTGCCTGCCCGTATTGTGGGGAGTGGATTACGCTGACGCTGGATCTTAGCGGTGGCGATCAGCAGTACATCGAAGATTGCCAGGTGTGCTGCAAGCCGATTTCGGTCAACGTGCAATGGGACGAGGATGGCGAGGCGCAGGTGACCGCGCGTGGTCAGGACGACTGAAGCGGCGTTGCCGGCCGGACCTTTGCTCTCAGAGGCAGCAGATCGGGTGACGTGCCGTACTCCCCTTCATGCAGGTGCCTGGCACGCAGTCGCCGCTGCCTCGTTCGCGCGCTCGTCCACCAATTCGGCTGGCACCCGGATCCCTTGCCCTTAGCCGCTAGACTGGCACGCCTGCTGCCTGGATCGTCACGATGAATCTGCCCCTGCACTTCGGCCTGCTCGGTTCGCTGGAGGCCGGCCTGATCGCGCTGGTGCTTGGGGTGCTGTTGTTCGCCGCAGTCGAGTACATCGGCCGACGTCTGCAATTCACCCACGGCCACACGCTGGGAATCGCCTGCCTGCTTGCCGTGGCCATCGGTGCCGGCTACGACATCTGGAATCTCGTCTACACCAGCATCGTCCGGCTGGAGTCGCCGCTGTATGCGCGGCTGGCATTGGCAAAGATTCACGACCCCAACGAACTGGGCTCGCGCGTCGTCCTCGAAGTGGCCGGTGCAATCGCCGGCGTTGTCGTGGGTTGGAAACTGTTCAGTTCTGGAAGCTGGGACGACGACACCCCGAATGCCTGAGACGTATCGAAAAAATGCGGTGCAGTTCGCAAAAATTTCCACGTTGAATGCGCTGCTTCTGTTTGACTCACCAGCCGCTAACAGGCGGCTACGCACAACGCTCGGCGCTGTGGTTAAAAGGATGTTTTGCGGGAAATCAGCGCAGGTTGAGCGTTCATTTGCGATGGGTAGGGTGGTGCCATGTGCGGCGACACCGTGCATTCCCAAGCTAAGGAGACCACCCAAATGAAGAATCGCAACCGCATCTCGCTGCTCGCCGCCACTGCCGCTCTTGCTGCCGCTCTGGCGCTGCCGGCCATGGCGCAAAGCACCTCTCAGGATGCCGCAGCGCAGTCGGGAAGTTCGGCAACCGGAGCTCCGACCGGTAGTTCGAATTCCGGCGGTGGTGGGCAGACCTGGGCCAGCGTGGATACCGACAGCGACGGCGCGATCAGCAAGCAGGAAGCGCAGGTCAACGCAGGGCTCGCACAGATCTTCGATCAGGCCGATGGCAATACCGACGGCAAGCTGACCCCGGATGAGTACAAGGCATTCGTCGCCAAGCAGCAGGGTGGTGGCGCAGCCGGTTCGCAGGGGAACTGATCGGCACTGCCGCGAGACATCCCTTGGATTTCCACCGATCGAAGAGGAGTGGCGTGTAGATGAGAAACAGCGAATGAGCCGCGTGCCGTAGAGCAGGCGCGCCATCGAACAGGATGGACACACGGGAGCGACCTGCCAGGGTCGCTCCCGTTTTCTTTACGTCATCCCCGTTACGGTGACACGGTCCAACTCTGGCCTTCTTCCCATGTTGCAGCTGCGCGTTACCTTACTGGCCGGCCTGTGCAGTCCGCTGCTCGCGTTCGCCGCGCCGCCGGAGTTGCCGCCGGCCACCACGCAGCAACCGCTTGTGCCGCCTGGCAGCAATGCTGCGGCCATGTCGCCCTTGCCGATCGAGCCGCCGCCTCCTGCAACGACTCCGCTGTTACCCAGCGATCCCTCTGGTCCGCCCCGCGCCCGGAGCGGTGCCGAGTCCTCGGTGGCGTCGCCTGCCGGAACATTGGCGCCGCGCAGCTTCCGCAGCCTGGATCGCGATGCCGATGGCTCGCTGACGCCGACAGAGGCCGGTGCCGACCCGATCCTGCGCGAGAAGTTCGGCGACTTCGACAGCAACGGCGACGGACGCTTGTCGCGCGATGAATTTGCCAGCTATCAACCCGGACCGGGCGACGCCGCGGGCGACTGACCGCAGCAGCGTGCTGGTGCGCTGCTAGACTTGCGCGATGACTTCTTTTGCACAGCGCGACGGCCAGGCGATTCAACTGGTCGGCTTCGATGGCGACGATACCCTCTGGAAAAGCGAGGACTATTACCGCAGCGCCGAAGCGGATTTCGAGGCGATCCTGGCTGGCTATCTCGACCTGGGCGACAGTCGCATGCAGCAGCACCTGCTGGCGGTGGAGCGGCGCAACCTGAAGGTGTTCGGTTACGGCGCCAAGGGCATGACGCTGTCGATGATCGAAACCGCCATCGAACTGACCGACGCCCGCATCGACGCGCGCGACATTCAGCGCATCGTCGAGATCGGACGCGCCACGCTGCAGCACCCGGTAGACGTGATCGCCGGGGTGCGTGAGGCGGTCAGCGCCATCGCCGCCGACTATGCGGTGGTGCTGATCACCAAGGGCGACCTGTTTCATCAGGAGCAGAAGATCGCGCAGTCCGGCCTGACCGAGCTGTTCCCGCGAGTCGAAGTGGTGTCCGAAAAGGACCCCCAGACCTACGCGCGCGTGCTCGGCGAATTCGACCTGCCGGCGCAGCGTTTCGTGATGATCGGCAACTCGTTGCGCTCCGATGTGGAGCCGGTGCTGGCGATCGGCGGCTGGGGCATCTACACCCCCTACGCGGTGACCTGGGCGCATGAGCAAGAGCACAGCGTCGCTGCCGACGAGCCGCGTATGCGCGAAGTGCCCGATGCCGCAGGCTGGCCGGCCGCCGTGCATGCGCTGGATGCACTGGCTGGGCGGCACGCGCTAAGCTAAGCCCGCGGCACGCGCTGCGGTTAGAAGGAACGGTCGCGACCGCTTGGGATACGTACTCCGTGCTGACGCGCCTTAAACTGTCGCACTGCCGTGGCAATGGCTGGATCTTCCACGTCAGCTGCAGTGGCCAGGGCGGTCGTTACGGAGTCGCCGGTTTGCAGATGCGATGAATCGACATGCGGGCACATTGCTGTGCCCGTCAACAGGACGTTCCGGCCAGCAGGCGTGCATGGCCGACTTTGGAGGGATTGCCCATGAACATGTTGTCCGTCACCCATCGTGCAGTGCTGGCCGTTGCGCTGGGGCTGCTCGCCGGCACCACGCCGCTTGCGGCTGCCGAGCTCGAAGAAGAAATCATCAACCCCAGCGAGGTGATCTTTCGCGACGGGCAGCCGTACTACGAAGATGCGGGCGACTATGTGCGTCTTCGCACGCGCAAGGTGGGTGGGGAAATCGTGTATTTCCGCACCGTCCGCTTCGACAGCGAACAAGGCTATGTGGATGCGCACGGTGAGAGCATCGCGAAATTGCAGTCCCGCCCGACTGCAAGCGACCGCAGTTCTGCGTTTTCGGCCGATCGATATTCCGACGTCCGCTACGGCGGTGGCTATGGCGGTTATGGCTATGGCCGCGAACTACGGTTTGGGGCATCGCGCAACCGTCCGTATGGGCAGATCTACTACGGCAACGGCCTGTATGGGCCGGACCCGTACAGCAGCCCGCACAATCGCGATGCGCGCCAGCGTTACATCGGTCCCGGCTACGTGGGCTCTTGCGATCTGAGCGGCTGCCGCGAAGTGCGCACCATCGGCTTCTACGATCTGCGCTGACACGCGTGTGGCCTGACACCGGCGCGAGCATGCGGCATCATCGGGGCATGCCTGTCTTACGCTCACCTCGGTTGCGATCGCTGCCATTGCTGGCGGCCCTGCTGGTTCCGGTGCTGGCGGTCGCGCAGGGCGTGCCTGCGCCTGCTGGCGGTAGCCAGGCGCAGGAGGTCGCGCCGGCGGTGATGCCCGGTACCGGCGATGCGTGGGTGGACCAGCATCTGGCCGACATGGGGAGCTATGCGCAGCGCTACCCCGACAGTTTTATCGATGAGGTGGCGCGCTACACCCAGACCCCGCGCGGCTACGTGCAGGCACTGCTGCAGGTGCACGGCTGGCATGCCGGCGACATCTATTTCGCCTGCGCGTGGGCGCACACGGTGCAGCTGTCGTGCCGCGACAGCGTGCGCGCCTACACCCGCGATCATCATGACGGGTGGGAAGGCGTGATCACACGGCTGTCGGTAGAGCCGGATAGCGCGCATGTCCGCGCGCTGCGGCATGCCATCGTCGCCAGTTACGACCGCTGGGAACGGCCGATCACCCTGGACGCGCTGCTGCGTCGCCAGCTTGGCGATCATGCGCAGCGGCTGGAGGCTGCGCGCGAGTCCAGCGAAGCGGCCGACGCCGCAGCGCAGGCGGGGTTGTAACGCGCAAGACGTGTCGCCGGCCCAGGCGCACCCCAGGCTGTCTACGCGCCAACGCGCGGATGCGATGCTGCCGTGCAGCTGGTCGCCGCAGGGCGTGGTCGGCGAGAATGCGCTAACGCTGGCATCGGCCGGCCTCTGCCAAGACCACGCCATGCGCGATACCGTGTTTGTCTCTCCCGATCACATTCGCAGCCTGTTCGCGCAGGCGATGTCGGACATGTATCGCACCGAGGTGCCGTTGTACGGCGACCTGATGACGCTGGTGGCGCAGGTCAACGCGCATGTACTGGATGCCGATCCGGCATTGGCGGCGCGGCTGCAGCGCAACGATGAGCGCGCACGGTTGGATCTGGAGCGGCACGGCGCCATCCGGGTCGGCACGGCGGCCGAACTGGCCACCTTGGGCCGCCTGTTCGCGGTGATGGGCATGCACCCGGTGGGCTATTACGACCTCTCCGTGGCAGGCGTGCCGGTGCATTCCACCGCGTTCCGCCCGATCGACGAGGCAGCGCTGTCGGCCAATCCGTTCCGCGTGTTCACCTCGCTGTTGCGGCTGGAACTGATCGAGGACGCCGCGTTACGCGCGCAGGCCGCGCAGATCCTGGAGCAGCGGCAGATCTTCACCAGCGGTGTCGTGGAGTTGATCGAACAGCGCGAGCGTGTCGGCGGGCTGGATGCCGAGCAGGCGCAGCGCTTTGTGGCCGAAGCGCTGGAAACCTTCCGCTGGCATGGCGATGCCACGGTGTCGTTGCCCACCTACCGCGCGCTGAGCGATGCGCACAAGTTGATTGCCGATGTGGTGAGTTTCCACGGCCCACATATCAATCATCTGACTCCGCGGACGTTGGATATTGATGCGGCGCAGGCGCAGATGCAGCGGGCCGGTATCGATGCGAAGGCGGTGATCGAAGGGCCGCCGCGTCGGCGCGTGCCGATCCTGCTGCGTCAGACCAGTTTCAAGGCGTTTGAAGAGCCGGTGGGCTTTGTCGGCGACGGCGGGCAGCCCGAGCACGGCACGCACACCGCGCGCTTTGGCGAGATCGAACAGCGCGGGCTTGCGCTGACGCCCAAGGGCCGCGCGCTTTACGACGCGCTATTGGCGCAGGCACGCGATGCCGAGGGTGCCGGCAGCACCGGTGTCGATTACGCCACACGCCTGCAAACCGCTTTCGTGGCCTTTCCCGACGACGAGGCGCTGCTGCGTCAGGAAGGGCTGGGCTATTTCCGCTACGCGCTGACCGATGCCGGCCGCGCCGATCCGGCACAGGTGGCCGCAATGCCGGCGGAAACCGCCATCGCGCTCGGCCTGGTCAGTGCCGATCCGATCATCTACGAAGATTTTTTGCCGGTCAGCGCAGCCGGCATCTTCCAGTCCAATCTGGGCGGCGCCGAGCAGCGCGCGTACGCCGCGCATTCGAGCAAGCGCAGTTTCGAGCAGGCGTTGGGCGCGCAGGTGCATGACGAGTTCGCGCTGTATGCGCAGCTGGAACGCGCATCGTTGCTGGCGTTGGTGGTGTAAGGCAGCACCAATCGACGGTATCAGGTGGGTGTGTGAGGTAGCGGTATCCCGCAGTTTCAGTTGCTGCATGCGATCTCGCCCAACTGCATGCACTACGAAGGGCGACTTATCAATTTCTCAACGCTGTCTCGATAGCGGCGGCGTGTTGGCCACACGCCCCTGCTTTGACGAATGAGTTGGTGTTGGAGGGAAGTGACATCGATCGGATAGACCTAAGCTGATCAGACCGCACCTAATCGAACTACCGCGCTCCATCCCCTGCTTGTAACCACGCACACCGACCATCTCTACTGGTCCTTGCCCGCCCACCGTCGCGGGACCTTGCGCGGCATGGATACCGCGTAAGAGTTGACAAGGACATACTTGCAGCGTGTCCCGCGATGGTGGGCGGGTAAGGGCGCTGCAACGCAGCCGAAGATTATCTGCTCTGCACCCGACGGCATCTCAGCACCGTTCGATTACCTCTCAAGGCGAGAGATGTCTTGAGCTTCAGCGTCGCTTGGATGTTCCGAAGCCGAGTGCGTCGAGGGCGCGATGCCCTCACCGCTGGCGGGACACGCCGTGAATCCGTCCCTGGAGGCTCGGTGGCGGCATCCATGCCGCCACACGGTCCCGCAATCGGCGAGGGCATCGCACCTAGCAGCTTGGTCGTGTGCTGATGGGAACCACAAATCCAGCCACGTCCACTTTGGGGGTGAGCTTAGAAAAAAAATCAGGGCGATCTAGGACCCAAGAAAAGACCGCACACGTCTGGCGGGTGCGGTCTTTTGCCAAGTGCGGCTCAGTGCGCCGACGCCGCCGGGCGCCGTGCCGCCGCGCGTTCTGCACGGCGTGCGCGCGCACGCGCGCGGCGCGCTTTCCAACGTTCGCTCAGGCACGAGAAGATCACATACAGCGCCGGGGTGCTGAGCAAGGTCAGGCTCTGCGAAAACACCAGGCCGCCAATCATCGCGATACCGAGCGGGCGGCGCAGTTCCGAGCCTTCGCCCAGGCCCACCGCCAGCGGCACTGCCGCCAGGATCGCCACCATCGTGGTCATCATGATCGGGCGGAAGCGCACGATCGACGCTTCGCGTGCGGCTGCACGCGCATCCATGCCATGCACGCGCTGCGCCACCAAGGCGAAGTCGATCATCATGATCGCGTTCTTCTTGACGATGCCGATCAGCAGCACCAACGCAATCATCGAGATCACCGACAGCTCGGTGTTGGTGAGAAACAACGCCAGCAGCGCGCCGACACCGGCGGCCGGCAGCGTGGACAGGATGGTCACCGGGTGGATCAGGCTCTCGTAGAGCATGCCCAGCACGATGTAGACGGTGAGTACGGCAGCCAGCAACAACACCCCCATCGAATTGGGGCTGAGCTGCACATTGAAGCTGTTGTCGCCGCTGAGGCGGATGCCGTCGGGCATGCGCAATCCGTCCACCGTGGACTTGATGATCAGATCCGCCTCACCGGTGCTCACGCCCGGAGCGAGGTTGTAGCTCAGATCCATCGTGGTGTACTGGTTTTCGTGGATGATCTGCGGCGGCGCCAGGCCGGGGGTCTGGGTGGCCACCGCGGTGATCGGCACCATCTGCCCGGCACGGTTGGGCACGAAGATCTGATCCAGCGCCTTGGGCGTGGCGGTCTGCGAGGGCAGTGCGTTGACCACCACGCTGTACTGGTTGAGATCGGAGTAGATGGTGGAAATCGAGCGCTGGCCGAAGGCGCCATACAACGCGCCGTCGATCGCACCGACCGTGATCCCCAGGCGCGCGGCCTTGGCACGGTCGATCACGATGTTCTGGCGCAGGCCGGCGGTATCCACGTCGGTGCCGACATCGCGCAAGCGTGTGTTCTTCTTCAGCGCCGCCTGCAGCTTGGGCAGCCATTGCTGCAGCTGTGCAAGATCGTTGCCCTGCAGCGACACGCGGTATTGCGCGCCCTGGCTGGTGCCGCCGCCGCCGTCGCTGGGCAGGTCCTGGATGGCGCGCAGACGCAGGTCCAGATCGGGGTAGCGGTCGGCTTTGGCGCTCAGGCGTGCGACCACTTGTGCGGTGGTGTCGCGGCGGCCTTCATTGCGTTTTTTCAACTCAATATTGAACGAGGCGCTCGACCCCTGGCGGCCGGAGCCTAGCCGCGCGCCCACGGTTTTTACCGCCGGGTCGGCCATCAGCATGTCGGTGATGCGGCGCTGGCGGCTGACCATGTCGGCAAACGACACCGTGGCGCTGGAATTGGCGCGGCCCCAGATCAGGCCCGTGTCCTGCGCGGGAAACGAGCCTTTCTTGACTGCGCTGCCCAGAAAAATAGTGGCGGCGATCAACAGCAACGGCGTCAGTGACAGCAGCAGTGCGTGGCGCAACGAAAAGTCCAGCGCCACGGTGTAAATGGCGAGCATGCGCTCGTGCATGCGGTCCAGCCAGGCGCCGAAACGGCCGGGTTTTTCGGGCTCGGTATGCGCCGACAGGAAGCGGCTGCACAGCGCCGGGGTCAAGGTCAGCGATACCAGCATCGACACTACGATCGCCGCCACCAGGGTCACGGTGAATTCGCGGAAAAACGCGCCGACCATGCCGCTGGCAAACAGCATCGGAATGAACACCGCCACCAGCGAGGCAGTGATCGACACGATGGTGAAGCCGATCTCGCGCGCACCGGTCAGGGCGGCCTCCAGACGTGGCATGCCTTCGTCCAGATGTCGCATGACGTTTTCGATCACCACGATCGCGTCGTCGACCACAAAGCCAATGGCGATCACCAGCGCCAGCAGGCTCAAGTTGTTCAAGGTGAAGCCCAGCACGTACATCACCAGCGCCGAGCCGGCCAGCGACAACGGCACGGTGACTGCGGCAATGAGCGTGGGCGCGAGCCGGCGCAGGAACAGCGCCATGGTCAGCACCACCATCGCCAGGCTGATCATCAGCGTGGCCTGCACCTCGTGCAGCGAGGCGCGGATGGTGGGCGTGCGGTCGAAGTAGGGCGTGAGCGTGGTGCCGGGCTGCAGGTAGGCGCGCAGCTCGGGAATCTGCGTTTTGACCTGGTCCACGGTCTCGACGATGTTGGCGCCGGCGCGGGTAAAGGCATACATCACCACCGCCGGTTTGCCGTTGAACCAGGCGGCTTGATACGCATCCTGCTGGCCGTCGTAGACGGTGGCCACATCGCCCAACCGCACGATGCGCCCGTTGGATTGGGTGGAGATCGCCAACTGCGCGAAATCGGCGGCCTTGGCCACCGAATCGTTGGCGATGATGGCCATGGTGGTATTGCCGTCGGACAGGAATCCGGTCGGCGAGGTGACGTTGGCGGCGCGCACCGCGTTGCGTAGGTCGTCCGGGGTCAGCCCGAGTGCGTTGAGCGCACGCAGGTCCACGTCCACGCGCACTGCCGGCGTGGACGCACCGGCGATATCCACCGAGCTGATACCGGTGATCTGGCGCAAGCGCTGCGCCAGCAGCGAATCGGCCACGTTGTAGAGCTCATCGGCCGACTGGGTGTCCGAGGTCAAGGCGATGGCGATGACCGGGTCGTCGTTCGGATTGGCCTTGGAGTAAATCGGCGTGCCGAGCCCGGAAGGCAGGTCCGATTGCGATGCATTGATCGCGGTCTGGATGTCCTGCGCGGCCGAATCGATGTTGCGATTGCTCTGGAATACCAGCACCACCAGGCTGCTGCTCTCCGAACTGGACGAGCGCATGCGGTCGATGCCGGGCAGCTGTCCCAGGTGGCGTTCCAGCGGCGCGGTGACGGTGGAGGCCATGGTGCTGGCATCGGCGCCGGACTGCGTGGCGTGCACGAAGATCACCGGGATCTGGATGTTCGGCAACGCCGCCACGCCCAGCCGCAGATAGCACATCAATCCGATCACGAACAAACCGATCGCCAGCAACGAGGTGCCGATCGGGCGCTTGATGAAGGGCGCGGAGATGTTCATGCCTGTGGCGCCGGGAATCGGGAATCGGGAGTCGGGAATCGGCAAGCAAGGCCAACGCAACGCCCGAGTGCGCGTGTGGGCAGGCGAGGCCGCAGGCCGG
Source organism: Xanthomonas sp. WCS2018Noco2-27 (assembly GCF_031843525.1). NCBI lineage: Bacteria > Pseudomonadati > Pseudomonadota > Gammaproteobacteria > Lysobacterales > Lysobacteraceae > Xanthomonas > Xanthomonas sp. WCS2018Noco2-27. Next base: position 136,607 of record NZ_JAVTIK010000010.1, on the reverse strand, counting down.
CAATCCGATCAGCAATCGCTGCACCAGTCCTCATGCAGGGCGCTCCGAGGTGGGTGCGGGGTTTGCGCCATCGCGGCGTGCGGCACGCTGCGCGCGCCATGCACGCAAGCGCTCACCGGCGCGTTCCATGTACAGATAGATCACCGGGGTGGTGTACAGCGTCACCAGCTGCGACAGCAACAGGCCACCTACAATCGCGATGCCGAGCGGGCGACGCAGTTCCGAGCCGATGCCGGTGCCCAGTGCCAGCGGCAACGCGCCCAGCATGGCGGCGGCGGTGGTCATCATGATCGGGCGGAAACGCAGCAGGCAGGCGCGGCGGATCGCCTCATGCGCGTTGGCGCCTTCGCGGCGGGCGTCGATGGCGAAGTCGATCATCATGATCGCGTTCTTCTTGACGATGCCGATCAGCAGCACGATGCCGACGATGCCGTCCACCGACAGGCTCAGCCCGCACATCATCAACGCCAGCAACGCGCCGACACCGGCCGGCGGCAGGGTGGAGATGATCGTCAGCGGGTGGATGTAACTTTCGTACAGCACGCCCAGCACGATGTAGATCACCACGATCGAGGCCAGCAGCAACCACACGATATCGGTCTGACTGCCGGTGAATTCGGCCGCCTTGCCGACGAACTGCGCATGCACCTGGGTCGGGATCTTGAGGTCTTCGCGTGCCTTTTCGATCGCTGCTACCGCCTGCGACAACGAGTGCCCCGGCGCCAGATTGAACGAGATGGTCACCGCCGGCAGCTGCTGCTGGTGGCTCACCACCAACGGCGTGTTGGTGACCTTGGCTTGCGCCAGCGAGGCCAGCGGAATGATGCTGCCGGCGCCGACCACGATGCCGGTGTTCTGGTTGCCCACGCCGGTGGCGGTGGACGAGTTGGACGAGGTCACCTGGCCGAAGCTGGTGGCATTGGTGCCGGTCAGTGCGCCGCTGCCGTTGCTGGCCACCGCCAGCTGATTCATCAACGCGGTGCTGCTGCGGAATTCCGGCGCCACTTCCAGCACCACGCGGTACTGATTGAGCTCGGTGAAGATGGTGGAGATCTGGCGCTGGCCGAAGGCGTCGTACAGCGTGTCGTCGATGGTCTGCATCGGCACGCCGAGCATGCTGGCCTTGTCGCGGTCGATGGTCAGCTCCAGCGCACGGCCCTGGTTGGCCAGGTTGTTGTCCACATCGGCCAGCTCGGGCAGCTTGCGCATCGCCTCGGTCATGCGCCCGGCCCAGGTGGCCAGCTCGGTGCTGTCCACGTCCGAGATCGAATACTGGTATTCGGTGGCGGCCACGCGGGTGTCCAGAGTGACGTCCTGCACCGGCTTGAGGAACAGCGCTACGCCCGGAATGCCGGACACGGCCTTTTGCAGGCGCGGCAGCACCTCGTCCAGGCCGTCGCGGTCGCCGCGCGTCTTCAGCACGATCGACAACTGGCCCTGGTTGAGCGTCGGGTTCATGGTGCCGGCGCCGATGAAGGCGGCCACGCCGGTCACCGCCGGGTCTTTCTGCAGCGCGGCGGCCACCGCCTGGGTGCGCTGCTCCATCTGCGGGAAGGCCACGTTCTGATCGGCCTGCACCACGCCGGTGATCAGGCCGGTGTCCTGCTCGGGCAGCAGGCCCTTGGGGATCGCCACATACAGCACCACCGTCAATGCCACCGCGCCGATCGCCACCGCCAGGGTCAGCGGCTGGTGCGCCAGCACCCAATCCAGGCTGCGCTCGTACGCGCCCACCGTGCGCGTCCACAGATTGGTCTTGCCCGCCGCTGCTGCGCGTTCGTGCGCGTCCTCGCCTTCGGGCAGGGCGTCGGGCTTGAGCAGGTAGGCGCACATCATCGGCGTCAGCGTCAGCGACACCAGCATCGAGATCACCACCGCAATCGACAGCACCCACGCAAATTCATGGAACAGCCGCCCGGTGACGCCCGGCATCAGTAGCAGCGGCAGGAACACCGCCACCAGCGACACGGTCAGCGACAACACGGTGAAGCCGATCTGCTTGGCGCCGATCTCGGCCGCTTCCGGGCCCGTCTTGCCCTGTTCGATGTAGCGCACGATGTTTTCGATCATCACGATCGCATCGTCGACCACGAACCCGGTCGCCACCACCAGCGCCATCAGCGACAGGTTGTCCAGCGACATGCCGGCGAACGCCATCACCCCGAAGGTGCCGGCCAGCGACAGCGGCACTGCCACCGAGGGAATGATGGTGGCCCACAACCGGCGCAGGAACACGAAGATCACCGCCACCACCAGCGCGATGGTCAGCACCAGGGTGAACTTCACCTCGTGCACCGAGGCGCGGATGGTTTCGGTGCGGTCGGAGAACACCTCCAGATGCACGTCGGCCGGCAACACCGATTGCAGCTGCGGCAGGATGCTGCGGATCTGTTCCACCGTCTGCACGATGTTGGCGCCCGGCTGGCGACGGATTTCCAGCAGCACCGCCGGCTTGCCATCGGCCCACGCGGCGAGCTGGTCGTTTTCTACCCCATCCACCACGTTGGCCACATCGGCCAGCCGCACCGGCCGGCCGTTGGCGAAGCTGATGATGGTCTCGCGGTACTGCGCCGCATCGGTGAGCTGGTCGTTGGTGCCGATGCTGTAGGACTGGGTCTTGCCGTTGAGCGAACCCTTGGGCGCGCTGACATTGGTCTGGGTCAGCGCGCTGCGCAGCGACTCCATGGTCAGGCCCATGTTCGATAGCTGCGCCGGGTTGACCTGGATGCGCACGGCCGGGCGCACGTTGCCAGCGATCGACACCAGGCCCACGCCCGGCACCTGCGACAGGCGCTGGGCCAGGATCGCATCGGCGTAGCGGTTGACCTCGCGCAGCGGCAGCGAATCGGAGGTGAGCTTGAGGGTGAGGATGGCCGCATCGGCCGGATTGACCCGGTTGTAGACCGGTTGATACGGCAATGACGAGGGCAGGGTGGCCTGGCGGATCGCCGCCTGCACGTCCTGCGAGGCGATGTCGATGTCGCGGTCCATCGAGAACTGCAGAATGATCGTGGACAGGCCCGCCGAGGAGTCGGAGGTCATCATCTGCAAGCCGGAGATCTGCCCGAACTGGCGTTCCAGCGGCGTGGTCACCAGCGAGGCCATGGTGGTCGCGTTGGCGCCGGGGTACTGGGTGGTCACGACCAGGCTGGGCGCGTCGATTTCCGGCAATGCCGACACCGGCAATTGCCGGTAGCCCAGGATGCCCAGCAGCAGGACGCCCGCCATCAACAACGAGGTGGCGATGGGGCGGCGGATGAAGATGGTCGAAAAGCCCACGGGGGAGTCCTTGCTGAAGACGTCAATCGGTGCCGGCGCGCAGGGCGCCGACGCGCACTGGCGACGGGGTGTTCCGTCGCCAGTGGTCAGGCATTAGCGCGGGCCGCCGCCACGTCGGCCGCCGCTGCCGCCGCCCTTCTGCTTGTCCTGCGCCGCCTTGAGTTCGGCTTCGGTGGGCTCGGGCGGAGTTTCGCCCGGCTTGAGCGCGCTGACCTTGCTGCCCGGCTTGAGCCGGAACTGGCCTTCGGTGACCACGCGCTCGCCGGGCTTGAGGCCCTTGGTGACCTGCACATGGCTGTCGTCCACCTCCACGCCCTGCACTACTGTGCGCATCTGCGCGGTGTTGTCGTTGCCCACCACGTAGACGTAATCGCCTTCAGGGCCACGCTGCACGGCCTGGGTCGGCACCACGGTGCCGCCGGAGATGGTGCGCAGCTGCAGCCGCACGTTGACGAACTGCCCCGGCCACAACGCGTTGTCGGTGTTGTCGAAGATCGCGCGCGCGCCGAAGGTGCCGCTGTCGGCGGCGATGCGGTTATCGATGACATCCAGCTTGCCGTCGCCGCTGATGACATGGGCATCGCCGCGGTCCAGCGCCGCCACATCCAGCGGGGTGGCCGCCTGGCCGCTGCGCACGGCCTGCAGCTCGCGTTCGGGCAGGTTGAAGGACACGTAGATCGGGCGGATCTGGGTCAGCGTGACGATGGTGGAGCTGGCGCTGACGATATTGCCCACGTCCACGCCACGGATGCCGGCAATGCCGTCGATCGGCGCGGTGACGCGGGTGAACTGCAATTGCACCTGCGCCGAGCGCATCTGCGCATCGTTGGCCGACACCGCCGCCTCGTACTGCGCCACCTGGTTGCGTTGGGTGTCCAGGTCGGTGCGCGAGACGTACTGCTTGTAGGCCGGGTCGTTGGAGCGCTGGTAGTTCACCCGCGCCGTCGCCAGCAGCGACTGATTCTGCCGCTTGGCCGCCAGCGCCTGGTCGTAGCTGGCCTGCAAGGTGCGCGGATCGATCTGGGCCAGCAGCTCGCCCTTCTTCACTTCCTGGCCTTCCTTGAAATTCAGGCTCATCAGCTGGCCACCGACCTGCGGGCTGACCGTGACCGTGTTGAGCGCGGTCACCGTGCCCAGCGCGCTGGCGTAGACCGGCACATCCTGGGTCGTGGCGGGCACCACCGTCACCGGCACCGGGCCGCTGTTTTCGGTGCCATTGCCATCCGGCGCGTCCGCCTGCTTGCCGCGATTGCCCCCGCCCATCATCCGCATTGCGACAAACACCACGACGAGCACCGCTACGACCAGCAGTGTGATCTTCCAAAAACGCGACATGCGACAACTCCTGAGGGCGGGCCGGGCGCTTGGGGCGACCGTGGGGCGGCATTGCGAAGCATATCGTTGCGTCCGGGCAATTGAGCGTTACTGAAGTAACGGCTCATCGAACGAAACGCCCGCATGGTTCACGGATGCGTGCAGCGGCAACGCGTCAGTGGCGCTGCGGTTGACCGCCGGGCTGAATCGGTCCCCACCATGGCCCGGGAGCCCGTGCCACCGGCCAACCAGGCCTTCGCCACCGGCCACGCTGCGCTCTGGCGGTGCGGTGCACTACAGTGAAGGCCACTCATTGGAGGATTCTCGATGCGCCATTCCCGCCTGCTGACCAGCGCGCTGCTGCTGGCCCTGCCTACGCTTGCCGCCGCACAGGCCGCGCCACGGCCCGAGGTCCAGACCGTCGCCAGCACGTTGCAGCCCAAGGTGGTGCAGTGGCGCCGCGACTTCCACCAGCACCCGGAGCTGTCCAACCGCGAGGAGCGCACCGCCGCCACCGTGGCCGCGCAGCTGCGCAAGCTCGGCCTCAAGCCGCGCACCGGCATTGCCCATCACGGCGTGGTGGCGATCATCAAGGGCGGCAAGCCCGGCCCCAGGATCGCGCTGCGCGCGGACATGGACGCGCTGCCGGTCAAAGAGCAGACCGGGCTGGCCTTCGCCTCCAAGGCCACCGCCGAATACCGCGGCGAGCAGGTCGGGGTGATGCATGCCTGCGGCCACGACGCCCACACCGCCATCCTGCTCGGCGTGGCCGAAGCGCTGGTGGGCATGCGCGACCAGCTGCCCGGCGAAGTGATGCTGATCTTCCAGCCCTCCGAAGAAGGCGCGCCCGGCAACGAAGAAGGCGGCGCCTCGCTGATGCTCAAGGAGGGCCTGTTTGCCGACTTCAAGCCGCAGGCGGTGTTCGGCCTGCATGTGTTCTCCAGCGTGCAGGCCGGCAAGATCGCCGTGCGTAGCGGCCCGCTGATGGCGGCCTCTGACCGCTTTGCGATCAAGATGATCGGCCGCCAGACCCACGGGTCGGCGCCGTGGAACGGCATCGACCCGATCGTGGCCAGCGCCGACATGATTTCCACCGCGCAGACGGTGATCAGCCGCCGCGCCAACCTGTCCAAGCAGCCGGCGGTGCTGAGCTTTGGCGCGATCAAGGGCGGCATCCGCTACAACATCATCCCCGACGATGTGGAAATGGTCGGCACCATCCGCACCTTCGACGAAGGCATGCGCCAGCAGATCTTTGCCGACCTCAAAAATGTGGCCGAGCACACCGCCGCCGCACACGGCGCCAAGGTGGATGCAAAGGTGCCCGACCAGGACGGCAACCCGGCCACGGTCAACGACCCGGCCCTGACTGCCAAGATGCTGCCCAGCCTGCAGGCCGTGGTGGGCGCCGACAACGTGTACGAGCCGCCGCTGCAGATGGGTGCCGAAGACTTCTCGTTCTACGCCCAGCAGGTGCCGTCGATGTTCTTCTTCGTCGGCTCCACCGCCAAGGGCATCGACCCGGCCACCGCGCCCAGCAACCATTCGCCGCAGTTCCTGCTGGACGAATCCTCGCTGGACGTGGGCCTGCGCGCGCTGTTGCAGGTGTCGCTGGATTATCTGCATCAAGGTGAGACAGGCTGAATCGGGAATCGGGAATCGGGAATCGTGTGCCGTTGCACGATTCCCGCTGACCGTTGCCGATCAAGTGGGTCGGCGGGCTGCTTGAAGCCCCGCTGCTGCCGTCGCCAGCTCGATGCTCCAGCGTTCGCCATATAGCTCACGGCCAGTCGGCTCGGCCTAAAATGGCGGGATGAATACCCCAGAAGATTCCACCCTCGGTCGTGAGGTCGCTTACCCCAGCGGCTACGATCCGTCGCTGCTGTTTCCCATTCCGCGCGCGGCCGGTCGTGAGGCGATCGGCCTGACCGGCGCGTTGCCGTTCATCGGCCGCGATCGCTGGCACGCCTACGAGCTGAGCTGGCTGGATGCACAGGGCAAGCCGTGCGTGGCTACGGCCACCTTGCATGTGCCCTTCGATTCGCCGTCGTTGATCGAATCCAAATCGCTCAAGCTGTATCTCAACTCGCTCAATGCCACGCGCTTCAACAGTGCCGAAGCGGTGCGCACGCGCATCGTCACCGACCTGTCCACGCGTGCCGGCGCCGATGTATCGGTGGAATTCGGTTTGCCGCCGATTGATGCGGTGGGCGAAGGCGAGTCGATCGATACCCTGGATGTCAGCATCGACGATTACGGCCCGCCCAATGCGGCGTATCTGCGTGCGCAGACAGCGGCGGCCGTGGAAGAAGTGCTGACCTCGGCATTGCTCAAATCCAATTGCCCGGTGACCGGCCAACCGGATTGGGCCAGCGTCACGCTGCGCTATCGGGGTGCGCCGATCGACCGCGAAGGCCTGCTGCGCTATCTGGTGAGTTTCCGCGACCACGCCGAGTTTCATGAGCAATGCGTGGAGCGTATTTTCAATGACGTGCTGACCCGTTGCGCCCCTGAGTGGCTGGTGGTCGAGGCGCGTTACACCCGGCGTGGCGGGCTGGATATCAACCCGCTGCGTAGCTCGCCCAGCGTGCCCACGCCGCTGTCGATCTTTCGCGATTTGCGCCAGTAATCGGTCGCGTTCGAGGATCGCGCCAGCTTCACGGCGGCGCGATCCACGCTTAACAGCGCTCCGCGCACCCTGCAATCCTCGTGATGCACGAAGGAACGCAGCAATGAGTGCCGATAAAAAAGCAGATTTCTCCAATGTGACGTCGTCGGTCGATAGCACCGCCGACGTGACGCCTGCGCCGGATTTTTCCAACGTGCGCACCAGCGTGCAAAGCACCGCAGAGCTGGTCGAGGAATCGGTCACTGTGCAGGCAGGTGACAGTCTATCCAGCATCGCCAAACGTCACTTGGGTGATGGCGCGTTGTGGCCGCGTATTTTCGAAGCCAACCGCGAAACGCTCAAGGATCCGGACAAGATTTTCCCGGGCCAGGTCCTGCGTTTGCCGCACAAAGCGTAGCTGCCTACGTGATCGTCGCTGCACTGCAAGGTGCGTGGCGCGGCGTGAGTGCGTCTTGCAAAAACATTCCAGAAATAACGATCTTTTCGATCATCGGAGATTGATCCATGCGTACCAAATCCGTTTCAAGCACGCTCGTGATTGCGCTTGCCGGCGTGCTCGCGTTATCCGGTTGCAAGAAAGACGAAGACGCCAGCGTTTCGAAGGATCCCACCTCCGGCGCTGCCACTGAGGCGATGCCAGGTCCGGCTGCCACGCCGCCGGCCAGCGACCAAGCCGGGCAGAGCACCGCGACCGGCGCCGCCAGCACCGATACCGCAGCCGCGATGGGTTCTGTGGTGAGCGTCTCCAGCGTCGTAGTCGGGACCAAGGCTGCCGCCGACAAGACAGTGACACCGTCCGCCACCGTTGGCGCCAAGGACACCATCATCGTGTCGGTCAAGACCGATGGCAGCGCGAGCAACGTAGCGGTCTCGGCCAAGCTCACCTATCAGGACGGCCAGGTGGCCGGCGAGCAGAACGCCACGCTGACCACCACGGGTGCAGAAACCACCAATCTCAGCTTCAGCAAACCCGATGGCTGGCCCGCCGGCACGTACACCGCGCAGGTCATGGTCGACGGTAAACCTGCAGGTAGCGCGCAGACCATTACGGTCAAATAACTGCCGTAATTGGCAGCCACCTGTGGCGACGGCTCTCTACGTGAGCGCCGTCATGTCCGCAGCCGGCAACGTCCGCCCGCACCAAACCGCAGCACAAGGCGCGATCGCAAGATTGCGCCTTTTTGCTATGCATTCAATCGGCAATGGATTCGTTACAGCTGCATCCATGTCGATTGGCCGTGTGGCGGGATGAAGCGTCCGCCTGTGGTCGCTTTACCCGGGCGCGGCTCAGACGCGACAATGCCGTGCTGATCCAATGCCGCGTCCGCCGCGCTGGCCGATCGGCGTGCCGCTAGCGACCCCCGTCGTGCACGCCAACGTCAACGTCGCCGGGCATCGGCGCTCCTCCCGACCACAAGAGCCATCGCACCTCATGTCGAAGACACCGAAGATCCTCTACACGCTCACCGACGAAGCTCCCTTCCTGGCCACGCAGTCGCTGCTGCCGATCATCGATGCCTACACCGACACCGCCGGGATCGTGGTCGAAACGCGCGATATCTCGCTCGCCGGCCGTATTCTGTCGTTGTTCCCCGAGAGCCTGACCGACGCGCAGAAGATCGCCGACGACCTCGCAGAACTGGGCGAACTGGCCACCACGCCGGAAGCCAACATCATCAAGCTGCCCAACATCAGCGCTTCGGTGCCGCAGCTCAAGGCCGCGATCAAGGAACTGCAGGCGCAGGGCTATGCGTTGCCGGCGTATCCGGACGAGCCCAAGGACGCCGCGGAAAAAGACATCAAGGCGCGCTACGACAAGGTCAAGGGTAGTGCGGTGAATCCGGTGCTGCGCGAAGGCAATTCCGATCGCCGCGCACCGCTGTCGGTCAAGAACTACGCACGCAAGCATCCGCACCGCATGGGCAAGTGGAGCAGCGACTCCAAATCGCACGTGGCGCACATGGACGACGGCGATTTCTTCGGCAGCGAACAGTCCACCACGCTGGCCGAGGCCGGCACGCTGAAGATCGAATTCGTCGCTGCCGATGGCAGCAGCAGCGTGCTCAAGGACAAGGTTGCAGTGAAGGCCGGCGAGATCGTCGATGCCGCCGTGCTGAGCAAGCGCGCGCTGGCCAGCTTCATCGACGCGCAGATCGCCGATGCCAAGGCCCGCGACGTGCTGTTCTCGGTGCATCTGAAAGCCACCATGATGAAGGTCTCCGACCCGGTGCTGTTCGGCGTGGTGGTCGGCGAGTTCTACAAGGACACGCTGAGCAAGCACGCCGACGCGCTCAAGTCGGTCGGCTTCGACCCCAACAACGGTATCGGCGATCTGTACGCGCGCATCGGCGCGTTGCCGGACGCGCAGCAGGCGCAGATCAAGGCCGATATCCAGGCCGAATATGCGCAGCGTCCGGGCCTGGCGATGGTCAATTCGGACAAGGGCATCACCAGCCTGCATGTGCCCAGCGACGTGATCGTCGACGCCTCGATGCCGGCGATGATTCGCGACTCCGGCCAGATGTGGAATGCGCAAGGCAAGCTGCAAGACACCAAGGCGGTGATTCCAGACCGTTGCTATGCCGGCGTGTATCAAGCGGTGATCGACGACTGCCGCACGCATGGCGCTTTCGACCCGTCCACCATGGGCTCGGTGCCGAACGTCGGCCTGATGGCGCAGAAGGCCGAAGAATACGGCTCGCACGACAAGACTTTCCAGCTGTCGGCTGCCGGTACCGTCAAGGTCACCGATGCCAATGGCAAGACGGTGTTCGAGCACGCGGTGGAAGCCGGCGATTTGTGGCGCATGTGCCAGGTCAAGGACGCACCGATCCAGGACTGGGTGAAGCTGGCGGTCGAGCGTGCACGCCTGAGCGATACCCCGGCCGTGTTCTGGCTGGACAAGGCGCGCGCGCATGACGCGCAGGTGATCGCCAAGGTCGAGACATATCTGAAGGATCACGACACCAACGGCCTGGATATCCGCATCCTGCCCCCGGTGGAGGCCACCACGTTCTCGCTGGAGCGCATCCGCAAGGGCCAGGACACCATCTCGGTCACCGGCAACGTGCTGCGCGATTACCTCACCGACCTGTTCCCGATCATGGAGCTGGGCACCAGCGCCAAGATGCTCTCCATCGTGCCGCTGATGGCCGGTGGTGGCCTGTTCGAAACCGGCGCCGGCGGCTCGGCGCCCAAGCACGTGCAGCAGTTCGTCGAAGAGAACTGCCTGCGCTGGGATTCGCTGGGCGAATTCCTGGCGCTGGCCGCGTCGCTGGAACATCTGGGCAACCGTTACAACAACCCGTCGGCCACCGTGCTGGCCAAGGCGTTGGACGTGGCCAACGGCCAGTTCCTGGACAACAACAAGTCGCCGGCGCGCAAGGTCGGTGAGCTCGACAACCGCGGCAGCCATTTCTATCTGGCGATGTATTGGGCGCAGGCCCTGGCCGCGCAGACCGAAGACACCGCATTGCAGGCCAAGTTCGCACCGCTGGCCAAGGCGCTGACCGAGAACGAAGCCACCATCGTGGCCGAGCTCAACGGCGCACAGGGCAAGCCGGTGGACATCGGTGGCTACTACCACCCGGACCTGGCCAAGGTCAGCGAGGCGATGCGCCCGAGCAAGACCTTCAATGACGTACTGGCGACGTTGAAGGCCTGATCCCCGCGCACCGCATGGCGGTGCGTGCAGTCAGTGCGATATGCAGGGCCCGCCTCGTTGACAGGCGGGCCTTTTCGTTTCAGCGAAAGGGCGACAGCGCGGTCATTGCCCGGACCAAGCGACGTGCACGCCGCGCCATGCGGTGCTCGGCGCGTTGCTGAGGTGTCGCCGCGCTCGCCACCGGCGCGCGCCGCGCGGTCTGCCCTGCCGCTTCGGCTTGGGCTTCGATTTCGGCTTCGATTTCGGTTCCGGTTCCGGTTCCGGCCTCGACCTCGACCTCGGCCTCGGCTTTGGCCTTGGCTTCCACTGCCGTGTCGGCTTCTGCCAATTGCCGTGCAAGCGCCACGTCGGCAATGTGCCCGTGCTGGAACAGCAACTCGGTAAAGATGCGCATGATCCTGCCCCCACTTGAGTGGAAGCCACAGTAGGCGCAGGCTTGGCCCTGCAAAAGCGAGGCTTTTGCAAGTCTGTATTGAATTCCATTCAAGGGTGAGCCATGTCGCGTCCGCCGCTTCACGCATTGCAGGGCTTCGTCAGTGCGGTGCGTCTGGGCAATCTGTCGCGCGCTGCCGCGTCGATGCATCTCACCGTCAGCGCGCTCAGTCACCAGGTGCGTGCACTCGAACAGCGCCTGGGCTATCGGCTGCTGCAGCGGCACGCGCGCGGCGTCAGCGCCACGCCGCAGGGGCAACAGTTGCTCGACCGCATCGCACCGCATCTGGATGCGATTGCCGAGGCGTTCCAGCCGTTCGCCGCGCGCCGCGAAGACACACTCACCCTGAGCATCACCCCGTCGATGGCCTCGGCATGGCTGGTGCCGCGCCTGAGCGATTTTCTGGCAGCCCATCCCACCATCGAGATCAATCTGTTTTCCAGCGAGCGACTGGTGGATTTCGAGCGCCAGCCGGACGTGGACGCCGCCATGCGCATCGGCGCCGGGCAATGGCCGGGCGTGATCGCCGAACCGTTGTTCGACGAATGGCTGGTGCCGATGGCCAGCCCGGCCCTGATCGCGCGCATGGGTGGCATCGATGCGCAGCCGCTGCAGCAATGGCCGCTGCTGGGCGACCCGGATGGCGACTGGCCGCGCTGGTTTGCGACCTTCGGTGGCGAGCCGCCGCGCCGTTATGCCGCCGTGCTCGACGACTCCGAGTCCCATCATCGCGCCGCGCTGGATGGGGTCGGCGTGGCGATGGGGCGGGTGACGCGCGCACGCCTGTTGCTGGCATCCGGTCAGCTGGTTGCGCTGTCTGCGCAACGGCTCAAGACCAGCTGGTCGCATTACCTGGTGTACCCGCCACGGTCGGCCGCACACACCGGTTTTCTTGCGTTTCGCGCATGGCTGCAAACACAGGCGCGCGAACATGCCGCGCACGCGCAGCAGGCAGCGATCATCCCGCCTGCTGCGCTGCCCGCCCCGCGTCGCCGCAAGCGCTGAGTACACTGCTGCAATGAGCCAGCTCCCGCTACCGCCGCAATCCGAACGCCGTGCGCTGGCGATCGCGCACGCCGTGTACGAAGCGTTCGAGGATTACCACGCGCGGTTTTCCGAGATCACCGCACGTGCCAAGCAACGCTTCGAAGCACGCGACTGGAGCGCTGCGCGCGATGACGCCGTTGCACGTATCGCGCTCTACGACCAGTACATCACCGAATGCATGCTGCGCCTGCGCGCCGTGCTGCTGGGGCAGGCGCACGACCGCGCGTTGTGGATGCGCGCACGCAGTCATTACGCCACGTTGCTGGCCGGGTTGATCGATCAGGAGTTGTACAAGACCTTCTACAACACGCTGACGCGGCGTTACTTCGGCACCCATGGCGTGGATGCCGATATCGAATTCATCGCGCTGGATATCGAGCCCACCGATGCCATCACCGTGCCAGTCGCACGGCATACCTACGCCGTGTCGCCGGGTCGGCTGACCGACATGCTGGTGCGCGTGCTGGGCGATTACGCATTCGCCGTGCCGTATGCGCACCGCACCCGCTGCGCGGCGGCCATTGCGGTGCGTCTGCTCGACGATCTGGCGCATTGGGGCGAGCACCCGGTGCGCAGCGTCGAACTGCTGGAAACGGTGTTCTATCGCGAACGTCGCGCGTATCTGGTCGGGCGTGTGTTCGGCGAGCATCGGTTTTCGCCGTGCGTGATTGCGCTGATCAACGACGGTGCCGGCTTGCGCGCCGAAGCGGTGCTGACCAAGCGCAGCGATGTCGCACAACTGTTCAGTAACTCGCGCAGTTATTTTCAGGCCGATCTGTCCACGGTCGGCGATGCGGTGGTGTTTCTGCGCAGCCTGCTCACCCACAAGCCGGTCGACGAGCTTTACACCATGCTGGGCCGCGCCAAGCAAGGCAAGACCGAGCGCTATCGCACGTTTTTCAGCCATTTCCAGGCGCAGCCGTCCGAGCAGCTGGTGCATGCCGATGGCACGCCCGGCATGGTCATGGTGGTGTTTACGCTGCCCAGTTATCCGCTGGTGTTCAAGCTCATTCGCGACCGTTTCGCCTATCCCAAGACCATGAGCCGCGCGCAGGTCGAAGGGAAATACGAATTGGTCTTCCAGCTCGATCGCATCGGCCGCCTGCTCGACGCACAGCCGTACCGATTTCTGCGCTTTCCCAAGGCGCGCTTCTCGCCAGCGCTGCTGGAAGAACTGCAGACCAGCTGCGCGATGAGCCTGAGCGAGGACGGCGACGATGTCCTGATTGCGCTGTGCTACGTGCAACGGCGGCTGCGCCCGCTCAATTTGTACCTGCGCGAACAACTACCCGAAGCCGCGCATGCCGCTGCGCTGGACTATGGTCAGGCGATCAAGGACATGGCGCGCAACAACATCTTTCCCGGCGACATGCTGCTAAAGAACTTCGGCATCACCCGCCATCAGCGCGCGGTGTTCTACGACTACGACGAACTGTGCCTGATCACCGACTGCACCTTTCGCGACTGGCCCACGCCCACTACCTACGAAGAACAACTCGCCGCCGAACCCTGGTTCCACGTCGGCCCGCGCGATGTGTTTCCCGAGCGCTTTGCCTTGTTCATGGGCTTGCCGGCCTCGCAACTGGAGGCGGTCAAACACATCCACCCGGAACTGTTCGACGCGCAGTGGTGGCGCAACCTGCAAGCCCGGCTGCGCGAAGACGATTATCCGGACACTCCGCCGTATGCGGAGTCGCGGCGGCTTGCCTAGGCCGTTTCGTTTATAGCGGCAGGCTGGTAAAACGTGCGATCAACCAATGGAGTAAGACAATGCAGTGGAAGCAACGGTTAGGTCTGGGCATCCTTTTTTCGCTGGCAGCGATGGGCGTGGCGCACGCCAAGCCGGACGCTGCGCGTCTGCAGATCGAAGCGAGCATGAATGTCACCGGCGAGTTGACGCTGACCCCCGACGGCACCGTGACCGCGGTGGCGCTCGCCGACGAGGAGCGTTTGCCTGCAGCTGTCCGCGAGCGCATCAAGCACTCGGTGGCCGCATGGCGGTTCGATCCTGTCAAGGACGATGGCAATGCCTTGCCGGCGCGGCTGCCGATGAGCTTGCTGCTGGTCGCCAAGCCTGGCGATGACAATCAGTATCGGGTGTCGATCCGTAGCGCGCATTTCGGCGGCCAGACCCCGCAGGGCGTCAGCGCACAACCCAACGGCATGGTGCCGCCGCCCTATCCGGTCAATGCTTTCAGGGGCGGCGCTACCGGTGTGGTCTACCTGCTGCTCAAGATCGGACGCGATGGCAAGGTGGAAGATGTGGTTGCCGAACAGGTCAACCTCACCGCACTGGTTCCCGAGTCCAAGCGTGCGCGCTGGCGCAAGGAATTTGCCGACGCCTCCATCGCCAAGGCGCGCAGCTGGACCTTCACTCCGGCCACTGCCGGGTCTGAGCGCAATGCGCCGTTCTGGGAGATGCGCGTGCCGGTGACGTTCGACATCGCAGCGTCCGAGAAGGACCTGGATGCCAAGCAGAAAAAATGGCAGTCGTATCTGCCGGGCCCGCGTCAGACCGCGTCGTGGCGAATGCAGAACGACGCAGCCGCGACGACCGACAGCCCGGACGCACTGCCGGGATCGGGATTGTTTTCCGTCCGCGGCGAAGGCGTACGCCTGATCACGCCGCTGCAGGAAGGCTGAGACGACTGGCGGTTCTTAATCGGCGCGGCGGGTGTCGCGCAGTCGGCCCGCCCTCAGATCAGCCCTCCGACGGCCGCTTGCACCACATACGGCCGTCGAGCTCTCGGTCAACACGGCAGTTGATCGGCAACGACCGCGCGCCAGTTCGAGCAAGCTCGGAAGACCAGGTGCTTTCTCACGCGAACGCCGCCCACAAAAAAGCCCCGCAGTGCGGGGCTTTTTCGTCGCGCTAATCCAGACCGGCCTCAGCGCTTCATCGAACTGAAGAACTCATCGTTGGACTTGGTGGTCTTCATCTTGTCCAGCAGGAATTCCATCGCCGCGATTTCGTCCATCGGATGCAGCAACTTGCGCAGGATCCAGATCTTCTGCAGCAGCTCCGGCTCGATCAACAGATCTTCGCGACGTGTGCCCGAGCGGTTGATATCGATCGCCGGGTAGACACGCTTTTCGGTGATGCGACGGTTCAAATGCACTTCGCTGTTGCCGGTGCCCTTGAACTCTTCGTAGATCACCTCGTCCATCTTGCTGCCGGTCTCGACCAGCGCCGTGGCAATGATGGTCAGCGAGCCACCTTCTTCCACGTTACGTGCCGCACCGAAGAAACGCTTCGGGCGGTGCAGCGCGTTGGCGTCCACACCACCGGTGAGCACCTTGCCGGAGCTGGGCACCACGTTGTTGTAGGCACGTGCCAGGCGGGTGATCGAGTCGAGCAGGATCACCACGTCCTTCTTGTGCTCGACCAGGCGCTTGGCCCGCTCGATCACCATCTCGGCGACCTGCACGTGGCGCGCGGCCGGCTCGTCGAACGTGGAGGAGATGACCTCGCCGCGCACGGTGCGCTGCATTTCGGTCACTTCTTCCGGGCGCTCGTCGATCAGCAACACGATCATGTGCACTTCGGGATGATTGCTGGTGATGGCCGTGGCCACCTGCTGCATCATCATCGTCTTACCGGCCTTGGGCGGGGAGACGATCAGCGCACGCTGACCCTTACCCTGCGGTGCCATCAGATCCAGGATGCGCCCGGTGATGTCCTCGGTGGACCCATCGCCACGTTCCAGACGGAACCGGCGACGCGGGAACAGCGGGGTCAGGTTCTCGAACAGCACCTTGTTCTTGCTCGCTTCCAGCGGCTCACCATTGATGGTGTCCACGATCGACAGCGCGAAATAGCGCTCGCCATCCTTGGGGAAGCGGATGCGGCCGGACAAATGATCGCCGGTGCGCAGATTGAAGCGGCGGATCTGGCTGGGCGAGATATAGGTATCGTCCGGGCCGGCCAGGTAGCTGGCTTCGGCGGCACGCAGGAAACCGAAGCCATCGGGCAGGATTTCCAGCACGCCGTCGGCGGCAACGCCTTCGCCATGACGGGTCAGTACCTTGAGCAGGGCGAAGATCACGTCCTGCTTGCGCGCGCGCGCCACGCCTTCCTGGATGTTGAGCTGATCGGCGATGTCCAGCAGCTTCTGCGCAGGCATCCGCTTGAGGTCGCTCAGCGAATACACCGGGAAGCCTTCCGGCACGGCCGGATGCGGACGCGCGATGAACGGCTCGTTGCTGCCATCGGAGGAGGGCATGCCGCCGCTTTCGTTGCCGAAGCGATCGCGCGGGCCGCGGTCGCGGCGGTTACGGAACCGGTCACGGCGGTTGCCCTGCTGGTTCTGCCCCTGACCCTGGCCTTGCTGATTCTGACCAGCGTTCTGGCCCTGGCCCTGCTGCTGGCCTTGACCCTGACCTTGGGACTGGCCCTGGCTTTGCGCCTGATTCTGGTTCTGCTGTTGCTGCGCCTGATTGAAGCGCTGTTGCTGTGACTGGCCGCCTTCGCGGGGCTCGCCGTGGCTGTCGCCGCCCTGGCTGTTACCGCTGTTACCGGGCGAACTGCCGGCGCCTGCGCCATCGCCGAACGTCTGCGCCGATGCCGAATCGGCAGCGTGCGACGGTGCCTGCGGGGCGCGTGGAGCGTCGGGTGCGGGGCTGGCGGGCAAGGGCAGGTTGGACTGCTGTGCGCCGGCATCGTCATGGGAAGCGGCGGTCTTGCTCACGCGCGGCTTGCGCACGCGCTTCTCGACGGGAGCGTCGACGCTGCTCCCGGTATCGGAGGAAGGATGATCGGACAAGTGCGTGATTCCTCGCTAAGGTGCGAGCGCCCGGCTGGGGGGCGAACTATTGGTAGATGGGAGTCTAGAAGAAGTTTCTAGAGGGGTACGGCGGCGCACGAACGTGTGCCGGACCAACTGACACTATCACCGCGACGCGCAACCGCGCAAGCGTCCGCCGTGGCAGGGTTTAACTACCGGCGAACCGCAGGGCGCCCATCGCTGGACGCCCGTTCACTCAGGCAGCCGCGCCGCCCAGGGTCTTGTCGATCATCTGGGTCAGCTGGCCCTTGCCGACCGCCCCGATCTGGCTCGCCTGCACTTGCCCGTCCTTGAACAGCAACAGCATCGGGATCGAGCGCACGTGGTATTTGATGGCCAGGGCGCGGTTCTGGTCCACATTGACCTTGGCAACCTTGAGCCTGCCCTGGTATGTATCGGCCAGATCGTCCAGCACCGGTGCGATCATCTTGCACGGGCCACACCATTCGGCCCAGAAATCCACCAGGACCGGTTCGCCGGATTGCAGTACTGCTGTATCGAAGTCGGCATCGCCGACATGTTGAACCTTGTCGCTCACGTTGGGTCTCCTGGAAACCAAACGGCCCACCCGGATCGGGCAGGCCGCCACATTGCGTTAAACTGGGGCATTGCGCGACTGAATCAAGTGTCAGTCCTGAAGCCGCGCTGTCCGCCACAAGAGCCGCAGTTTGCGACGCTGTCGGCATCGATGCAAGCCGCGCCCGGGCTGCCCAGGGCGCCTCACGAAGACGGAATAATGAGCGACAAACCGCTGACCGATTTGACTTTTTCCTCGTTCGACCTACAGCCGGCGTTGGTTGCCGGGCTGGAGAGCGCCGGGTTTACCCGCTGTACCCCGATCCAGGCATTGACCTTGCCGGTCGCGCTGCCGGGCGGCGATGTCGCCGGCCAGGCCCAGACCGGCACCGGCAAGACGCTGGCGTTTTTGGTGACGGTGATGAACCGCCTGCTGATCCGCCCGGCGCTGGCCGACCGCAAGCCGGAAGACCCGCGCGCGCTGATCCTGGCGCCCACCCGCGAGCTGGCGATCCAGATCCACAAGGACGCGGTCAAGTTCGGCGCCGACCTGGGCCTGCGCTTTGCGCTGGTCTACGGCGGGGTGGACTACGACAAGCAGCGCGAGCTGCTGCAGCAGGGTGTGGACGTGATCATCGCCACCCCGGGCCGGCTGATCGACTACGTCAAGCAGCACAAGGTGGTCTCGCTGCATGCCTGCGAGATCTGCGTGCTGGACGAAGCCGACCGCATGTTCGACCTGGGCTTCATCAAGGACATCCGCTTCCTGCTGCGGCGCATGCCCGAGCGCGGTACCCGCCAGACGCTGCTGTTCTCGGCCACGCTGAGCCACCGCGTGCTGGAGCTGGCCTACGAGCACATGAACGAGCCGGAAAAGCTCGTGGTCGAGACCGAAACCATCACCGCCGCACGCGTACGGCAGCGCATCTACTTCCCGTCCGACGAAGAGAAGCAGACGCTGCTGCTGGGCCTGCTGTCGCGCAGCGAAGGTGCGCGCACCATGGTGTTCGTCAACACCAAGGCGTTCGTCGAGCGCGTGGCGCGCACCCTGGAGCGCCACGGTTATCGCGTCGGTGTGTTGTCCGGCGACGTGCCGCAGAAGAAGCGCGAGTCGCTGCTCAACCGCTTCCAGAAGGGCCAGTTGGAGATCCTGGTCGCCACCGACGTGGCCGCGCGCGGCCTGCATATCGATGGGGTCAAGTACGTCTACAACTACGACCTGCCGTTCGATGCCGAAGATTACGTGCACCGCATCGGCCGCACCGCGCGCCTGGGCGAAGAGGGCGATGCGATCAGCTTCGCCTGCGAGCGCTACGCGATGAGCCTGCCGGACATCGAGGCTTACATCGATCAGAAGATCCCGGTTGAGCCGGTGACCACCGAGCTGCTGACACCGTTGCCGCGTGCGGCGCGCGTGGCGGTGGAAGGCGAAGAGGTCGATGAAGACGCTGGCGACAGCGTGGGCACCATCTTCCGCGAGGCGCGCGAGCAGCGTGCGGCCGAAGAACAGCGCCGCGGTGGCGGTCGCAGCGGTCCGGGCGGCGCCTCGCGCAGTGGCAGTGGCGGCAGTCGTCGCGACGGTGGCAGTGCCGATAGCAAGCCGCGTCCGCGTCGCAAGCCGCGCGTCGAGGGCGAGGCTCCGGTTGCAGCGGCTGCAGCGGTCCCACCGGTGATTGCTGAAGCCGCTGCGGCTGCACCGTCCACCATCGACGTCGAGGGCGAGCGCGCACCGCGCAAGCGTCGTCGCCGTCGCAACGGCCGTCCGGTCGAAGGCGCCGAGCCGGTCGCATCCACGCCGGTGCCCGCACCCGCCGCGCCTCGCAAGCCGACCCAGGTGGTCGCCAAGCCAGTGCGTGCCGCCGCCAAGCCGGGCGGCAGCCCGTCGCTGCTGAGCAGGATCGGCCGCCGTCTGCGTTCGTTGGTCTCGGGCAACTGACCACTGGCGGCATCAATCGCATCGCCGGTCTTCGGCGATGCGACGTAAGCGCTGGCGCTCCGGCATAATCGCTGGATGACCGTTCTGCGTTTCGACAACGTCAGCAAGCACTACGCCGGGGGCCACCAGGCGCTGACCGATGTCAGCTTCGAAGTGGCCGATGGCGAGATGCTGTTCGTGACCGGCCACTCCGGCGCCGGCAAAAGTACGTTGCTCAAATTGATCCACCTCAGCGAGCGTCCCAGCCAGGGCGCCGTGCTGTTGGGCGAGCGCAACCTGCTCAAGGTGCGTGGCCGGCAGATTCCGTTGCATCGTCGTCAGGTGGGCGCGGTCTATCAGGACCACCGTCTGCTCAACGACCGCAGCATCGCCGAGAACGTGGCGTTGCCGTTGATCCTGCGCGGCACCCGCCGCGCCGAGATCGGCAAGCGCGTGCGCTCTGCATTGGAACGTATCGGCCTGGCTCATCGCGAAAAAGCCTTGCCGTCGCAGCTGTCGGCGGGCGAGCAGCAACGCGTGGGGATTGCGCGTGCCATCGTCGGTGAGCCACGTCTGCTGGTGGCCGACGAACCCACCGGCAATCTCGACCCGGCACTGGCCGCCGAAATCATGCAGTTGTTTGCCGAACTGCCCGCGCGCGGCACCAGCGTGCTGGTGGTCAGCCACGACCTTGCCTTGCTCAAGCAGATGCGCAAGCGCGTGCTGATCCTGGATCACGGCCGCCTGGTCGACGACATCTCGCCGCAGGATCTGGCCGAATGAGCAAGCTCGCCAATACCGAAGCCGTGGCGCCGTCGCGTTTCGGCGTGTGGATCGACCACCACCTGCACAGCATCGCCTTCAGCCTGGGCCGCGCGATGCGCAAGCCATGGGCAACGTTGCTGACCATCGTGGTGATGGCATTGGCGCTGGCGCTGCCGCTGGGGCTGTCGATCGCGCTGGACAACGTCAAGCTGTTGGCCGGCAGCGTGCAGCAGTCGCGCGAAATCAATCTGTTCCTCAAGGTCGATGTCGCCGCCGATGCCGCGCAGACGCTAGCCGGCGAGTTGCGTGCGCGCACCGACGTGGCCCAGGTGACGCTGCGTACGCCGGAGCAGGGGTTGGCCGCGTTGCGCGAGAGCGCAAAACTCGACGAAGCCGCCGATGCGCTGGGCGAGAATCCGCTGCCCACGCTGTTGATCGTCACTCCCACCGATGCGGCCGACGACGCGCAGCTGGCTAGC
The DNA here is from genome assembly GCF_031843525.1 of Xanthomonas sp. WCS2018Noco2-27. Classification (NCBI taxonomy): domain Bacteria; kingdom Pseudomonadati; phylum Pseudomonadota; class Gammaproteobacteria; order Lysobacterales; family Lysobacteraceae; genus Xanthomonas; species Xanthomonas sp. WCS2018Noco2-27. Next base: position 115,782 of record NZ_JAVTIK010000010.1, on the reverse strand, counting down.
GCGTTGCAGGCCTTGCCGCAGACCGACCAGGTGCAGCACGACGCGTTGTGGCGCAAGCGTCTGGATGGCTGGCTGCATTTCGGCGAACGCCTGGTGCAGGTGCTGTCGGCGCTGCTCGGCATCGGCGCGGTGCTGGTGGTCGGCAACACGGTGCGGCTGGATATCCAGTCGCGGCGCGAAGAGATTGGCGTGCTGCAATTGCTCGGTGCCAGCGATGGCTTCATCCGTCGCCCGTTCCTGTATCTGGGTGCGTGGTACGGGCTGGGCGCCGGCGCTGTTGCGCTCGCTCTCATCGCCGCCTCGGGCTTGGCATTGCGCGCGCCATTGGCCACATTGGCCGATAGCTACGGCAGTTCCTTTACCCTGCACGGGCTGGATCTGCTGCATTCTGTGATGGTGCTGATCGGCACCCTGGTGCTGGGTTGGCTGGGCGCCTGGCTGGTGACCGGCCATTTCCTTCGTCAGACCCGTCCCACCGAGACCTGAGGCCTGCCATGCATCCACCAGATCTCAAACACCTGATCAGCGACGCGCCACGTGTGATGGTCGTCGATGGTTCGAAGCTGGTACGCAAGCTCATTGCCGACGTGCTCCGGCGCGACCTTCCCAATGTGCAGGTGATTGGCTGCGCCAGCATTGCCGAAGCGCGCGCTGCGCTGGAGTCCGGTGCGGTGGATCTGGTCACCACCTCGCTGTCCTTGCCCGATGGCGATGGCCTGACCCTGGCGCGCAGCGTGCGCGAAGCGGCCGGCCAGGCCTATGTGCCGGTGATCGTGGTGTCCGGCGATGCGCAGCAGCATCTGGTCGAGCGTCGTTTTACCGAGTACGTCACCGATTATTTCGACAAGGCGCTGGGCCATGAAGCCCTGGCGACCTTTATCCGCGGTTATGTGCAGCCCGAGCCGGTGGTGGGCGCCACCGTGCTCTACATCGAAGACAGCCGCGTGGTGGCCGAGGCGACCAAGCGCATGCTCGAGCGCCAGAGCCTGAAAGTGGTGCACGTGCTCACCGCCGAGGATGCGTTTGCGCTGCTCACCGCCGAATCGCTGGGCCGCACCGAGCGCCGTATCGACGTGGTGCTGACCGACGTGACTCTGAAAGGCGAGCTCAACGGCCGCGATGTGGTCGAGCGCATCCGCATCGATTTCGCCTACGGCAAGCGCCGCCTGCCGGTGCTGGTGATGACCGGCGACACCAATCCGCGCAACCAGTCCGAACTGCTGCGTGCCGGCGCCAACGATCTGGTGCAAAAACCCATCGAAGAGCGCCTGCTGGTGACCAAGGTGTTGTTTCAGTTGCGGCTGGCACGCCTGGAAGACCAGGCCATCACCCTATGACCGAAGTGGAAGGGCGTATCCAGCTGGAACCGTCGTGGAAGGCAAAGGTGGGCGACTGGTTGCTGCGCCCGGAGATGCAGGAGCTGTCGGCCTTTCTGCGCCAGCGCAAGGCGGCTGGCGCGCGGGTGTTCCCGCCCGGCCCGCAGATGTTTGCCGCCTTCGATGCCACCCCGTTCGAGCAGGTCAAGGTGGTGATCCTGGGCCAAGATCCGTACCACGGCGAGGGTCAGGCGCACGGGCTGTGCTTTTCGGTCCTGCCCGGCGTGCCGGTGCCGCCGTCGCTGCTCAATATCTACAAAGAAATTCAGGATGACCTCGGCATCCCGCGTCCCGATCACGGCTATCTGATGCCGTGGGCGCGCCAGGGCGTGTTGCTGCTCAATGCGGTGCTGACGGTGGAGCAGGGCCGCGCCGGCGCGCACCAGAACAAGGGCTGGGAAGGTTTCACCGACCATGTGGTGGAGACGCTCAACCGCGAGCGCGAAGGCCTGGTGTTCCTGCTCTGGGGCAGCTACGCGCAGTCCAAGGGCAAGGTCATCGACCAGGCGCGCCACCGCGTGTTCAAGGCGCCGCATCCTTCGCCGTTGTCGGCGCATCGCGGCTTTCTTGGATGCAAGCATTTCTCCAAGACCAACGAGCACCTGCAGCGCCGCGGCATCCAGCCGGTCGATTGGTCATTGCCGCCGCGCAACGCGTTGGATACAACGTCGGCCGCCGGCTGAACAACCCTGCCGCACGCGCATTTCGCCACAGGTTTGTCACGGTCTGCGCAGGGGCGCAGTGGTAGCGTAGCGCTTGAATTCGGGGAGCTGTGCGGTAGAACGCCGCCAAGGCTGGAAGCCCGAACGTCCTATAAATGGAACGCTGGGAACTCTTTCTGTACCCAGCAGTCCAATAGTTCGACTGCTAAGATGGTGCCTATGAACCAGACTACCTCGACTGCCCTTGTGGCAAACAATCTCCCGATTCCCAGTGCGCTCGGTTCGCTGGACGCCTACATCGGTGCCGTGCACCAGATTCCGGTGCTGTCGGTCGATGAGGAACAGAATCTGGCCCGCCGCTTCCGCGACGAGCTGGACCTGGACGCAGCGCGTGAATTGGTCCATTCCCATCTGCGCTTCGTGGTGCACGTGGCCCGCGGTTACAACGGCTACGGCCTGCCGCTGGGCGACCTGATCCAGGAAGGCAATATCGGCCTGATGAAGGCGGTCAAGCGTTTCGACCCGGAAATGGGCGTGCGCCTGGTCAGCTTCGCGGTGCACTGGATCCGTGCCGAAATGCACGAGTTCATTTTGAAGAACTGGCGCATCGTCAAGGTCGCCACGACCAAGGCGCAGCGCAAGCTGTTCTTCAACCTGCGCAAGTCCAAGACCCGTCTGGGCTGGCTCAACGCCTCCGAAGTGACCGCGGTCGCCAAGGACTTGAACGTCTCCGAGCGTGAAGTGATGGAGATGGAGTCGCGTCTGTCCGGCCGGGATATCGGCTTCGACGCGTCGTCGGATGAAGATGACGATCATGGTCCGCCGTCGCCGGTCAGCTATCTGGTGGCCAACGAAGAAGACCCGTCGCAGGCCTATGAGCGGCACGACAGCGAAGACAACCAGCTGCAGTTGTTGCGCGAAGGCATGGCCGGTCTGGATACGCGCTCGCGCGACATCGTCAAGCGCCGCTGGCTGGATTCGGAATCCAAGGTGACGCTGCAGGAGCTGGCCGACGAATACGGTGTGTCGGCCGAACGTATCCGCCAGATCGAAGCGAACGCGCTGAAGAAGATGAAGGCACTGTTCGTCGCCTGATCGGTTCGATCAAACGCGGAACAAGTTGTACAAACGGCCCGGTTCTCCGGGCCGCTTGCGTTGCGGGTCGGCAGCGCAAACAGTTTCGTAGGAGCTGATGCACCGTCCGGATGATGCGGACGGTATCGTGGCTTTGGTCGACAACGACTATTCCGGCAAGCGCGCCACCGGCAGATGCCAGCCATAACGGATCGCCATGAAACGCAGGCCAAAGCACACGCCGGCGCCGGTTGCCAGCGACCAGGCTTGCGGCACGCCGAGCACATGGCCAACGGCCACCAGGCCGCCGCCGGCAAGCGCGGCGACCGCATATAACTCCGCTTGCAAGACTACCGGCGTGCGGGCGACCAGCAGGTCGCGTGCGATGCCGCCACCGATGCCGCTGAGCATGCCCAACAAGGTGGCGCTCAGCGGACTGAGGTTGTAGTCCAGCGCCTTGCTGGTGCCGTAGACCGCAAATAGCGCCAGACCCGCCGCGTCGAAAATCTGCACCGGGTTGCGCAGGCGCTCCACTGCCGCGTGCCAGTAAAACCCGGCGACGCCGGCCAGGCAGGCGGTGAGCAGATACTGCGGGTGGACCAGTGCCGCCGGCGGGGTGGCGCCGATCAACACATCGCGCACGATGCCGCCGGAGACAGCGGCCGCGCACGACAGCACCAGCACGCCAAACAGGTCCAGGCGGTTGCGCACTGCCACGGTCGCGCCGCTCAGGGCGAACACGAAGGTGCCGAGCAGATCCAGCAGGAACAGGACAGTTGCCACACGTAGACCATCGAATCAGGCTGCACAGCATCGCGCACGGCCGGTGGCGCTGTCATTCGCCCTTGGTGTTGGGCGGCGGGTCGTCGGTTGCGCCACCGAAGATGATGCGTGCGGCGCGTTGGTAGCTCCAGTACGCCATCGCCCAGTTCACCAACACCACGAAGCGGTTGCGGAAGCCGATCAGGAAGTAGACGTGCGCGGCCAGCCAGAACCACCACGCCACGATGCCGGACAGCTTGAGCTTGCCCACGTGCACGATGGCGGCCATGCGGCCGATGGTGGCCAGGTTGCCGAAGTCCTGATACCGGAACGCGGCCGCCGTCTGACCGCGCTGGCGCGCACGGATCGCCTTGGCGATGTGCTTGCCCATCTGCTTGGCCGCAGGCGCCACGCCCGGCACCGGGCGACCGTTCTGCTGCACCGACGCCAGATCGCCGCCGACGAAGATCTCAGGATGGCCGGGCACGCTCAGGTCCGGCGCCACCAGCACGCGGCCGGCGCGATCCAGCGGCACGCCCAGCGTGCGCGCCAGCGGCGAGGCGGCCACGCCGGCGGCCCATACCACGGTGCGCGCGGGGACGAAGCTGTCGCCAAGCTGGTAGCCCAGCGCATCGATATGGGTCACCGGCGTGCCGGTGTGGACTTCCACGCCCAGCCGCTCCAGCTGCTTGCGCGCCTTGTCGGTGAGATCGTCGGGGAACGACGGCAACACGCGCGGGCCGGCTTCGACCAGGCGCACGCGCGCCTGGCGCGGGTCGATGTGGCGGAATTCGTTCTTGAGCGTGTGGCGGGCGATCTCGGCCAGGGTGCCGGCCAGCTCGACACCGGTGGGGCCGCCGCCGACCACCGCAAAGCTCAGCCAGGCCGCACGCGCAGCTGGGTCGGATTCGGCCTCGGCCCGCTCGAAGGCCAGCAGCAGCTTGCGGCGCAGCACCAGCGCGTCGTAGAGGGTCTTCAGGCCGGGCGCATGTTCGGCCCACTGGTCGTTGCCGAAGTAGGCATGGGTGGCGCCGGTGGCCAGCAGCAGCATGTCGTAGCCAAGCGTCTTGCCATCGGTCAGTACCACTTCGCGACGGGTTGGCGCGATTTCGGCCACATCGCCAAGTAACACTTCGACATTGCGCTGCTCGCGCAGGATATGGCGCAGCGGTGCGGCGATATCCGGTGCCGACAGCCCGGCGGTGGCGACCTGGTACAGCAACGGCTGGAACAGATGGTGGTTTTGCCGGTCGATCAAGGTGATGCGGATGGCGGGGTCATCGAGCGCGCGGGTCGCCCACAAGCCGGCGAAACCGCCGCCGACCACAACCAGATGCAAGGGAGCGGGGGAGGGAGATGAGGTCATCGTAGGTCCGATGGAAGGCAACGCGGGCACGACAGAATGCCAAATTCCCAATGAACATGACGCGTTGGCGCCACGTGGCTGCGGCATCATGTCGCATCCACTTTTGACGGCCATCGCATGTCCTCATTGCCACCGCCCTTGCCGCCGCTGCCGCCAGCCGCCATGCCCACCGCAGCGCCGGCTGCCCCGCCCGCGCCTGTGGCCAGGAAAAAGCTCAGCAGCGTGGCGATCGGCCTGATCGGCGTGCTGGCTTGCGCAACGCTGTTCGGGATCGTGGTCCTGGCAGCGAGCGTGTGGCTGCTCGGCATCGGCTGGTCGTTGTTTACCGATCAGGCGCGTACTGCACTGCAAGCCGACGCCGTGGTGCAGGAACATATCGGCCAGATCCACACGATGCGGGTCGATCTGTACCGCACGAGTCTGGCGCAGGGAAGCGAGGAGTTTGTGTTCAATGTGGAAGGCGATCGCGGCGCCGGCCGCGTGCAGGCCACCTGGGTCAGTGCCGACTCCGAGCAGGAGATTCTGACCGACGGAGAACTCATCCTGCGCGATGGCAGGCACTTCGCGCTGCCGGCCGCAGACGATAGCGAGCTCGAAACCGAAACCGAAACCGAATCAGAGATAGAAACCGACTCGGAGATGCAAACCGACGCGGGCACGTCTTTGGAGGAACGCGCATGACCGACAATCCCGACAAACGGATCGCCTTGCTGATCGATGCCGACAATGCGCCGGCCGGCAAGATCGATGTGGTGCTGGCGGAAGTGGCGCGTTATGGCGTGGCCAACGTGCGCCGCGCCTACGGCAACTGGAAGAGCCCGCACCTGAAAGGCTGGGAAGCGGCCTTGCACGATTATGCGATTCGGCCGATCCAGCAGTTTGCCTATAGCTCCGGCAAGAACGCCTCGGATATGGCGATGGTGATCGATGCGATGGACCTGCTGTACGCGCGCAATCTGGATGGGTTTGCGATCGTCTCCAGCGATGCGGATTTCACCCCGCTGGTGATGCGCCTGCTCACCGATGGCATGAAGGTCTATGGCTTTGGCGAGAAGAAAACCCCGGCGCCGTTCGTCAATGCCTGCTCCAAATTCACCTACGTAGAAGCGCTGGGCGAGCAGGCCGCCGCAGCTCGCGATACTGCTGCCGGGCGCAAGGATGCCACCGCGCTGCGCAGCGATACGCGCCTGGTGCAGATGCTGCGCAACGCCATCGTCAGCGCATGCGAGGACGATGGTTGGGCGTTGTTGAGCGCGGTGGGCAAGCAGGTGGCTAACCAGGCTTCGTTCGATCCACGCAATTACGGCTATCGCAAACTCAGCGATCTGGTGCGCGCGATCGGCCTGTTCGAGCTCAAGCTGGACGAGCAGGCCTTGTGGGTACGCGATACGCCCAAGGGCAGCGACAATCGTGCGAAAACTGCCGTGCCTGCCGTTGCACCGGAACCACAAGCCACCCCCAAGCGTGCAGCGCGCGCAACAGCCAAACCTGCCACAGGAAAATGACGATGACGCACGACGCGATGGCTCCCGCTGCACAGCCGACGATCACGCTCTGGGGGCGTCGTAATTCCACCAATGTGCGCAAGGTGTTGTGGTGTGCCGAAGAAGCCGGTGTGGCCTATACGTCGATCGAAGTGGGCGGCGCCTTCGGTGGCAATGACACGCCCGCGTATCGCGCGCTGAACCCCAACGGCGTGGTGCCGACCTTGCAGGATGGCGCGGTGGTGTTGTGGGAATCCAATGCGATCGTGCGGTATCTCGCCGCGCAATACGCGCCGGCGTTGTATCCGTCATCGCCGGCCGAGCGCGCAGTGGGCGACCGCTGGATGGACTGGACCACCTCGACCTTTGCCAGCGTGTTTCGCGACCTGTTCTGGGGCGTGCTGCGCACACCCGAGGCCGAGCGCGATGCCGCACGTATCGCTGCGGCGCTGGCGCAGTCGGGCGAGCTGCTGGCACGCGCCGATGCGGCATTGGCGCAGCAGCCGTATCTGTCTGGCGAGCGTTTTGCGATGGGCGATATTCCGCTGGGCAGTTTCATCTATGCATGGTTCGAAATGCCGATCGAGCGGCCTGCGTTGCCGCATTTGCACGCGTGGTATCAGCGCTTGCGCACACGGCCTGCATACCAACGCGGCGTGATGACGGCGCTGACCTGAGTTTCGAGCCACCGCTCAGGCCAGCGCTGTTTATTGCAGGCCCCGCACGCGCCGCCGACCTCACACGTTTCTCCAGTGAAGTGGGCCTTGTACATCGCGCGGCGCTGATAGCGCGCGTTGTCGTAGGAGCGCACCTGGGCGCGACGCAACGTGACCGGGAATGCCCTCGCGCCCAGGTGCGCTCCTACAGAACCTGGGTACACCGCGCCACGTGCGTCTGGCTGCAACTCCGTATGCGATACGCCCAGCGCTAATACAAATCGATCGGGTCCACATCCAGCGACCAGCGCACGCGGCGCGCCTGCGGGAGCGCATAGATGGCCGGAAGCTGCGCATCGAGCAGGCGATGCAGCGCCGAGCGTTGCTGTGCGGACAGCAACAACTGGGTGCGCTGGAAACCGGCGCGGCGCGGCATCGGCGCAGGCATCGGGCCATAGCATTCCACCTCTGCAAACGCGGGCGATTGCGCGCTGGTGTCGGCCGTGGCCAGTTCGCGCACCGCCATCAGGAACTGGTTGGCCGCCGCGACATCCTTGGCTTCGGCGCGGAACAGCGCCAGATGCGCAAACGGCGGGAAGCCGGCGGCCTCGCGCTGCTGCAGTTCGGCATCGGCGAAGGCGTGGTAGCCGCCGTTGACCAGGGTCTGCAGCAGCGGATGTTCGGGATGGTGAGTTTGCAGCCAGACCTCGCCGGGGCGATCGGCGCGCCCGGCGCGCCCTGCCACCTGGATCAGCTGCTGGGAGAGTTTTTCGGCGGCACGAAAGTCGGCGGAGAACAGGCCTTCGTCGATGCCGACCACCACCACCATGGTCAACCGCGGCAGGTCGTGGCCCTTGGCCAGGATCTGGGTGCCGACCAGGATGCCGGCATCGGTGCCGAGCCGGGCGAGCTGGGTTTCCAGGCTGTCGCGGCGCTGGGTGGTGCTGCGGTCGATGCGCACCACCGGGAATGCCGGAAACGCCTCGGTCAGCCGTTCTTCCAGGCGCTCGGTACCGATGCCCTGCGGCTGCAAGGCCAGGCTGGCGCAGGCCGGGCAGGCCAGCGGCGCCTGCTGGCGGGCGCCGCAGTGGTGGCACTGCAGGCGGCGGCCGCCGGCGTGCACGGTCATCGGGGTCTGGTGCAGCGGCGTGCTGCAGCGCTGGCAGGCAGCGGTCCAGCCGCAGTCGTGGCATAGCAGCACCGGCGCATAGCCGCGGCGGTTCTTGAACACCAGCACCTGCTCGCCGCGCGCCAGGGTGGCGCCGATACCGGCCAGCACCTCCGGCGACAAGCCGTCCTTGAGCGGGCGCTTGCGCACGTCCAGCACGCGCACACGCGGCGGGCGCGCATCGCCGGCGCGCTGCGACAACCGCAGGTGCTGGTAGCGGCCGGAGTAAGCGTTGTGCAGGCTTTCCAGCGACGGGGTCGCGCTGCCCAGGATCACCGGCACGTCCAGCGCCTTGCCGCGCACCAGGGCAAAGTCGCGGGCGTGGTAGCGGATGCCGTCCTGTTGCTTGTAGCTGCCGTCGTGCTCCTCATCGATCACGATCAGCCCGGCGTTGGGCAGCGGGGTGAACACCGCCGAACGGGTGCCGACGATCAGTTTGGCTTCGCCGCGCCAGGCCGCCGCCCAGACGCGGGCGCGTTCGCCATCGGACAGGCCCGAATGCAGCGCATGCACCGACACGCCCAGGCGCGCGCGGAAGCGGCCGAGCGTCTGCGGGGTCAGGCCGATTTCCGGGACCAGCACCAGCGCCTGCTTGCCGGCGGCCAGGCAGTCGGCGATTGCCTGCAGGTAGACCTCGGTCTTGCCGCTGCCGGTCACGCCGTCGAGCAGATAGGTGGCAAAGCCGGTGTGCGCCCGGATCGCGGCGGCGGCAGCGCGTTGTTCGTCGTTGAGTGCCGGGCCAGTGCCGGGCCGTGGCGCGATGGCATCGGCCGGCACCGCCACGCGTTCGGCGTGGCCGCGCTTGGCCAGGCTGCGTGCGGCCTCGCGCCACTGTGGCAGCAGCGGGTCCAGCTGTTCTTCGCCCACCGCACCGGTCTGCAACAGGGCGGCGAGCAGGGCGGGCCGGCTGCCCGCGCGCAGGCTGCTTGCCCCGGTATGCCCGGCCTCGGTGAGCTGCCAGGCCCAGGCATGGGTGTCGGCCAGCGGCTCGCCGCGACGCAGCGGGCCGGGCAGGGCACTGGCCTGGGCCTCGCCGAGGGGAGCATGGGTATAACGGGCCAGCCACTGCAGCGAGCGTGCCAGTTCATCCACCAGCAGCGGCGCCTGGTCGCACCATTCCAGCGCCGCGCGCAGACCATCGGCCGATGCCAGCTGGCCGATCTCCACCACCACCCCGATCAACTCGCGCGACCCGAACGGCACCCGCACACGGCAGCCGACCCGCGTTGGATCGGTCAGCGGGGCGTCGGCAGGTGGCAGGTAATCGAACAGCTGGGGCAGCGGCACCGGCAGGGCGACGCGCAGAGTGAGGACGGTGGAAGGCATGCGCTCAGTCTACCGACACTGTCCAGCACCCCCGACTTGCGCAATTTCACTCGTGAAGACGGTGTGATCACTTGCAGCGCCTTTCTGTGACCCAAGTGATAAATACGACGTAAACCTATGTGAGGCCTGAGGAAACGGGTTTATCCACACTGCCTGTGGATAAGCCTGTGAATTAGTCTCGTGCTCCACGCGGTGAAGGCGGATTCACTTGCCTTGGCAACCTGTTGGACATTTTTTCGCCACACATCGAAATTCAATATATATCAATAGCTTAGGCGTGAAACACGATTGCAACAAAGAAAAAACAACAGTTGACAGACGGTCGCGTATCGGTGTGTCTGCCGCTGTGCACAACGTACGCGGATAGCGCTCGCGACCGGATCGAGGGTCGTGCGATCTGTCAAGCGGTCGGCGTGGCGGACGTGCGTCGGTATCATGCCGGCCGATGCTGGAGTTCACATGACCGTAGTCCCCGACGCCCCCGTTACCCCCGCCGCACTATCAGCCTTTCTGCGGGGTGTGGAACGCCGGGGCCTGGTACTGGCGCAGCTGCAATGCGGCGACGTGGCGGCAGCCGAGCGGGCGTTGGCGGCTGCGCTGCGCGCTTTCAGCAGCCAGGCAGCGGGACGACCAATGGCTGGCTGGCCGATGCGCTTCTGGAGCCTGCTGGCAACCGCGCCGCCACTGCGCCGCGAGCCCATGCCTGGCACCTGGCTGCCGCCCTTCACCGTACTGGGCCGGATGCAGACCCCCGACCGGCTGGCGCTGCTGCTGCGGATCGTGGCCGGGCTGGAAGAGGAGGCCGCCAGCGACGTACAGGGCATCGCGGTGGCGGATTATCGACAGTCGCTGGCGCGTGCCTGTCCACGCGATGCGGCCGGCAATCCAGATGCACAGGCGTGGCGGGTGCTGGCCGAGGCGGCGCAAACGGAGCTGCGCGATCTCACCCCGTCCCAGCTGACCCGGCTCAGCCAGTTGCGCGACGCCTCGCTGGCTGGCGTCGCGCTGCAACCCGCCATCCCGGCAGAGGCGCCGCCCGCGCCACGCCGCGCCACCCCGGCACAAGTCCGCCCCAAGCGGCAATGGCAGTGGCCACAGCTGGATCGGCGCCATGCCGGTATCGCTCTGGGGGGGCTCGCACTGGTGCTGCTGCTGACGGTGCTGGGCTGGTGGTGGACCCACCGACGGCCCAGCTTGCCGCCTGAGCCGGTCTCGCAGGCGCCGGCCGGCGTGCTGCATGTCACCGATGCCGCGCCAGTGTTGGTGGAAGAACTGCCGGCGTCCGACCTGCCGGAGGCTCCTGCCGCCCCGGGCATGGATCCGCGCGACCAGACGATGCTGGCCGACCCGGATCTGGAGCTGGCGCGTGCGGCCGACTTTTACGCCTGGTACGCCGCCGGCCACCCGGTGCCGGCGGACGAATCCGGCGCGCATGCCACCGCGACTGAGCAGCCTTCCGCCCCGCTGGAGACGGTCGATGACGACAACTAAGTGGTTCGGCCTGCTGATGCTCGCCAGTGCCGGCATCGCCGGCGCGCAGGCCCTGCCAGCGGCATTGGACGAAAGCGGGCACACCGAACCTGCCAGCGCCTCCGCCCCGGCGGCAGCGCCAAGCGCCGCGCAGCAACGCGCGCGCTGGGCGGCACTGACGCCGGCACAGCAGGCCGACCTGCGTGCGCGCTATGCCGCGTGGAAAGACCTGACCGCCACCGATCGTGTGGTGTTGCGGCAGGCGCGCGAACGGCTGCACAGCCTGCCCGAGGACCAGCAACGCGCCTTGCGCACCCAGTTCAGCGCGATGGATCGCCTGCATCGCGGTGGCTGGCGTCTGGGGTCGCAGGTGGGCGCGTTCTATCCGCAGCTGCAGCCGCTGATCGGCTATGTGCCGGTCGACCAGCGCGAGCGCCTGCTGGCGGTGCTGCGCAGCCTGGATGCCGGCCAGCTGGAACAGCTGGCGGTCCTCGCCCAACGCACCCCGCCGCAGGACCGCGATGGGTTACGCGACGCCTTGCTGGCCGAAGCCCCGGCCACCCGCAGCGCCTGGCTGAAGCGGCAACTGGCGCGCTGATCGCCGATGCGCGGTGCATTGCCGCGCGTTGGCGCGGCAAGTGCTCATCGACCTGCGTTGTGCGAACAACGCGGCTGTCAGCCGCGCATCCCGGATTGCACCGCGCTGTCTGGCCCGTGCGATTGCAGCACCGCAGCCAAATGGCGCAGCGTCAAAGACGCGCCAGACTCGCCACCATCAAGAACGCGGCAGCAAATGTGACCACGACGAAATAGATGCTGCCCAGGCCGAGGTATTTCAGCACCGTGGCTGACCACGATTGGCCGTACACGTGGCGCTGCATCCCCAGCAGATACTGCGGCATCCACACTGCCAGCCCGAACTGGAGCAGGCGGATGCTCCACGCAATCGGGGGAGCCACCTGCGTCACCGATTCTCTGAGTAGCGACAGCAGCAGCATCGCCAGCAGGTTCAGGCAAAGAAACGCATGGCTGTACAGCGCCACCACCAGATGTTCCAGATACACCCGCCCGCTGCGCAGGTAGAACACGCGCAACAACAGCGCAAACAACGGCACCAGCACTAACAAGGTGGATGGCACCGCGGCGAAGAACGCGTTGTAGAGCAGTTGCGGATTGCTGCGCAGGCGCGGCAGGTTGGCGCGGATGTGGTCAAGCTGCACGTTGAGCCAGCGGTTGGCGAACTGCGGCAACGGCGCAACGGTCAGCGGGTTGCTCACCGGGTCCCAGGGTTTGCCTCCCAACGAAAAGAACGTGCTGTTGTCTGGGGCATCGACCGCCGGTGCGGCGCTTTCCAGCCGCGCGCCCTGGTGCAGTTGCGCCAGCCGCTTGCGCGCCTCGCTCTCGGCGCGGGCGATGCCGGCATCCACGCCGTCGCGCGCGATGCCCGCCGGCACTACCTTGCGGGTCTGGGTGAGCGTGCCGACGATCTGCGCACGCACTGCTTCCACCTGCGCCGGCGTGCGCGCATGCGCAAAATCCTTCGGTACGGCGCTGTGCGTGGTGCCGGGCGCCGCGACGTCCTCGTCAGAGGCATGCACTGCGATGCGTGCAATGAAAAAGGTCAACAGGCTCACCACCAGAAACAGCCGCATCGGCGCGACATAGCGCACCCGTTGCCCACTCAGAAACCGCAGCGCCACGCGGCCGGGCACCAGCAGATCGCGCAAGGTGCGGAAGATCCGCCCATCCAGATGCCAGAACGACTCGAAGACTTCTTCCACCGCGTGCGCGACGCTGCGCACCGGGCTGTGTGCGCTTTGCCCGCAGGCGTGGCAAAACGCGCCTTGCAATGCGGTGGAACAGTTTTCACAGTCCGATGGATGCAATGCGGTCGGGTGCAGGGACATGAGCCAGGTCCAGTCGGCGGTGATGGAGAGGCCGCGTGCCCGATGCGATACCGCGAAGGTCCACGCCTGGCACACGGTATAGCGTCAGCATGCGGTTGCCGGGAAACATCGGCAGCTGCTTTTGTTGCCGCGCACATAGCAGCGAGCGCGGCGGGAACTGCCCAGGCGCGCGTCAGGGCGCAATCGGAAAGTACGCGTAAGATAGCGGCCCCACGCGACCCGGTGCCAGCGCCTCCCGGCACGGCCGTAGTCCGCGCAGCAATCGGTGTGTCATGTCTGTTTCTCCTGCCCCCGCGTCCGCGACGCCAGGCTTCGCCGCGGAAGTGCGCACCACCGGCCTGCTGGCCTTGCCGCTGGTGCTCGGTCACGTCTCTACCGGCTTGATCGGGTTTGTCGACAACGTCATCGCCGGCCACCACGGCACTGCGACGCTGGCGGCGGTGACCATCGGCACCGCGCTGCTGTGGCTGCCGATGCTGGTGCCGATCGGGACACTCATTTCCTTGACCGCCTCGGTGTCGCAATTGCGCGGCGCCGGGCGCGAGCGCGAGATCGGCCCGTTGTTTCGCCAGGCGTTGTGGCTGTCGCTGGGGCTGAGCGCATTGATGTTCGCGTTTCTGAGCGTTGTCCCGCCGCTGCTGCCCACTTTCGGGATTGCGCCGGACATCGTGCCGGGTGCCACCGACTTTCTGCACGCGGTGCGTTGGGGCGTGCCCGCGCTGACGTTCTACTTCTGCATGCGCTATCTCAGCGAAGGCATGCACTGGACGCTGCCGACCATGCTGCTGGGGTTTGGCGGCTTGCTGGTGCTGGCGCCGCTGGGCTATGTGCTGACCTATGGCAAGTTCGGGTTTGCCGAGCACGGCGCCGAAGGCCTGGGCATGGCCTCGGCCATCACCATGTGGGTGCAGGTCAGCGTATTCGCGCTGTATCTATGGCGCGCGCGGCGCTTTGCGCACTTGGAGTTGTTCACCCATCTGGAAGGGCCGCGATGGCGCGCCATCGGCGATCTGCTGCGCACCGGCCTGCCGATCGGCATCACCGTGCTGATGGAAGGCGGCCTGTTTATCGTCACCGCGTTGTTGATCGGCCGGCTGGGCTCGACCGAAGCGGCGGCGCACCAGATCGCCATCAATGTGGCGCAGCTGTGCTTCATGGTGCCGATGGGCGTGGCCGAGGCCACCACCGTGCGCGTCGGTCACGCGGTGGGGCGTGGCGATCCTTTGGCCATTCGGCGTGCCACCTGGGCCGGTTACGCCATCGTGCTGGGTACGCAGGCGTTGTCGGCGAGTGCGCTGCTGCTTGGCCACGACGCCATCGTCGGTGTGTATACCAACGATGTGACGGTGGCCGCGCTGGCGTCGGTGTTGCTGCTGTTTGCCGCCACCTTCCAGTTTCCCGACGGCATCCAGGTGCTCTCGGCCGGCGCGCTGCGCGGGCTCAAGGACACCCGCGTGCCGATGTTCCTGGCGATGTTCTCGTATTGGGGCGTGGGCATGCCGATCGGCGCCGGGCTCGGCCTGGGATTGGGCTGGGGGCCGCAAGGCATGTGGATCGGCTTGATCCTGGGCCTGACCACCGCGTCGATTCTGATGGGCCTGCGTTTCCGGCAGACCAGCCGGCGGCTGACTGCCGACGCGACCCCCTGACTTTCAGCGCATGCCGTGGGCGGTGCGCAGCCGGTATGCTGGGCAGCATTACGTACATGCAGCGTCTTTTCGACGGAGTTTTCCATGAACCACCCCGTGCGTCGCAGTCCCATCGCCAGTTTCTTCGTCGGCCTGTGGGATGTGATGAATTTCACCCGACGCCTGATCTTCAACCTGGCGTTCTTCGGTTTTCTGTTCCTGTTGCTGCTGGTGCTCGTGGTGGCGATGGCGCGCGGCGACGGCACCAAGCCGCTGGCCGAGCGCACCACCCTGGTCATCAACCCCGAAGGCACGCTGGTCGAACAGTTCAGCGCCGACCCGGTGAGCCGTTCGCTGGCCAAGGCCGTGGGCGACAAGAGCGCCGAAGAGGTGCAGTTGCGCGACCTGGTGCGGGTGATCGAAGCGGCCGGCAAGGACCGCAAGATCGAGCGGGTGTTGTTGAATCTGGACAAGCTGCAGCCGTCCGGCTTCGCTTCGCAGCGCGAAGTGGCCGCCGCATTGCAGAAGCTGCGTGCTTCCGGCAAGCAGATCGTGGCCTTCAGCGAGAGCATGAGTCAGGGCCAGTACCTGCTCGCCGCGCAGGCCAACGAGGTCTATCTGGATCCGATGGGCAGCGTGCTGCTGGAAGGCCTTGGGCGCTATCGCCAGTACTTCCGCGAAGGCTTGCAGGACAAGCTCGGCGTGGACGTGCACCTGTTCCGTGTGGGCGAATACAAGTCTGCTGCAGAGCCATACATCCTCGACGCGGCCTCGGCCGATGCCAAGGAAGCGGACCTGTTCTGGATGAACGACGTGTGGCAGCGTTACCTGGCCGACGTCGGCACCGCGCGCAAGCTCACCCCGGCGCAGCTGACCGCCGGCATCGACACGCTGCCTGAAGGCGTGGTGGCCGCAGGTGGCGATCTGGCCAAGTTCGCGCTGCAACAAAAACTGGTCGACGGGCTCAAGACCCGCGAGGACGTCGATGCGCTGCTGACCAAGCGCGGCGTGGCCGATAGCGATGCCGACAGCGGCTTCCGCAATATCGGCTTCAACGATTATCTGAGTCAGTTGCAGGCACAGCGCTCGCCGATGGACAGCCGTCCGCAGGTGGCCGTTGTTGTGGCGGCCGGCGAGATCAGCGGCGGCGAGCAGCCGGCCGGCCGCATCGGTGGCGAATCCACCGCTGCGTTGCTGCGCCAGGCGCGCGACGACGAAAAGGTCAAGGCGGTGGTGCTGCGCGTGGATTCGCCGGGCGGCGAAGTGTTCGCCTCCGAGCAGATCCGTCGCGAAGTGGTCGCGCTCAAGCAGGCCGGCAAGCCGGTGGTGGTGTCGATGGGCGATCTGGCCGCTTCGGGCGGGTACTGGATCAGCATGAACGCCGATCGCATCTATGCCGACCCGTCGACCATCAGCGGCTCGATCGGCATCTTCGGCATGGTGCCGAATCTGACCCGCGCGCTGGACAAGATCGGCGTGCACACCGACGGCGTGGGCACCACGCGGTTTGCCGGTGCGTTCGACATCACCCGTCCACTGGACCCGGCCGCCGGGCAGGTCATCCAGGCGGTGATCAACAAGGGCTATGCCGATTTCACCGGCAAGGTCGCGCAGGCGCGTCACCAGTCGGTGGAAGCCATCGACAAGGTCGCCCGCGGGCGCGTGTGGAGCGGCGCGCAGGCCAAGCAGCATGGCTTGGTGGATGCGTTCGGCGGCATGCAGGACGCGGTAGCCGATGCGGCCAATCGCGCCAAATTGAGCAAGGGCAAGTTCCGCGTGCATTACGTGGAAAAGCCGGCCACGCCGTTCTCGCAGTTCATGAGCGGATTTGCCGGCAGCCGCATTGGTGCGTGGATGCTAAGCGACTCGGGCATGGCGCGCGCCATGTTGGCGCGCTCGCTGCCGGAAGTGGACACGCAGCTGCGTTTCGTCGAAAGCGCCGTGCACGACAGCAAGGCCGGTGGCACGCCGGTCAAGGCGTTGGCGTACTGCTTCTGCGGGTTCTGAGGCGGCAAACCACGCCACTGACTGTAGCGATGACGCCGGCCTTGCGCCGGCGTCTTTGTTTTTGTGTCGCCTGATGCCTGACGCTCAGCTCATGCGAGCCGCCTGACAGCGGCGTCGCGGTGTTGATCGCGCCTATCGCGCCTCGCGCTTACTGCGTGGCGGCGTCGATGGCCTTGCGCTGATCTTCCGCAGCCTGGTCGGTAGCGGCCTGCACCGCGTGCGCCTTGTTCAATGGCTGCTGGATGTGGTCGCGCAAGGCGGTGGCCTGCGGGTCGGGCTTTTGGTCGGTGGGCGCCGGTTGCGGGCGCTGACAGGCAGCCAGCGGCAACGTCAAAACGGCGGCAAGCATCCAGTGAAGTTTCATCGTCGTGACCTCGCGAGCGGTGGCGGTATCCTAACGCCGGTGCCGCAGCTGCGCGTCAACTGCGCTGCAGCGACCGT
Source organism: Xanthomonas sp. WCS2018Noco2-27 (assembly GCF_031843525.1). Lineage (NCBI taxonomy): Bacteria > Pseudomonadati > Pseudomonadota > Gammaproteobacteria > Lysobacterales > Lysobacteraceae > Xanthomonas > Xanthomonas sp. WCS2018Noco2-27. The sequence continues at coordinate 98,455 of NZ_JAVTIK010000010.1, read as the reverse complement.
TTTTCCGCGTTTTGAAAGAGGATCACCCACGTGACAACGCAGCGTTGGCGGCTGGATGGACAGACCGCGCTCATCACCGGCGCCAGTGCCGGTATTGGATTGGCCATCGCACGCGAACTGCTCGGCTTCGGGGCGGATCTGCTGATGGTGGCGCGCGATGCCGATGCGTTGGCGCAGGCACGCGACGAACTGGCCGAAGAATTTCCCGAGCGCGAGCTGCATGGGCTGGCGGCCGATGTGTCCGACGATGAAGAGCGTCGCGCGATCCTGGACTGGGTGGAAGACCACGCCGACGGCCTGCATCTGCTGATCAACAATGCCGGCGGCAACATCACCCGCGCCGCGATCGATTACACCGAAGACGAGTGGCGCGGCATCTTCGAAACCAACGTGTTCTCTGCATTCGAATTGTCGCGGTATGCGCATCCGCTGCTGACCCGGCATGCCGCCTCGGCCATCGTCAATGTGGGCAGCGTTTCGGGCATCACCCATGTGCGCAGCGGCGCACCGTACGGCATGACCAAGGCCGCGTTGCAGCAGATGACGCGCAACCTGGCGGTGGAATGGGCCGAGGACGGTATCCGCGTCAACGCGGTCGCGCCGTGGTACATCCGCACGCGCCGCACCTCCGGCCCGTTGTCGGATCCGGATTACTACGAACAGGTGATCGAGCGCACCCCGATGCGCCGCATTGGCGAACCCGAAGAAGTCGCCGCGGCCGTGGGCTTTTTGTGCCTGCCTGCGGCCAGCTACATCACCGGCGAATGCATCGCGGTGGATGGCGGGTTTCTGCGCTACGGGTTCTAGCCTCACCGGCACACGATGCGGCCACCGGTGCCGGCCGCAGGCACGGGCTCGCGTGACGCCTGTCAGCTCCTTGCGCGCTGTGATGATGGCAGACGTTGGCCGGATGTTGCCGCGAGTGAGGGGAGTCTTTGCTATGTAAGCAAAAGGAACCCCGGGTCGGCAGGAGATGCATCCCTTCCCCCGCATCGCGGGGGAAGGTGCCCGAAGGGCGGATGGGGGTATCGGTGATGTGCAGGCATGACGCACTCGCCATCGATCTGCTTCCGCACCCAACCGGTGCCGGCCGCAAGCAAGTGCTCGCGTGACGCCTGTCAGCTCCTTGCGCGCTGTGATGATGGCAGGCGTTGGCCGGATGTTGCCGCGAGTGAGGGGAGTCTTTGCTACGTAAGCAGGAGGAACCCCGCGTCGGCAGGAGGTGCATCCCTTCCCCCGCATCGCGGGGGAAGGTGCCCGAAGGGCGGATGGGGGCATCGGTCATGCGCAGGCATGACGCACTCGCCATCGATCGCCTTCCCGCACGCAGCCCTGCAGAGTCAGTCAGGGCGCAGCGGATGGATTGGCGCAGCGGCTTTCGTCCAGCACCCGGCGCATCTGGTCGTAGCGCTGCTTGCGCTCTGCCGATTGCGCCTCGTCGGAGAAACGCCAGGTCGCCTCAGCCTGCTCGGCGCGTTTGCGCCAGGCTTCGCACAGGCTCTGATCCGGCACCGGTGCGCAGCGGTCGGTGACCACTTCGCAGGCGCTGCCGCCACCGGTTGCCGGCCCGCCGGCCAGATTGGTGGTCTGCATCGGCAGGCAGCGTGTGGCCGGTTCGCGGTCTTCGGTGAAGTAGCGGCCATTGTCGTGTGCGGTGCATTCGAACAACGGCGGCGGAGGCAGCGTGGAGGTGGGCGTCAGCGGCGGTGGCGTCGATGCGGCTGCCGGCGCAGTCGGTACAGCAACAGGTGCGGCGGGCGCTGGCTTCGCAGCTGGCGCAGGACGTACTGGCGCGGGTGCAGGCGTGCCGCCCGGTGCAAACGGCACCGCCGCCGGTGCGGTCATCATTTTCTTTTGTTGCTGCATGCCCTTCGGGCACGGCATGTTCTGCACGGTGAGCGCGCCGGAGGGATCGGTGCAGCGGTAGATGGCCACGTCCTGGGCGTTGGCGCCCGATACCCAACCCAGCAACAGCATCAGCCACAAGGCGCGGCTCATGCGCCGCCGCAGTCGCGTTGCTGACGCGCTTCGATGCCACGTTGTTCGCGGCTGAGGTCCTGGCGTTCGCTCTGCAGCGCGCTGTTGTAGCGACGGATCAACTCCCAGCGGCGGTCTGCCAGCCGCGCGCAGACCTCTTGTTCGGGCAGGGCATGGCACTCGTCGCGGATCTGCACATTGCCGTAAGGCACGATCACCGTGCCGCCGTAGCCGCCGCCGTGGTAACTGTCCTGATAGCCGCCCTGGTAGCTACCTCCGCCAAAGCTGGCACTGCCGCGGATGCTGCCCCGCCCGGCGCCGCCCTGCACCGCAATCGCCGGGCGCGGGTTGACCGAGATCGGTGGACGCTGGATACCCCCGCCGCTGATCGGCGGGCCAACCGCATTGCCCACATAGGCCGGCCCCCAGGTCGGCACCCAGCGCGGATTGCCTTCCGGGCTGTCGCTGGTATAGCGCTCGCCGTCTTCGGTGGTGCACTCGTACATCGGCTGCGGCGGTTGCACGGTAACGATGCGCACTTCGCGCGACGGCGCAGCCGGAACCGGGGCAGGTGCCTCCACGCGTTGCGGTCGCGGCGGTGGGTCCTGCGGGCGCTGCATGTCCAGCACCTGCTGGCGACCGCTGCTGCACGGCGCATCCTGCAGAGCCACGGTCCCGGTACTGCTGACGCAGCGGTAGACCCGCACGTTCGGGTCCGGCTTGGCGGCCGTGCTCGCTGCCAAGGCAGGCAGCGCGCAGGCCAGCAACAAAAAGGTTGGAAGAGTGCGCATGCGCCGAGTGTGCGCGCTTGGCGGCCGCGCAGCAAAGTGTGCGGACGGGCGCTGCTCAGGCCCACGTGCGGGAAAGCGGGCGGGCCGGTGGATTCTGCGTCTGGGGGCGTGGCGATGTGGCCGGTCGGCGGCCTGCTGCGTGACGTTGTCAGTGAGCGCTGGCGCTAGACCTGGAGCACGGCGATCTATGTAAGCGGGTTTGAAAGCGCCCTCGCCATGACATCACGTCGGTGCACACCAGCAACAGCTTGTTGTGATTGAAGCGGTGACCTTCGGTCGGCGCGTAGGGGCCGTGCACGATCTTCATGGTGCCGGGCGTCTCTCACCCGCCAGACGCCCGCTGCTGCAGGGCCAGAGGCCGCCCTCATACCGCAAGCTCAGTCGCGAAGACTCTGACCGGTGCGCGCATCGCGGATCGGGGTGGGCTGCGCCAGCTCGCCGACATCGCCCGCCACCACGCCATCGATGGTCGCCAGCAGCGCAGGGTCCAGGGCCTCGCGGGTGCGTGCTGGTGGCTCGCCGGCCAGGTTGGCGCTTGTGGACACCAGTGACGCGCCCCAGACCGCGCACAGCGCTGCCACGACCGGATGCGCGCTGATGCGTACGGCCAGCCCATCGTGCGTGCCGGTGACCCAGCGCGGCGCACGGGTTGTGACTGGCAGGATCCAGGTATGTGGGCCGGGCCAGCTGGCCAACACTTCATCCCGGCGGGCCGGCTCCAGCGCGTCGAGATCGACCCAGTCGCGCAGCACCTCGATGTCGGATGCCACCACGATCACGCCCTTGTCGACCGGGCGCCGCTTGATCTCCAGCAGGCGTAGCACGGCGGCCTCCTGTGCCGGGTCGCAGCCCAGCCCCCAGACCGCTTCGGTCGGGTAGGCAATCACGCCGCCCTTCTGAAGGGGGGCGACGGCGCTGTCCAGGCTCAGCGTGTGATCCATGCGGGCCTCAGCCTGCCGCCTTGCTCACGGTTTTCTTGACCACGCGCTTGGCGGCTTTCTTGGCCGCAGTCTTCTTGGCCGGCGCCTTCTTCGCAGCGGTCTTGGTGGCCGCTTTCTTCACCGCAGTCTTCTTGGCTGCCGCGTCTTTCGCTGCGGCATCCTTGGCCACCTTGGCCGAATCCTTCACTGCATTCTTCTTGAGCGTTGCCTTCTTGGCGCCGAAGCCCTTGCGCACCGGCTTGCCGGTGTCGGCCAGCAACTGCTGCACTTCCTCGAAGGTCAGCGACGCCGGCTCGCGGTCCTTCGGGATCTTGCCATTGAGCTTTCCATCGCTGATGTACGGGCCGAAGCGGCCGTTGAGCACCTGGATGTCGCTGCCGTCGAATTCCTTGATCACCCGGTTGCGCGCGATCTCTTCCTTCTCTTCGATCAGGAATACCGCACGCTCCAGATCGATGGTGTACGGGTCGTCTTCTTTCTTCAGCGACGCATACACGGTGCCACGGCGTGCAAACGGCCCGAACCGGCCGATGCCGACGCTGACGTCCTGCTCCTTGTCCTGGCCCAACGCGCGCGGCATCTTGAACAGTTCCAGCGCATCTTCGATCGAGATCGAATAGATGCTCTGGCCCGGACGCAGCGAGGCGAACGTGGGCTTTTCTTCGTCTTCCACGGTGCCGATCTGCACCATCGGGCCGAAACGGCCGATGCGCGCGCTGACTTCCTTGCCGCTGACCGGGTCGGCGCCAAGCACGCGCACGCTGCCGGCGTCGGTCTTGTCCAGCGAATCCTTCTTGTCCTCGACCAGTTCCTTGAACGGGCCCCAGAACTTCTCCATCAATGGAATCCACTCGGCTTCGCCGCGCGACACCGCATCCAGATCGTCTTCCAGATTGGCGGTGAAGTCGTAGTCCACGTAGCGGGTGAAATGCCCGGACAGGAACTTGGACACCGCGCGGCCGACGTCGGTCGGGCGGAAGCTGCGGCCTTCCATTTCCACGTATTTGCGGAACTGCAGGGTCTGGATGATCGAGGCGTAGGTGGACGGACGGCCGATACCGTATTCCTCCAGCGCCTTGACCAGCGCCGCTTCGGTGAAGCGCGGCGGTGGCTGGGTGAAATGCTGATCGGTGACGATGCGGTCCAGCGGGATGTTGTCGCCGGCTTTCATCAGCGGCAGCTTGCGGCCTTCGTCTTCGTCCTCGCTGCTCTTGGTGTCCTTGCCTTCTTCATAGACCGCCAAGAAGCCCGACACCACCACGGTGGTGCCGCTGGCGCGGAACACGTGGTCGCTGCCGGCCGACAGATCGACGCTGACGGTATTGAGCGTGGCCGGAATCATCTGGCAGGCCACTGCGCGGCGCCAGATCAATTCGTACAGGCGGCGCTCGTCGTCGGACAGGAAACGCGCCACCTGCGCAGGCGTGCGCAGCGCGGAGGTCGGGCGCACTGCTTCGTGGGCTTCCTGCGCGTTCTTGGATTTGGTGGTGTAGGCGTTGGGCTGATCCGGTAACGACGCGGTGCCGAAATCGCGCGCGATCACGTCGCGGATCTCCGCCAGTGCGTCCTGCGACAGATTCACCGAGTCGGTACGCATATAGCTGATCAGACCGACCGAGCCTTCGTCGCCGAGCGCCACACCTTCGTACAACTTCTGCGCCACCTGCATGGTCTTGCGGGTGGTGAAGCCGAGCTTGCGCGACGCCTCCTGCTGCAGCGTGGAGGTGGTGAACGGCGGAGCAGGGCGGCGCTTGCGCTCCTTGCTGGCCACATCGGTGACATGCAGCACGCCTTGCGCGGCATGCTGGATGCGCAGACGCGCAGCCTCAGCGGTGTCGCCGTCGGTCACGGTGAATTGTTCGAACTTCTGCCCGTCCAGCTTGATCAGGCGGGCGTTGAACGGCTGCGACGGATGCCGGCAATGCGCATCGATGGACCAGTATTCGCGCGCGATGAAGGCTTCGATCTCTTCTTCGCGCTCGACGATCATGCGTAGCGCCGGCGACTGCACGCGGCCAGCCGACAGCCCGCGCTGCACCTTGCGCCACAGCACCGGCGACAGGTTGAAGCCGACCAGATAGTCCAGTGCGCGGCGGGCCTGCTGGGCGTCCACCAGATCGACGGCGATCGCACGCGGCTTGAGCATGGCTTCCTTGATCGCGCGCGGCGTGATCTCGGTGAACACCACCCGCTGCATGGTCTTGTTCTCAAGCAGGCCGCGCTCTTTCAGGATCTCGGCGATATGCCAGCTGATCGCCTCACCCTCGCGGTCCGGGTCGGTTGCCAGATAGATGTCGTCGGCGCTCTTGGCGGCACGGGCAATGGCTTCGACATGCTTCTCGTTTTTCTCGATCAGGTCGTAACGCATCGCAAAGCCGTTATCCGGATCGACCGCACCCTCCTTGGGGACGAGGTCGCGCACGTGCCCATACGAGGCCAGGACGGTGAAGTCCTTGCCGAGGTATTTATTGATCGTCTTGGCCTTGGCGGGCGATTCGACGATGAGCAAGTGCTTGGGCATGGTGGCAAATTCTTGGGGCGGAGCCCGGGGGGCAGGTAGCGTGGCCTAATTGGCCGGTTGAGGGAAGCAGATCGGCCGTTTCCCACACGTTAACGCCCGGGGAGTACTCCCGGGCGTTCAGTTCTCTTATTAGAAAGATCACGGCGGACGCCGCCGTGTCAAGCGGCGGGCGCGGCGAACTGCTAGCTCTGGCTCATTCCGATCGTCGCCAGCATGATCACCACGACCACGATCGACAACACCAGCATCACCCCGTAAATGGCCAGCACCACGATCGACACCGTGTCCAGACCGCGCGACTGCAGCTCCGGGCGGTCGGTGAAGGCCCAGCGGTCCACAACCAGCGTGTCGCAGATCTTGTCGTGCGGAGTCTGCTTGCGCTGCGACATGCCGGCCATGAAGGCCGCCACGACCGCGCCGATCCCCAGGGTGAGGACGCTGATCAACATGTAGGCCAGATAGCGCAACACATTGCGCCAGAACCCGACCCGCGCTCCGTTGCTGTCGGCGCGCACGACCTTGATGCCGCAAGCGAGCTTGCCCAGGCTGGCCTGAAGCCGGCTGGACTGCATCCAGGCGAAATACAGCGTGGGGATGGCCAGGCCGATGCCGTAGGACATCACCACAATGGCGATGCCCAGCGCACTGCCGTCGTCCATCGACGACGCGGAATCGCCCATGCTGGTGCCGAGCGCCACGACGAACACCAGCGGAATCACGATCAGATAGACCGCGAAGGTGGTGATCAGGCTATCCAGGATGCTGGCCGCCACACGCCGCCATAGGCCCGCGTAGACCACTGGCGCGTCATGGGTGACGACTGCAGCAGCGGGCAATGCCGCTACCGGAGTGTCCCAGGCACTTGGCAACGGCGTGGCGGCCGGGGCTGGGGGCGGTGGGGTGGTAGCAGCGGTCGCCGCTGGGGTTGGCACATGCACGGCGGGATCCACAGCGCCAGGCGTGCCGGGCCACGACTCGTTGCCCTCGGACGCGACCGGCGCAGAGGCGGTCAATTGACCGGCTGGCGCGTGCTCAGCCGTGTGCGGCGGATGGTCAGCGGCGTCCACAGGCGCGCCCGTCCAGGACACGGCGTCCGGCGTCGCGTCGGAGTGAGTCGGAGATGGCCCAGACAGCGCATCCGCATCCGCCGCGGCAGGCTCTGCCTGTCTCGACCAGGCCTGCGACGGAAGGTCCGTCGCCGGGGCTGCGGCAACCGGTGTCGCATCCCGGAGCGCGGTGTCAGCAGGCAGTGCGACGGCCGGCGCAGTCTCGCCCTGTTCGGGCATCGGCGCATCGGCGGCGGTGGGCGGGGATGCTGGCGCCAGCGTGTCCAGGCCCAGTTCGGACGCAACCTCGCTCAGGGTCACCCACTGCGGCAGACCTTCGCGCCAGACCAGACTGGTGTGATCGATGATGCCCTGCGACAGGCGCGCGGCAAGCGTGTCCGTGTCGACCGGCCCCTGGCGTTGCCGCTGTGCGTCGGCGTAGTACCACTGCGTCATGATGTCCCCTTGGATGATGCGTTGTGCGTGCAGCGACCGGTCAGCCGCGGCAGTCCTGCGGAAGTTGGTTGTCGTCGATCTCGGAACTGCACTCCCAGGTGCCGGCATCCGCATCGAAATCCAGCCACAGCGCCTTGCCGTCGATCTTGGGCGAGCCGGGAGCATGCAGCAGGGCCTCGATGCCGCAGGCGCTGGTGTCGAAACGGCCGATCTGCACGCTGGTCAGGGTGCCGTTGGCGTAGTGCTCGGGCGTCTGGAAGCCGGTATCCCCATTCTCCGGGCACCGCCCTTCGCGCGCGAGAAAGTCGGCGATCTGCGGCTTCAGTGGCGCCAATGCAGCAACTGCCGCGGTGACCTTGGCGCGGGTCTGATAGTCCTTGTAGGCCGGCAATGCGATCGCCGCGAGGATGCCGATCATGGCAACGACCACAAACAAGCCTGCCACCGCGCCCAACACCAACAGCAGTGGCCATGCTGGCCCCTTGGCAGGTTGGCGCAGGTGCGGTGACGCAGGGTTGACCGGCGGGGCGCCCGCTGCTGCCATTGGCAATGGCGGCGGGACCGTAGCGGCATGCAGATCCGTGGAAATCGGCGGGCCTAGCGCGTCGGCACAGGCTGCCAGCGGCAGCCACTGCTCCAGGCCTTCGCGCCAGACCAGCGTGTCCAGGGCAATCTGACGATCGCGATACAGGCCCAGCAGAACCTCGTCGGCCACCGGGCCACGCCGCTGGCGGTTGCCTTCGGCGTAATACCAACTGCTCATCCCCGTCCCCTCGCACGCACGTCCGTGGCGGCTTCAGCCTTCAGTGTACGGGTTCAGGCTCGTCCAGGAACATCTGGGTTTCCATCCAGGCGTAGGCCGCTTCCGCGCCCGGCTGGTTGAACAACACCATCAGCACCACCCATTTGAGGTCGTCCAGATCCAGCTCGTCCTGGTCCAACGCCATGGCGCGGTCCAGCACCAACTCGCGCTGGTCGGCGTCGAGAATGCGGTGTTGTTCGAGAAACAACAAAAATCCACGGCAATCGACATCGAGCTTGTCCAGCTCCGGGCCGTGATAGATGCGCACGGGGCCATCGACATGCGGACGCGCCACACTTGGGCGCTGCTCGGAGAGCGCGTCCAGCCAGTCGAACGCCTTGCTGATTTCTGCGGGACTGAAGCCGGCCTGGATCAGGCCATTCTGAAGCGAGTCACGGTCACGGACCAGGTCCGCGTCTTCGCTGAAATAATGTTCAAACAGGTACAGCAGTACATCGAGAATGCTCTCTTTCATTGCCCCTCGGCCTGCGTCGCGCGACGCTGTGGAGGTGAAGAAACTAGGGATTGCGGGTATAGCGACCGTGCTCGGTGACCACGTCTCCCTCCAGTTCCATGATGAGCAGCATGGAGGACAGCGCGGCGGCCGTCAATCCGGTGCGTTCGACCAGGGAATCCATAGGGGTAGGGTCGTGGCCTAGTGCCTGCCACAAGCGCTGGTAGTCGGGGTCCGGGCGCGTGGAAGTGGTGGTGCGCGTCGTCCTGGGCACCTGAGTGGGGGCGGCCAGGCGCTCGCGCAAGGCGGTGGCCAACTCGCCCGACAGCAGTTGTAGTCCCTCGATGACCTGGGCCGGTTCCTGCGCCAGCGTTGCACCCTGGCGGATCAAGTGGTGGCAGCCGCGCGCGAGCGGGTTGTGCAGCGAGCCGGGCAGGGCGAACACCTCGCGTCCGGCCTCGGCCGCCAGGCGCGCGGTGATCAGCGCGCCCGAGCGCATCGCCGCTTCGACCACCAAGGTGCCCAGCGCCAGCCCGGCAATGATCCGGTTGCGCGCCGGGAAATGCGCGGCCACCGGCCCGGTGCCGGGCAGATATTCGCTGACCACTGCGCCGCGTGCGGCAATGCGATCGCGCAATGCCTGGTGATGCGCGGGGTAAGCCACGTCGGCACCGGTGCCGACCACCGCCACTGTGATGCCGTCAGGCTGGGCGAGCGCGGCGTCGTGTGCGATCGCATCTACGCCGGCGGCCATCCCGCTGACGATGCCCAGGCCTGCAGATGCCAGGCTCGATGCGAAGGCGCGGGTGTGGTCGCGTCCTCCAGCGGTGGCGGAGCGGCTGCCGACCACGGCCACGCCGGGATGCCAGAGTGCGTTGGGGTCGCCGTCCACGAACAGCGCCAGCGGCGGGTTGGCGATGTGGCGCAGCAGTGCCGGGTAGTCCGGGTCTTGCCAGCCAATCAGGTGGTGGCCGGGCTGTTCGCACCAGCGCAGCGCCGCATCCAGCGCTTGCGGGTCGGGCGTCTGCAGCCGTTCCGATTGCAGGTCGTCGCAGCCGGCCGCGCGCCATGCGCCGGGCCCGGCAGTCAGAACGTCGGACAGGCTGGCGAAAGAGCTCAGCAGCGCGCGACGCGGTGGGCTGCGACCGCCAGCCAACAGCAACATCAACATTGCGCGCAGATCGAGAGAGGTGGGGGCCATGCGCACAGCCTGTGCCGAAAACGACGACGGCGCCCTCAGGCGCCGTCGCGTTACCGCATCGGACTTTCAGATTACTGCGCGTCAGGATGCTTGACGAAGTAGCCCAGGCCGGTTGGCTTGACGCTTTCCATCACCAGCGCATAGCTGACCTTGTCGAAGGTGCGGAACACCATCGCGTGCGAGGCATATTCATCGGGCAGGCCGACGGTGGAGCCGGACGGGCCGCTGAAATCGTCATCGGTACGCGAGAAGCGCGAATGCTTCACGCGGTCGCTGACGGTGCGTCCCTTGCGCCAGATCGAGAACACCGTACCGTTGTTGATGCCTTCGCGCGCGCCGCCGGAAATGGCGATCACGTCGCGGGTACCGCCAACGATGAAGGCGTCGGAAATGGCCAGCACGCGCAGCTCGGTCTGCAGCGCCTGGTCGGACGGCGGATGCGGGATGAACTGCAGATCGTACGGCTGCGCTTCCACTGCCACGATGCGATCGCCGGCGCGCACTTCGCGGCCGCTGTCCTGCAGCAGCAAGGTCGCCGCCTTGGAATTGCCACCCGCCGCGCTGCGGGTGATGGTGCCGACGTTGACCTGCGCCATCTCATAGCCGAGGAACTCACGGCGCGTGCTCGGCGCGATGAAGTTCTTCCAGATGTTGCCGGAGCCGGCGGTGATGTTGCCCGCCATATCCAGGTCTTCGTTGTGCTTGGGCAGGCTGAACTTCACGGTCGGACGCACCACCGCAAAGCGCTGGCCCGGCTGCGCGTCTTCCAGACCGACCACATAAGCGACCTGCCCGGTGGTGGCGCGCGAGCGTCCGCCTTCCAGGCCAACCACGTAGGGCAGCTCGTCAAAGTCTTCGACCACGCGAAGATTCTTCAGGAACGGCTCGACATCGGCCAGCGGAATCGCGTTGATGGGCGCTTCCTGGCGCGGGCCGGGCTGGATCGTGCCTTTCCCCACACGGTCCAGGTAGGCCAGGCTGATCACGTCACCCGGATAGATCAGGTGCGGATTCTGGATCTGTGGATTGGCTTGCCAGATTTCCGGCCACAGCCATGGTTTTTGCAAAAAACGCCCAGCAATGTCCCAAAGGGTATCCCCCTTGCGGACCACATAGGTGTCTGGATGCTCGCCCACCGCTTGCGCGGCAGCGTAGGTCGCGACGGTCAGCATCGCCGCAGCGACGACCGTACGAAGTCGGTTCAACATGAGTGCCTTCTTGCCTGATTCCCCAACAGGTCCGCGCACTATAGTCCAGAAACCGGGGCGCCACGCAAGCATTGCGCTAGAATGCCCCCGTCTTGCCGGCGCCGCGCCGGTGTTTCTGGACGGGTAACCCCATGGCTTTGCTCCCTATTCTCGAATTTCCCGATCCGCGGCTGCGCACCAAAGCCGTGCCGGTCGATGCGACAGAAGTCACCAGCCCGGCGTTCCAGACGCTACTGGATGACATGTTCCAGACCATGTACGAGGCGCCCGGCATCGGCCTGGCTGCCAGTCAGGTGGATGTGCACAAGCGCTTCCTGGTGATCGACGTCAGCGAGGAAAAGAACACCCCGCAGGTGTTCGTCAACCCGGAAATCATCACCAGACAGGGCGAGCAGGTGTATCAGGAAGGCTGCCTGTCGGTGCCGAGCATTTTTGCCGATGTCAGCCGCGCCGATGCGATCACCCTGCGTTATCTCGACCGTCATGGGCAGCCTCACGAGCTGAGCACCGATGGCCTGCTGGCGGTATGCATCCAGCACGAGATGGACCACCTGGACGGCAAGTTGTTCGTGGATTACCTGTCGCCGCTCAAGCGCGAAATGGTGCGCAAGAAGCTGGCCAAAATGCGCAAGCATGTGGCTTGAGGGCGGGAATTTGGGGTTCGGGAGCGGGGATTGGCAAATGCGGTCCCCGTGCACGTGTTGACGCCGGTGTGCAGTCTGTTTGTTCAATAAACCTGATCGACGGCGTCATGCATGGGGCGCGAGGTCGTGTGTCTCTGCACAGACCTGGTGTGAAGTCCGGCCTGTCCATCCCGGCGACTGAAAGCACCAGCCAACCGCTGTTGCCAATTCCCAATCCCACTTCCCCAATCCCCACTCATCGGCCCGCCGATTCCATTCGGCTGCGTCACCCGCGGTTGCCAATCCCCAATTCCGACTCCCGAATCCCAGCCCTATGAGAATTGTCTTCGCCGGTACGCCGGACTTCGCTGTCGCCTCGTTACGCGTTGCCGCGCAACGACATGAAGTGGTGGCGGTCTACACGCAGCCGGATCGGCCGGCCGGTCGCGGTCGCGGGCTGACGCCGTCGCCGGTGAAGCTGGAGGCGATCGCGCGCGGCATTCCGGTGTACCAGCCGCAGACGCTGCGCTCGCCCGAGGCGCTGGCCACGCTGCGCGGACTCAATGCCGATCTGATGGTGGTGGTGGCCTACGGGCTGATCCTGCCCAAGGCGGTGCTGGCTGCGCCGACCCACGGCTGCTGGAATGTGCATGCCTCGCTGCTGCCGCGCTGGCGTGGCGCCGCGCCGATCCAGCGTGCGATCGAGGCCGGCGATACCGAAACCGGCGTGTGCCTGATGCAGATGGAAGCCGGTCTGGATACCGGCCCGGTGCTGTTGTCGCAACGCATCGAGATCGGTGAGCAGGAAACCGGCGGCCAGCTGCACGACCGCCTGGCCGCGCTGGGTGCGCAGGTGCTGTCCGATGGCCTGGGCTTGCTGCGTGCCGGCATTCGCCCGGTGGCGCAAGCGCAGCCGGGCGAGGGCGTCACCTACGCGCACAAGCTGGACAAGGCGCAGGCGCGGCTGGACTGGGCGCAGCCGGCGCAAGAACTAGCGCGGCGCGTGCGTGCGTTCAATCCGTGGCCGGTGGCCGAGGCCACGCTGGCCGGCGAGCGGGTGCGTCTGCATGGCGCGGTGGCGCTCGAGTTGGCCCATCAACAGCCGCCGGGCACCTTGTTGGCCGCCAGCAAGCAGGGCATCGACATCGCCTGCGGGCAGGGCGCGCTGCGGGTGCGCGTATTGCAGCGTGAGGGCGGCAAGGCGATCACCGCCGCCGATTACCTCAACGCGCGCCGCGACCTGCCGGCGCTGCGCTGATGGCCGCCGACACCGCGGCGGCCGGCGTCGCCTCACGGCTGGCGGCAGCGAAGGTGCTCACGGCCGTGTTCGACCAGGGCCGTTCGTTGAAGGCCGAACTGACCGCTGCGCTGCCTGGCATTGCCGATCCGCGCGATCGCGCGCTGGTGGAGGCGATCTGTTTTGCAGTGCTGCGGCGCCGCCCGGCCTACGACGTCGCCTTGCGGCAATGGCTGGAACGCCCGCTGCCGCCGCGCGATGCCGAACTCAAGGCATTGTTGATGGCCGGCTTCGCTCAGCTCGACGTGCTGCAACTGCCCGCGCACGCGGCGCTGTCGGCCACCGTGGAGGCGTGTCGCGCGCTGGGCCGGCCGCGCCAGGCCGGCATGGTCAACGCGATCCTGCGGCGTGCGCAGCGCGAAGGATTTCCGGCGGTCTCGGACGATGCCGGTTGGCCGTCGTGGTTGCGCAAGCAGCTGCGTGCCGATTGGGGCGAGCAGGCCGAAGCGATCTTCGTCGCAAGCGCGCAGATGGCGCCGATGTGGCTGCGCGTGCATCGCGGGCGCACCGACCCAGCCGCCTACGTGGCGCGGCTGGCAGAGGTGGGCATCGCCGCACAGATCGACACGGTGCTGCCTGATGCGCTGCGGTTGCACAGTGCGGTGCCGGTGAGCCAGTTGCCGGGCTTTGCCGACGGCGAGGTCTCGGTGCAGGACGGCTCCGCGCAGCAAGTGGCCGACGCGCTGACGCTGACGCCGGCGGCGCGGGTACTCGATGCCTGCGCTGCGCCCGGTGGCAAGGCGGCGCATCTGCTGGAGCGTTACCCGCAGTTGCAGCTCACCGCGCTGGATGTGGATGCGCGCCGGCTGGAACGCGTGCAACAGACGTTGCAGCGCACCGTGCCGAACGCGCAGGTCGCGTTGCATGCGGCCGACGCGTCCGACCCGGCGGCATGGTGGGACGGTCAGCCCTTCGATGCGGTACTGCTGGATGCGCCGTGTTCGGCCACCGGCGTGGTGCGTCGTCAGCCGGATGTGCTGTTGCACCGCCGCGCCGATGACATCGATGCGCTGTGCGCCCTGCAGGCGCGCTTGCTGGATGCGACGTGGCGCACGTTGCGTCCGGGCGGCCAGCTGCTCTACACCACCTGCTCGCTGCTGGCGCGCGAGAACCAGGGGCAAGTAGAGGCCTTCCTGCAACGCACGCCCGATGCGCAGGCGCAGCCCTTGGGTGCGCAGTTCGGCCATGCGGCGGGCCCGGGACGTCAGCGGTTTCCCGGCGAGCAACACTGCGACGGTTTCTTCTACGCGCTTTTGCTAAAAGCGTCCTGATCGCGCGCCGATGCCGGCGCTCCCTTTTCGCGTCCCATTGCCGCCCTCCATGCTCAAGACCCGTGCTTCAAAGGATTTCTGGTTGCTGGCCATCACCGCGGTGCTGGTGATCGGTGCCGGGCTGGGGTTGCGTGACCCCTGGCCGTCGGACGAGCCGCGTTTTGCGCTGGTCGCCAAGCAGATGGTGCTGAGCGGGGACTGGTTGTTCCCGCATCGCGGCAACGAGCTGTATTCGGACAAGCCTCCGATGCTGATGTGGCTGCAGGCGCTGTTCTATACGCTGCTGGGCAATTGGCGGGTGGCGTTCCTGCTGCCGTCGCTGCTTGCGGCGCTGGGTACGCTGGCCTGTGTGTACGACCTGGGGCGGCGGCTGTGGACCCGGCGGGTGGGGGTGTATGCCGCGTGGCTGCTGTTGTTCACCCTGCACTTCACCTTCCAGGCCAAGAAGGCGCAGATCGACCCGCTGGTGGTGTTCTGGATCACCCTGGCCAATTACGGGCTGCTGCGGCATCTGTTGCTGGGCCCGGCCTGGCGCTGGTGGACGCTGGGCTGGTTTGCCGCCGGGCTGGGTGTGATCACCAAGGGCGTGGGCATCATCGCGCTGCTGATGCTGATCCCGGCCGGCATTGCCGCCGCACGCGGTTGGCCGGGTGTGCGCGTGCATGTGCGCGACCGCCGCTTCTGGCTCGGGCCGCTGTTCTTCTTCGTGGCGATCGCGCTGTGGTTCGTGCCGATGATGGTCACCGCGCTGACCGCCGGCCAGCCCGAATACCGGGTGTATCTCAACGACATCCTGCTGCGCCAGACCGCCAAGCGCTACGCCAGTTCGTGGGATCACGCGCAGCCGATCTGGTACCACCTGCAGAGCATGGCCACGATGTGGATGCCGACCGTCCTGCTGTTGCCATGGGCGATTCCGGCGTGGCGGCGGCGGTTGCGCCGGCGCGATGCGCGCTATCTGCTGCCGTTGGCGTGGTGGTTGCTGGTGCTGGTGTTCTTCACCATCCCCAGCGGCAAGCGCGATGTCTACATCCTGCCGGCGTTGCCGATGTTCTGTCTGGCGCTGGCGCCGTTGGCCGCGGGTTTGCTGCGCCGGGTCGGGGTGCAGCGGGTGCTGTTCGGTTTTGCGCTGCTGCTGACTGTGGTCTTCGCCGCAGGCGGGGCGGCGATGCTGATCGGGCACCCCGGATTCGAGCAGAAGATCATGGACAGCCGCGGGGTCGGCAGCGAAGCCACCGACCCGCTGGGCTGGCTGCTGCTGGCGGTGGGTACCTGGGGCGTGGCAAGCCTGCTGCTGTTGCGCGTGCGCCGCTCCGCGCTGGCGGTGGTGTCGCTGCTGGGCGCGTGGTGGGTGGCGTTCGGGCTGGTCTGCTACCCGATCTTCAACGATTCCAGTTCGGCCGGTGCGGTGATGCGCGAGGTCGGGCGCCGTATCGGCCCGGATGCCCAGCTCGGCCTGGTGGCATGGAAGGAGCAGAACCTGCTGATGGCCGACCGCCCGGCGCAGACCTTCGGCTTCAAGGTGCCATGGGAAGAACAGCTGCGGCGCGGCGTGGCCTGGCAGGCCGAGCAACCGGGGCAGCGTTGGTTGATGGCGCAGGAGACGGCGCTGCTGGGCTGCGTAGACCGCAGTCGCAGCCAGCTGGTCGGTGTGGCCAATCGACGTCGTTGGTGGCTGGTGCCGGGCGATGCGGTGCGCGGCGACTGCGTGGCCAGCTCCACGGAGCGGGCGGTCGAAGAAAAGGAGCAGGGCAACCTGGACGTCGAATGAGCCCTTCACGCGCGCATTTCAGGTCCTGCCTGCATCAGGCCACTGCAGTGACTGGCGATTGTCTAGCAGTCATTCATGCGGGACATCGTTAGCTTGGTCGGCGTCGCTGACGTGCAGTGCCTGTCTCGCCCCCTTCCGCCACCGATCTTTCAATGAATTCACTGCGTACCCAGCCCACTTCGCTCCCGCAGTCCGCACCCGTGGCATCGCGCGCGGGCGTGGGCATCGCCGAGCTGGGGGTGTTCACGCTGACCGCGTTGGTGGTGAGCATGCCCAGCGGCTTGCTGCCGTTCGGCCTGTGCCTGTTGCTTGGCTCGCTGGTCGGCTGGCGCAGCCTGCGTGCCGGCATCGCGGCGCGCAGCGGCGCGTTGCGCGCGGTGGGGTGGCTGTCGGTGGTCGTGATCGCAATGTCGCTGCTGTCGATCGCCTTGTTCGAGCACGGCCTGCGCGATGTCGACAACCGCTCGCGCTTTCTGGTGCTGCCCTGGGCGGCGTTATGGGCTTACGCCTTGCAACCCCGTCAGGTCTGGCTGTGGCGGGGCGCGTTGGCCGGCGTGTTTGCGGCCATGTTGATCGCATTGCTGCAGGTGATGAATGGCGCCGACCGTGCAGAAGGCTTTACCAATGCGATTGTGTTTGCCGACATCGCGCTGATGTTGCTGGTGGTGGTGGCGTTTTGTCGTCCGGTCGGCGCTGTGCGCTGGCTGGTCGCTGCGGCGGTCGCAGCGGTGGTGGTGATCGTGCTCAGCGGCAGCCGTGGCGTGTGGCTGGCGTTGCTGGCCACCGTGGGCGTGCTGGCCTGGGGCGCGCCGTGGCATAGCGCGCGCATGCGGCTGCTGACCTTCGTCGGCGGTGCGGTGCTGGCGGTGGGCGTGGTCGTCAGCGTGCCCGCATTGACCGACCAGATGCGCCTGGGCGAGTTGCAGAGCGATCTGCAACGCTACGAAGTGGGCGACAGCGATTCGTCTGCCGGGGCCCGCATCGAACGCCTGCATGTGGCCTGGGATACCTTGCGCGCGCATCCGCTGACCGGCGTCGGTGTAGGTCGGTTCGATGATGCGATGCGCGAGTTGCCGGTCTGTGCCAGCGGCACCTGGCTGCTGCGCTGCCATCTGGGCCATGCGCATAACGATCTGGCCGAATGGGGTGCCACCCAGGGCGTGCCCGGGCTGTTGCTGCTGATTGCGGTCTATGGCGTGCCGCTGTGGGTGTTCGTGCGCTTACATCGACGCAGCGGGCAGGTGCAGTTCCGCGGGCCGGCGGCGGCCGGGGTGATGATCGTGATCAGCTATGCGCTGTGCGGGTTGACCCAGTCGATGTTCGCGCACCAGGTGTCGGCAAGCTTCTACTCGGCGATGGTCGGCATATTGGTGGGCCTGGCCGCACGTCAGGCACAGCCGGCAATGCCGAAGGCTGTCGGCAACGCGTAGTGAGCGGTGCTGAGTTGGAGACGCTTCGCGTGTTCGGAACCTGATCGGCTGAGCGCGGCCAACAAGCATCCAGACCTGCGCAAGCCGTCATGCGTCTGCCCGCCCATGCGAAGCGATTCATCTGCGCGACGGGTACGTGGCCACCGAGCGCATCGGTCGCGCCGCCTGGCGATGAGCGCAGCAGCCGTGCTGACCGCGCTCAGTCGCTGTGTTGATCCGCAGCGCGCGGCGGGTCCTGTACCGGCTGGTTGTGCTGTAGCAGCCACAGCATGATGGTCTTCTGGCGTACGTAGTTGGCACGTACGTAGGCGTAGATCAGCCCATGCCAGCCATCGCGAAAACCGCCGCGCAGCAGATAGCCGCGCCAGAAGCGCCAGGCCGGCGCCAACACCAGCTTGCTCCAGGTCGCGCGCTTGCCGCGGGCGTAGTCGTGCTCGGCCATCATCTGTGCGTAGCGCTGGGTCTTGGCCAGCTGCTGCATCAGCGACCGATAGGGGTAGTGGACCAGGTCGCCGCGCAAGGTGACCACGGCACCATCGACGCTGGCCGCTTCGTGGATCTCGCGCTTGCCGCGCCAGCCGCCACGGCGTCGGTCGAACAGGCGCAGCACGCGGTCCGGATACGCATTGCCGTGGCGCAAGAAGCGGCCGAAATACTCGGAGAGCCGCGCGAACCGGTAGCCGGCCGCGTCGGCAAAGCCGGCATCGCGTGCCGTCAGGATCGATGCGCGCAAACTGTCGCTGATGCGTTCGTCCGCATCCAGGCACAGCACCCAGTCGTGGCCGGCTTGCGCGACGCAATACGCCTTCTGGCTGCGGTAGCCATCGAAGGCGCGTTGCAGCACGCGCGCGCCATGCGCGCTGGCAATGGCAGCAGTGGCATCGGTGGAACCGGAGTCCACCACCACGATCTCATCGCAGAACGCCAGCGAGGTCAGGCAGTCGCGTAGGCGATCGGCCTCGTTGAACGCGATAATGCAGGCGCTAATGCGAGGCCGTTCGTCGGGTGCGGTCGAAGAGGACATGTGATGGCCGATTACCTGCTGTTCGCAACGGAGCGTTACGCGTTGCCTATTCTGGCGCCATTGGCGCAGGCATTACAGGCCCGCGGCGACACGGTTGCCGCCTGGTACGAAGGCGGTGCACGCGGACTGGTGCTGCCGGGCGTGCGCGAAGTGGGGTTGCGCGAGGCGCTGGCCCTGCGTCCGCGTGCGGTGTTCAGTGCTGCCAACTGGGTGCCGCCGTTTATCTCCGGCGCCAAGGTGCAGCTCTTCCACGGCTTCAACGTGCAAAAGCGCGAGGACAATCGCGGCCATTTCCGTGTGCGCGGCTTGTTCGATCTGTATTGCACGCAAGGCCCGGCCACCACTGCGCCGTTTCGTGTACTGGCGGCGCGCGAGGGCCATTTTGCGGTAGTGGAAACCGGCTGGCCCAAGCTCGATCCGGTGTTTCGCGATGACGGCGGGCACAGCGCCACGCTGCGTGCGCCCGCTAACGGGCGGCCGGTGATCCTGTTCGGTTCCACCTTTACCGAGCGCCTGAGCGCGGCACCTGTGCTGTATGAGGAAATCGCCGCCGATATCGCGCGCGGTGCGCACTACTGGCTGCTTACCTTGCATCCAAAATGCGCGCCGGAATTGTTCGACCGCTATCGCGCGCTGGCTGGTGCCAATGCGCGGTTTGTCGAGCCCGAAGAGGTCGTGGCGGCGCAGCGTGCGGCCGATGTGCTGGTCTCCGATACCTCGTCGATCGTTTCCGAGTTCGTGGTGCAGCACAAACCGGTGGTGACCTTCCGCAACCGCGTGCCGCAGCCGCATATGCTGGACTTTCAGCAGCCGGCGCAGTTGCCGCAGCAACTGGCGCGCGCGCTGGCGCCGGATGCCGAACTACGCGGCGCGCTGGCCAGTTATGCCGATGCGATCCATCCGTATCGCGATGGCAGATCGTCCGAACGAGTGATCGCCGCCACCGAGGATTTCATCGCCGGCAAGCTCGGTACGCTGCGACGCAAGCCGCTGGGCGCCCTGTGGCGTGGCCTGCAGATTCGGCGCGAACTCGGCTATTGGGGTCCGGCGCAGCGCTGATCGTCGGTCGTGGGCGATCTCCCTGCCGATCAGCGAGGCTGGTCCAATCACCAATCACCAATCACCAATCACCAATCACCAATCACCAGCGCAGCTTGCGCCGTGCCAGCGCGGCGCCAAGTTGGGTTTGCAGCGCCTGCGCCTGCGCCAAAGGCACAAAACGCAAGCGCAAGGCCGGGCCGGTGGGACTGGCGCCGGCGGTGTCCAGCCACAGCGTGGCAGTGCCGGTCAGGCGATCCAGTGGCGAGCGTTGCAGCTGCAGCGCCTGCAGCTTGTCCAGTTCGGCCAGCCGCCACCAGCGTTTCCACCAGCCGCCACGCACCGCCACATAGCGCGCGTCCACCGCATAGCCCATGCGGTGCACTTGGCGATGCGCCTTGAAGGCGCTCCACGGCAGCCACAGCAGCAGCCATGCAGCCTGACTGCCGAACTGCCACGCCAGCCCGGCCACCAGCGGCAGCAACATCAGCAGCGTCGGCAGGCTCAGCCGCCACCAGCAGTGCGTGGCGATCGCCTGCCACTGCGCCGGCGGCCACGCAATACCCGGCAGCAGGCGCTGCAACAAGGCATCGCACCGCTGCGGCTCGGCGATCGGTGCCAGCTCTTTCAGCGCGCTATCGTGGTTGTCGCCGGTGTTGGTCACGGCGGTATCCACGCGCAACTGGCGGCGGCCAAACAGGCGATGCAGCCGGCTTTCGTACACCGTCCACGACTGGATCCGTCGCAGTGCCACGCTGCTGCGGATCCGCGTCAGCAGGCCGCGCTCCACGGTGAGGCGCCGCTCCGATTCGCTGAGATGAAAGCCGTGGTATTGCGCCACGGCCAGGGCCACCGAGAGCGCGCGCATGGCCAGCAGCACCGCCACGACGGCGATCGTCACCAGGATCGTGGTGACGGCTGCACCCGGATGGATCTGGTTGACGTAGCGGTACGCGATCTCGCCATTGGTCTCGATAAAGCTGGACGCCACCCGGCGCGGAATCATCTGATAGATCACACCGAAACTGGCCGCGACCACCACCATGCCGCGGTTGGAAATCAGGCCCAGCCGGATCACTTCGCCCATCGGCAGGCGCAACAAGGTGGTGCGGTCGTCGCTCTGCACGGCAGCTGCAGCTGCATCGGCGTGGTGGGCGCGGCGCCGTATCAGATCTTCCAGCGCCAGCGCCTGATCCAGTCGCAGCACGCGCATTTCCGCTTCGGGTTTGTGCCCGCCGGCCGATTCCAGCCGCACTTCCGCCACGCCGGCCAACCGGTGTAGCAGCGATTGATGCACCACCACGTTGTGGATGCGGGCGAATGGAATGTCGCGCCGGCTGCGCTCCAGCAGGCCGCTGCGGATCGCCACGCTGTCTTGCCCAATGCGATAGCGATAGGTGAAGTAACGCAGCACCGAAATCGCCACCAGCACGGCGATCACCACGGCGGTGGCGATGTGGTCGGCAAAATCGCGGCTGCCGTCGCGGCTGCCGAACACGACCAAGGCGACCAACGGAATCAGGAACTGGCGAATCTGCTGCAGCAGCACGAACACCCACGACAGCGGATGCAGGCGCTGCTCGTCGTGGCCGGGGTGCTCGATGGTATTCACAGCGCGTCGTCGTGATGATCAAGCTGGCGGGCGAGGCGGTCGCGCAGATGCTCGGCGTCGGCCTGATCCAAGCCGGACAGCGCCACCGCATTGAGCCGGCTGCCGGCGGTGTGCACCACCAGCGTGGTCAGGCGCGTGGCGCGTTCGATCGGGCCGCGGCGCAGATCCACGTGCTGCACGCGCGAGATCGGCACGCGCGTGTCGCTCTGCCACAGATGCCCGCGTTGCAGCGCCAGGCCATGCTGGTCGAGTTTCCACAGCGTGAGCCGGTGCCGTTTGACTGCCAGCCATGCGCACAGCATGGCCAGCACCAGCGTCACGCCCAGCACCGCCGGCCAGTAGTGCCAGGCGTGCAGCGCAGTGACGATGACACCGGCGGCGATCAGGCCGGCACAGCCACCGCCAAGTGCGCCATTGACCGCGGCCACGTAGGCGCCACGGCGTGGCAACTGCTGCCAGTGCGCGTGGTCCACCGGCGGTGTGTCGGCAGGCGCGGCGCTGACCAGGATGTCGGGGTGCGGCGGTGGAGCGTCGTGCACGAGGCGTGCCTGCAGAAGCGGTGCGCAAGCATAGCCGGGTGCCCGGTCAGGGCGCATCCGCTCTGGCCTTGGGTTGCGAGGAACTGGGTTGGACGGCTGACAGAGGACGTCGTGGTGCAGCGGGCAAACACGTTCGGTGGTCGAGATTGCTCTTAAGAGCGGCTAACGAAACGTAGCGAGCAGTCGTCAGGTGGGTGTGGACGGCACGCTCAGAACCGGAGTGAGTGGTGCATGCCGCAGCGAGCACCGGCAGCGCCCGCCTGGTGGCTGCGCAGTCGTTTCGTTAGGTGATCCTCATCGGTGCGCGCGTTTGCGCTACACGGCGGGTCTCCCAGACCGACACCCACGCCGATGGCGCGCAGCGATGGCGATCGAACACGCAACATTGATCAGGCAGACGCCAACAGTGGGCACGCATCAGGCGCCGATGGCCGGATGCATCGGCCCGGGCACGTACCGCCTGCGTGCCAGCGGCATCTAGCCAGGCAGCCTGCTGCCCGCGCTTACTGTGCAGCCAGAATCAGCGCATCCACATCCAGCGCATGGCCGGCGCGCGCGGCCTTGGTGCGCAGATACTGCTCGTTTTCAGGGGTGATATCGCCGGTGATCGGGATCCGATCTTCGACAGCGATCCCCGCGGCGCGCAGCCGCTCGGCCTTGGCCGGGTTATTGGTCAGCAGACGGATGCGGCCGATGCCCAGGCCGCGCAACATCGCCACCGCGCTGCCGTAGCGGCGCTCGTCCGGGCCGAAGCCCAGCTGCGCATCGGCATCGATGGTGTCCAGGCCGGCATGCTGGTAGCCGTAGGCGCGCATCTTGGCGGCGATGCCGGTGCCGCGGCCTTCCTGATCCAGATACAGCAGCACACCGCCGCCGAGATCCTTCAACTTGGCCAGGCCGTGCCGCAGCTGGTCGCCGCAGTCGCACTTGAGCGAGCCGAACAGGTCGCCGGTGAGGCACGACGAGTGCACGCGCACCGGTACCGCGCCCGACAGGTCGGGCTGGCCCACCACGATCGCCACTTGATCGCGCTGCGCGACGCCGCCGCGGAACACCACGAATTCGCTCATGCCCAGGCCGCGCAATGGCACCGGCGTGCGGGTGACGAGCTCAAAGCCGGCCGCAGCCGATTTGGCGCAGCCACTGCTCAGGTCATCCAGGCTCAGCGACTGGCATCCGGCAAAGGCGGCGTGGGCGTGCACGTCGCGCAGCTCCACGGCCAGCAGGGCCGGCAGCAGCAATCCCAGCCGCGCGATCTCCACCCCGCCGGCATCCAGCGCATCGCCAGCCGCCCACTGCGCCGGCACCGGGGTGTCGCGCAGATAGGCCAGTGCGGCGAGTTGGTCGTAGCTGTAGTCGGCCAGGGCCACGCGCGCGCCCTGCGGCGCAGTCAGCCCCAGCACCTGGGCGCGGGTCGGCGTGACGAACAGATAGTGACGGCCCTGCGCGGCACGTGCGAACGCGGCATACGACTGCGCCGTGCTGCTGTCCAACGCCAATACCGCACGCGCCTGCCCATCGGCGGCGGTCAACAGCACTGGCCGGCCGGCGCGCAACTCGGATGCGGCGCGCTCGCAGCGGATGGCTGCCGGGTCGCCGAAGGCCTGTGCGCTGGGGGAGGGGACGGGGCTGCTCATGCACGACTCCAGATGGGGATTGCCACGGCCGCTTCAAGGCGGACGCCGCCGCGCCAGTGCCGGCCGCATGCCGCCATTGTCGCGTGGTTCGCAACTGGCGGCTGCCACCATCGGGTGGAACGCTGCATCCAGTGGCTGCGATTGAGTGACAGCACAGGCGCCGATTGGTTGTGCGCCGCGCGCGTTGTTCAGCGCCCGGCAATGCTTTCTAATTCGATCACCTCTCAGCTCAGCGGATCCCATGCGTCTTATCGACTGCAGCGAAGCGCGTCACGCCAGCGCGATCCTGGACATCTTCAACGAGGCCATCGCCAACTCGACCGCGTTGTACGACTACCGGCCGCGTCTGCCGGAGAGCATGGTCGGCTGGTTCGCCACCAAGCGCGCGGGCGGCTTTCCGGTGATTGGTGTCGAAGATGCCGATGGCACGCTGATGGGCTTTGCCAGCTACGGCACCTTTCGCGCCTGGCCGGCGTTCAAGTACAGCGTCGAACATTCGATCTATGTGCACCAGGACCATCGCGGCAAAGGCCTGGGGCGCACGTTGTTGCAAGCGCTGATCGCCGCGGCCGAGCAGCGCGGCGTGCATGTGCTGGTCGGCGGCATTGATGCCAGTAACCAGGCCAGCGTCGCGCTGCACGAACAGTTCGGCTTCACCCATGCCGGCACCGTGCGCGAGGCCGGGTTCAAGTTCGGACGCTGGCTGGATCTGGCGTTCTATCAACGCATTTTGGCGACGCCTGCAGACCCGCACGACGACTGACGCACCCGGCCCGGCTGCCGCGCGCGATCAGGCGGGCGCGGCGCGACGATCAATGCGGATGCCGCTCGGTCGCGTAGGGGTTGGCCTCGCCGCTGCCGGGTGGGCGCAGCGTGTAGCGCTTGTAGGTCCACTGATACTGCGCCGGGTCGCGCCGGGCGATCTGTTCGATGCCGGCATTGAGTGCGCTGGCGGCACGCACCGGGTCGGGGTCGGCCACTGCCGGGTCGGCCGGTTGCACGTGCAGGGCAAACTGCAGGTCCCCGCCAGCGCGTTCGCACCAGCCGTACAGCACGGTGGCGCCGGTGCGCTCGGCCAGCCGGTTGACCAGGGTCATGGTCAAGGCCGGGATGCCGAAGAACGGCGCAAATACGCCATCGCCCATCTTCGGCTGCTGGTCGGGCAGGATGCCGACCGCGCCGCCGTCCTTGAGTACCTTGAACAACTGCCGCACCGCCGGGCCTTCGGCACGTACCTGGCGCACGTTGTCGCCGCCGCGCGCCAGCTGCAGAAATCCATCGACCGCCTCCGACTCGGGCGGCCGGTACACGATGGCGATCGGCCCGCGCTCGGACAGCCACTGGTTGAGCAGCTCCCAGTTGCCGAAGTGCGGCGCCGCCACGATCACGCCACGCCCGGAGGCCAGCGCCGCGTCGTAGAGCTCCTGCCCGTTGCGTTGCAGGCGCGCCAGGTTGTCGGCCGGCGGGCGGGTCCAGGTGCGCAGTACTTCCAGGGTCTGGCGCGCGGTCGATTGCAGGATTTGCGCGTGCAGCTGCGCGCGCTGCGCGGCCGGTAACTCCGGGTAGGCCAGTTCCAGGTTGCGGCGTGCCACGCGGGCTTCGCGCGCGTTGAGCTTGCGCCAGCTCCAGGCCAGCGCATCGGCCACGCGTTTGAGCAGCGGCCACGGCAAGCGGCCCACGGTGGCGGCGGTGGCATAGAGCAGTCGAGCGCGGACATCAGGTTTCATCCGCGCAATTCTAAACAGCGCAGCCGGCGAAGGCCCGCGCGTGACAGTGCGGGCAGCGCTGGGCATGCTGCGCGACACAGTTTGCTGGGCGAGAAAGCCGATGCTTGCATTGATTCAGCGCGTTACCCGGGCCTCGGTCAGTGTCGAGGGCCAGGTCGTCGGGCAAATCGGCCCCGGGTTGCTGGCGCTGGTCGGCGTGGAGCCCGGCGACAGCGACGCGCAGATCCGGCGCCTGGCCGAGCGCCTGCTGAGCTACCGGGTGTTCGGCGACGATGCCGGCAAGATGAATCGCTCGCTCACCGACACTGCCGGCGGTCTGTTGCTGGTCAGCCAGTTCACCCTGGCCGCCGACACCAGTTCCGGTAATCGGCCAGGCTTCAGCACTGCGGCACCGCCGTTGGAGGCTGAACGGGCGTTCAATCAATTGGTGGCGATCTGCCGCGAAAACCACCACGCCGGGGTGGAAACCGGGCGCTTTGGTGCCCATATGGTTGTCGACCTGGTCAATGACGGCCCGGTGACCTTCCTTCTCAGACCCTAGCCAGCGCAGTTCTACCAGCGGTCCCGTCTTGATTCCGGCAGACCGGGCTTCACGCTGGTATAATGCTAGGTTCTCTTTCCAATCTCAAAGCCGGTGGCGCGAGCACTCATGGCCAACGAACGTCCTGCCCAGCAATCCGACATCAAGCTACTGATCAGCAAGGGCCTGGAACAGGGCTATCTGACCTACGCCGAAGTCAATGACCATCTGCCCGACGACCTCGTCGACCCGGAGCAGATTGAAGACATCATCAGCATGATCAACGGCATGGGCATTGATGTCCATGAAGTTGCCCCCGATGCCGAAACCCTGCTGCTCAACGATGGCAACACCGGCAACCGCGAGGTTGACGACACTGCCGCCGAAGAAGCCGCCGCAGCGCTGACCGCGCTCGATACCGAAGGTGGCCGTACCACCGACCCGGTGCGCATGTACATGCGCGAAATGGGCACGGTCGAGCTGCTGACCCGCGAAGGCGAAATCGCCATCGCCAAGCGCATCGAAGAAGGCCTGAGCCAGGTCCAGGCAGCACTGGGCGTGTTCCCGCTGTCGACCGAAATGCTGCTCGCCGATTACGAAGCGCACAAGGAAGGCAAGAAGCGTCTGGCCGAGATCGTGGTCGGCTTCAACGACCTGATCGAAGAAGCCGATGCCGCCGCTGCCGCGTTGGCCGCCGCCGGCCCGGTTGCCGTCTCCGAAGACGATGCTGCCGACGACGACGACGCCGAAGATGGCGACGACGACGCTGCCGAAGAAGAGGCCGGCCCGACCGGTCCGGACCCGGTCGAAGTCGCCACGCGCATGGAGAACCTGGCCAACGAATACGCCAAGTTCAAGAAGATCTATGCCAAGAACGGCGCCGAGCACAAGCTGGTGGTCAAGGCGCGCGAAGACATGGCCGCCATCTTCACCACGCTCAAGCTGCCGCTGCCGCTGACCGACGCGCTGGTCACCCAGCTGCGTGGCGTGGTCAACGGCATCAAGGACCACGAGCGCAAGGTGCTGCACCTGGCCACCACCGTGGCACGCATGCCGCGCAAGGACTTCATCCGCTCCTGGGAAGGCAACCAGACCAACCTGGAATGGGTGGAAGACGCACTCAAGCGCAAGCAGAAGTGGTCGTCCGCGCTGCGCGACGTCAAGGACCAGATCGTGTCCGAGCAGCAGGGCTCGATCGAGATGGAAAAGGCCAACTACCTGACCCTTGGCGAGATCAAGGAGATCAGCCGTGCGATGGCCTATGGCGAAGCCAAGGCGCGCAAGGCCAAGAAGGAAATGGTCGAGGCCAACCTGCGTCTGGTCATCTCCATCGCCAAGAAGTACACCAACCGCGGCCTGCAGTTCCTGGACCTGATCCAGGAAGGCAACATCGGTCTGATGAAGGCCGTGGACAAGTTCGAATACCGTCGCGGTTACAAGTTCTCCACGTATGCGACGTGGTGGATCCGTCAGGCCATCACCCGTTCGATCGCCGATCAGGCGCGCACCATCCGTATTCCGGTGCACATGATCGAAACGATCAACAAGTTGAACCGCATTTCCCGTCAGATGCTCCAGCAGTTTGGCCGCGAGGCCACGCCGGAGGAACTGGCCAAGGAAATGGACATGCCGGAAGACAAGATCCGCAAGGTGATGAAAATCGCCAAGGAGCCGATCTCGATGGAAACCCCGATCGGCGACGACGAGGATTCGCATCTGGGCGACTTCATCGAGGACACCAATGTGGAGTCCCCGATCGACAACACCACCAACATCAATCTCTCCGAGACGGTGCGTGACGTGTTGGCCGGCTTGACCCCGCGCGAAGCCAAGGTGCTGCGGATGCGCTTCGGTATCGACATGAACACCGATCACACGCTGGAAGAAGTCGGCAAGCAGTTCGACGTCACCCGCGAGCGGATCCGGCAGATAGAAGCCAAGGCGCTGCGCAAGCTGCGTCATCCCAGCCGCTCGGAACAGTTGCGCTCGTTCCTGGACATCGACTGACCTTAGTCGTCGCTGGATAGTGGTCGCACAACAGCCCCGCACATGCGGGGCTGTTGCGTTTCAGGTACCTGCCCGGCGATGCTAGTCGGGCAGCAGCGGCGCAGATTCGGACGGCGTGGCTTCACGCCTTTGCGACGAAGCCGCACCGCAACGCACTATTAAGTGGATGTTTCCTGCAATCTCACGCGAGATTGCAACCGGCGCCTTACCTTCGAGCGCGACAGGAACCTGAGACCGTCCGATGAGCAGACAAAGCCGCTTCGAAACCACCACGTACTGCGAGCATGAAATCCGTGTACGCGTCGAACAGGCTTCGCCGACAGCCAAGTGGACGCTGTGGGTCGATGTGTACGCTGACGGCGGCGGCACCCGTCTGCCACGCATCAACGACGGGACCCAGACCTGGGACACCTACCAGGACGCCATCGCGCAGGGGTTTCGCGCAGGTCGCCAGTTGATCGATAAGCAACGTCAAACAGTGGATGCTTGATGGTGTGGGTGTGTGGGTGTGTGGGCGTGTAGGCGCGTTTGTGGTGTGCAGGCATCTATCTACCAAGCGTCCAGCAGACACCAGGCGCCTGCAGAATCGCAGCAAGCGGGCGCAGATACGAACCCGCAGAGAAGACGGCGCCGCAGCAGACAAGCTCGCGGACAGACAGGTAAACTTGCTCGACTCCTGAGGGCCCGACGCATGGCATGCGGCATCAGCGAGCGCTGTGCAGCAGGGCCTATAGCTCAACGGTTAGAGCAGAGGACTCATAATCCTTTGGTTCCAGGTTCGAATCCTGGTGGGCCCACCAAAAAACAGTCCATGAATCGCTCCGGCTTTCCTACGACACCTTGCAGCCGTAACTCACGGTAGCAATAGGGGTGTCTATGAGCAGCAAGCGATACACCGAAGCGTTCAAGGTCGAGGTGGTCAAGCAGGTCACCGACCGTGGCCACTCAGTGGCCGATGTGGCCAGCCGGCTCGGCATCTCAATCCACAGCCTATATGGTTGGCGGAAGCACTAGGCCTACCCATCGTCCACGCATTCGGCGGCAATCGAACAGACCTCGGAGTTGCGGCGGGTCACCGACGAGCGAGACACACTAAAAAAGGCCGCAGCGCACTTTGCCAAGCTGGCCATATTAAATACGCGTTTATGCTCGATCATGAGCGGGACTTTCGCCTTCGGAATATGTGCAGGGCGTTCGGCCTACACCCCGGCGGATACGACGCATGGCGGAGCGCGCCGATGTCGCAACGTGACAAGAATGACGCGCGCGTTCTCGGTCTGATCAAGCCGTCCGTGCTGGAAAGCGGCTGTGTGTATGGTGACCGCAAGATCAACTGTGACCTTCGCGATATAGCTGAGTCGTGCGGCAAGCATCGGACAGCGCGACTGATGCGACATGAAGGCTTGCGTGCCCAGGTCGACTATGGCCGCCGGCCCGGTGTTCGTGGCGAGAAACTGGCCGCCGTGACCAGCAGTCAACTGGCGCGTCAGTTCGATCCTGGCGTGGCTAATCAAGCATGGGTCACCGGCATCACCTACATTCGAACGCACGGGGGTGTACCTGGCCGTGGTGTTGGATCTTTCCTCAAGGACGATCGTGGGCTGGGCGATGCAATCGACCATGCATACCGACCTGGTGCTACACGCATTGATAATGGCCGTATGGCGACGTCAGCCGCCTGCAGGACTGCTGGTCCACTCCGACCAAGGCACACAGTTTACCAGGCACGACTGGCAGGACTTTTTGAAGGCACACGGCTTGGTCAGCAGCATGATCCGTAGCGGTAATTGCCACGACAACGCAGTTGCTGAAAGCTTCTTCCAGCTCCTGAAACGTGAGCGCACCAAGCGACGGGTCTATGTGATACGCGAGGAAGCCAAGTCCGATGTCTTCAACTACATCGAGATGTTTTACAACACGCGGCGACAGCACGGTCATAACGACGGGCTGTCGCCGGTAGAGTTTGGAAAGCAGCAATCATCATGAGGCTGCGGGGTGTCTACAGAAGTCGGGGCGATTCATTGCGCTGCTGGCACTTGAGCGCAAAAAACCGAATTTGAAGCGCTTACGGGGTCCGTTCTGCGATGGCGGCTATGTCGGTGATCGCTTTGCAATGAGTGCGCGAGATATTGGGGGAGAAGTGCAGATCGCAAAGCAAAACGAACTGCACACCTTCCGACCATTCGAATGCGATGACGCTCAATTTCTCATCCGCAGAGTGCCATCTCTTTTCGTATCAGCGGGTCCCCGCTTTACACGCCTTGACGAGCGTCTTTTATGGTTTGCTGTCGTAATTGTTGTCTTCGTAAATGGAGAAGCCGCCCCTGATTTCCTTTGCCTTCAATGGCGTACTCGAGAGCATCAAATCGAGCGCTTTGCGGGGAGTCAGCTTACCTTTCACGATGAAAGTCGGAAGTTCTTTCACATCCGTGTTTGCGACTTCGTCAGCATCGATCGATACTGGGCAACGTGTCAGTTCTGTGAACCGAGCAACTGCCTTGCCTAGGGGCATAGATGGGATGTTCACTCGGATCGCTTTATTTTGACAATTGTAAAAGCTTGGTTCCTGCGCAAGCACGGTCTGGGAACTTATTGCCAATGCTAACAGCGTAACTATCAGATAGATTTTTTTCAACTTATTATCCAAGCGTCATCATAGGATTTATCATTTAACTACAAATCCAGGCTGACATCCGCGATACGCAAGTCAGATTCAGCCTATGGACAGGGGGTGGAGAAATATATAATAATTATGTATTATCTATTTATAATATAAGTCGGCCCTGGCAACCTGTGCGACCTATCAAAGCCCGTTCAAATTCTTCCGAGCAGCAAAGTCAAGTGGATCATCTGCAAACTGGCATTGAGCTTGCGCTCGCAGTTTTTCCATAGCTTTGGGTTCTTCTCCAACTATGCAAGAGGGTCGGCAGGGATTCGGTCAAGCCAGTCAATTGATTTCGTAAGATATTACGTGCCGCGTAATTACGTAATGCCGGTCGGCGTAGGAGGGGGCGGTGAGAGGCGGTTCTCATGCGTGATAATTCTGGTTGATTCCGCTGATAGTCAGGGCCACAGCCGCGCTCTGTGGTCGCATCCCGCGCCGCGACGCGATGTTGGCATGGGCGAACTAACTGCCGCCGGTCATCAAGACCGAACCCGTTGGGAGATCGGTGGCGCGTGAGGTGACAAACGCCTTGGGTTGGATTGGCATTGATTAGTCCTTTGGCGGTACTTAAGCAGTACAGAGCTGAGTTTTGTATGCCTTCGCCAAGCTGCGTGAAATTGCTGGCGCAGCTTACTTTTTTGTTCTATTAATTACGTTGCCTTGCACTTGATTTTCTTTGGCATAGCGCGTCGACGACAAACTCATAATCCTTTGGTTCCAGGTTCAAATCCTGGTAGGCCACCAGGCGATGCAGGCGGTGTCGTCAGGTGTAGTGCCGATAAGCATCACGCCGGACCGGATCCAAGCTGCGTTCAAGTTCAATGGCGTGTATGTGCCCACGATTTCGATAGATCGGCACATTGGATCCACGACGATGAAAGCTCTGACACCTTCGAGGGAACTTGCACTGCGGTTGAGTCAGGCCGCACAACTTCTGAGGTGTGGCCTGGACTTTAGGGCTGCACGAACACACGCTGCTGTGTGCAGCTACGAGGCATGCGCGGCAGCAGGTATGAAAGTCCCCGCCCGTGCCGCGGCTCGGCCGTAATGCTTAAGAATGCGCAGCCTTGTATCGGCAGCCAATGACTCGCTCTCACGATTACGCAGTGCTGGCGCAGTACAGGCTTGAACGATGCCTGTGCCGCGCCGCCGACTCAGCCGGGTAGTCACTGCACTAGCCGTCATCGTTAGCCGAGCAGATCCTTCAACCACTGTTCGACGCTGCGCGGCGTGCTGCCGAGCAATTGCTGGGCGCTGGTGGCGGGGTTGATGGTGTTGGCAGGGGTTTGCCAAAGGGCTTGGTAGAACCCGGCGACGGCCATCGCAGCGGGGCCGAGCAGGGGCTGCAATTGCTCGCCGAATGCTTCGGGTTGCACGGGTTGAAAGTGCACATCGCGCTTGAAGTGCTTGGCCATTGCTGCAGCAAGGTCTGCGCCCAGCAGGCCTGGTAGCTGGCCGACGCCGACCACACCGGTGATGGCAGGCTGATCGAACAGCAGCGCAGCAACGTCGGCGATGTCCAGGTGCGAGCTCCAGGGCACCGGGAAATCTTCCCGGATCGGATAACCGAGGACGCCGTTGGCGTGCACGCCGCCGATGACCATGGGCAGCAGCAGGTTTTCCAGATACAGGCGTGGGGCGATGACGGCGCTGGAGACGCCGCTGCGCTGCACGCCATCGATCAAGAGGGCGATGGCCGAGTCGGGGGCTGCCTGCAATGCGTTGTCCGGTTCGTCGACGATGCTGCCGCTGGTGGAGATCAGCACGCGCGCGGGCTTTGCGGCGTCGATGGCCTGGACGATACTGGTGGCGTAGGCCACGCGCACGTCCTCGGGCGCCTGAGGCAGGTGTATGAAGACGCCCTGCGCGCCGCGATAGGCATCGGTCAATGATTGGACGGAGCCATTATCGATCTGCACCGAGGGGCCGGTGACCGCGTCGGCGTTGCGCACTGCGGCCACGGCCTGCTTGCCGGCCTGCAACAGCACATTGAGCAGCGGGGCGCCTTGTGCGCCGGTGGCACCATGGATGATGTAAGTCATTGGCATACTCCTGTGGACGTGAGAAGGAAGCTGTGGCGCAGGAGCATGGACGGCGGACTTCGGTTACTTCAACTGCACTAATGGCGCGCTGCTGAATGCAAGTCGGCGTGGAGAACGAGATGACATCCAGGCAAAGGGTCGAGGTTGGTGTGGTGCTGTATGCCAATGCGCAGCAGGCGGCCGTGCTTGGCCTTACCGATCTGTTTGCGGTGGCTAACCGGCTTGCAGGCGCGAGCGGTGCAGCCGAGAGCGCATCGATCCAGGTCACGCATTGGCAGCAGGCAACGCCCAGCGCTGCGCCGTCGCGTGTAGTTGAGAGCGATACACACGTTGGTGCGCGCCTGTGTGCGTTGATCCTGCCGCCAAGTCTGGGCGATGCGCCGGATGAGGAGCGCAATGGCAGCCTGATTGGCTGGCTGCGCGCGCAACATGCTCAAGGTGTCATGCTGTGCTCGGTGTGTGCGGGTGCGTTTTTGCTGGCCGGCACCGGCGTGATGGACGGACGTCGCATGACCACGCACTGGCTGCATGCAGACGCATTGCAGCAGCGCTTTCCGGCGGTCCGGGTCGATTCGGACGAGATGCTCATCGACGAGGGCGATGTCATGTCCGCCGGTGGCGTGATGTCGTGGACCGATCTGGGTCTGCGGCTGGTGGATCGCCTGCTGGGGCCGGCAGTCATGCTGGAAACCGCACGCGTGCTGCTGGTCGACCCGCCGGGCCGGCAGCAGCGTTACTACAGCGTGTTTTCGCCACGTTTGACGCATGGCGACGCGGCCATCCTGCGGGTGCAGCACTGGCTGCAGGAGACCGGTGCGCAGGATGTGGCGCTGACCCATCTGGCCGCACACGCGGGGCTGGAGGCACGCACCTTCTTGCGCCGGTTCCAGAAGGCGACCGGCATGACCAGCACGGAGTATTGCCAGCGGCTGCGGATCGGCCGGGCGCGTGCCTTGCTGGAAGCAAATGCCATGACTATCGATGCGATTGCGTGGGACGTCGGTTACCAGGATGCGGCGGCGTTCCGCAAGGTGTTCAAACGCATTCTTGGACTGTCGCCCAGCGACTATCGGCAGCGGTTTGCGGGTGCAAGCAGTGCCAGGGCGACTTGAGCTTACCCCGGCCACTTTCTTCTTCGACGCGCGTCTCCAGCACGTCGAACGGCGGTGGGATGTCGCTACCGGCCCGGTAATGTCGGTGGTGCCACTCGTCGTGATCACCGTGCAGGCGCATGCTGATGCATGGCATTCAACGCGAGAAACACCATGACCAAGGCCGTCATCGTCATCGATCTGCAGAACGATTATTTCCCCGGCGGGAAACTGCCATTGACCGGCATCGAACTGGCCACAGCGAATGCGTTGTCGGTGATCGTCAATGCGCGCGACACTGGCGTTCCGGTGTTGCATGTACGTCACGAGGCGGCTGCGGGTGCCCCGTTCCTGGTCGCCGGTTCGCAGGGCGCGCAGACCCATGACACAGTTGCGCCACAGGATGGCGAAGTGGTCATCGTCAAGCAGCACGTCAACGCCTTTCGCGAGACGCAGCTCGCGCAGCAGCTACAACAACACGGTGTGACGGACGTGGTGATTGTCGGCGCGATGAGCCACATGTGCGTTGATGCCTGCGTGCGCGCCGCCGCCGACATGGGCTATACCGTGACAGTGCTGCACGATGCCTGCGCCACGATGGACCTGGACTTCGATGGCACCAAGGTGCCTGCGGCCCACGTGCACGCGACAATGATGGCGGCGTTTCAGTTTGGCTATGCGGCAGTGCGATCCACGCAGGAGTATC
This sequence comes from Xanthomonas sp. WCS2018Noco2-27, assembly GCF_031843525.1. Lineage (NCBI taxonomy): Bacteria > Pseudomonadati > Pseudomonadota > Gammaproteobacteria > Lysobacterales > Lysobacteraceae > Xanthomonas > Xanthomonas sp. WCS2018Noco2-27. The sequence goes on along the minus strand of NZ_JAVTIK010000010.1, from coordinate 64,058 downwards.
TGCAGGGTCAGTGAGACAACGGCGCGCGCGTGGCGCCCGGTGCTGATGGTGCAGACCGATTGCCGCGCGGGATACGCCTGGCCCGGATGCGGTGCGCAGTGCATGCAGTGCGCACCGCCGCGCGAACCCAGGTGTCCGGCTGCGACGAAGGGTCGCAGGTGGCGTGCGGTTTTTTCATTACACTTTGCGGGTGCGCTTCCGTCCCTCGCCCTTGTTCAGCATGATGCAGCGCCTGGCTTGCCTGGCGCTGCTATTGCTGTTGGTCGCGCCCTTGGTCAGCCGCACGCTCGAGAATGCCTCCGGCGTTCTGGACGGGCCGCTTTGCCACAGTCAGCCCTGGCCAGCTGGCGAGGCGGCCGATGCCGTCGGTGTACATGCCGCGCAGTTGGCAGCAGACGCCCAGGCCGGGACAGCCAAGCGGTGGCCGAGCGCCGAACACGATCTGCACCACACCGATGGCGGCCATGCGTTTGCCTGCGATTACTGCCTGCTCGCCGCGCGGCTGCTGCCCTGGCTGCTACTGGCGTGCGTGCTGTTTGCGCTCCGTCGGGGCCGGCGTGCGGTTGAGCGTCTTGCCGCTGAGGCTCCATCAGCCGCACGCTGGTTGGCACATGCGCCACGCGGCCCACCGCTGTTTGCCTGAAACATCGGATGGAGAGCCGCACCCGTCAGCGGGTGTGATGTTGGATGTTCTGGAGCGTGTAGATGACCTACTTTGCTTTGCCGCCCCGCGCGGCGGCGACGCCTTGCCTTGCTCTTTTGACGCTGGTGCCGACACTGGCGTTGATTACCCCTGCCCAGTTGCGCCGACTGACTGCAGGCGAACCGCAACAGCCGAGTCGGACTGCTTCGAGCGATGGCGTACCGAACGCGGAGCACTGCGACCAGGCTATTGGCGTACAACCGCAGGAGCGCCTGTGAATGACATGGCGGACGAATGTGTGCGGCAAGGGCTGCGATTGCTGCCGATTCGCAATCAAGGGCGCGCGATAGAACGGCATGCGCAAGGCCGCTCTTAATGGATGGGAATCAGGATGCAAGCAATGCGATCTGTGTGGAAGCGACGACTGTCGTACGTGATGCTGGGGTGTCTGGTCTGCGTATTGGCCGGATGTGGGCAATGGGGCGGTGGGTCCGCTCCCAATGGCGCAGACCTCAGCGCGATGGCACGCGGAATGGATTTTTACCTTTACGACACCGAAGGCACGCCACGGCCATTGCGCAGTTTTCGTGGCAAGGCGTTGGTGTTGTTCTTCGGCTTTACCCATTGCCCGGATGTGTGCCCGACGACGCTGGCGCGTGCGGCGCAGGTCAAGCGCAAGCTGGGTGCGGATGCGGCGAAGGTGCAATTCGCGTTCGCCACGCTGGACCCGCAACGCGATAAGCCAAACGTGCTCAGGACTTACGTGAAGGCATTCGATCCGGACTTTATCGGTTTGACCGGCAGCGAGGGCGACATCCGGGTGGCAGCAGGCAATCTGAAAGTGAGTTATGCAAAAGTGCCGATGGGGCCGACGTACACCATCGATCACTCCACCCGCAGTTTTCTTTTTGATCGCGACGGACAGCTGCGCGTGGGCCTGGCCCACGAGCAGACAGTGGACTCGGTTGTGCACGATATCCGGCAAGTGCTCTAACTGACGTACGAGCGACCTGCCGGCTTCCCGAATTTCAATGTCGATGACCCCGATGCAATGCGCTGTGGCGTACGCACGGCTCGACCCAAGGAGAACGAAATGAAATTGCATCTGCTGATGGTGAGTGCATTGTCTGCTTTGTCGATGGTGGCCTGCGAGCGCGCACCTGCGCCCGAGGCCAACCCTGCGCCCGCTGTTGTGGCACCTGCGTCGACCGCAGCGCCGGCCGCAGCGCCTGTGGTGGTGGCGAGCGGCGCATGGTCGCGCGCAACGCCGCCGGGTGCGCCGGTGGCGGGCGGCTACCTCACCTTGCGTAATCAGTCGGCAACGCCGGATCGGCTGGTGGCGGTGGAATCGCCGGCCAGTGCACAGGTGGAAATCCATGAGATGACGATGGATGCGGGTGTGATGAAGATGCGCCATCTGGAACAGGGGCTGGTCTTGCCGCCTGGAAAAGACGTGGTGCTGGGTAGCGGCAGCACACATCTGATGTTCATTGCACCGCACGCGCCATTCGAACAAGGCAAGCCGGTGGTGGCTACGCTGGTGTTCGAGCATGCACCCCGCGTCGAGGTGCACTTCGACGTTCGTCCCATCGGCGCATCGGCGCCCGATGCCGAATCGCATGACCAGCATATGCACTAGGCAGCGTCGTTGGGAATCGATGTGCCAGCACGGCGGCGTGCTGGCAGCCAGGGGTCGTTCACTGCCAGGATCAGTCAGCCGATGGAAAGGTCAACAACTCCGTGTTGTGGTGTCGCGCGTTTTTTCCGGTTGCTGGAGGGGCCATGGGCGTCGTTGATCGTGCGCGAGCTGCTTGCGGGGCCGCGCCGGTTCACCGAACTCAGGCAGGTCTTGCAGGGCATCAGCGCACATACATTGACCAGTCACCTGCGGCGCTTTGAGGCCTCCGGTCTGGTGGCGCGCACCGCGTATGCGCAGACGCCGCCGCGCGTGGTGTACGAACTCACGCCATTAGGTGAAGGGCTGCATGGCGTCTTCGATGCACTGCGAAAATGGGGCGAATCGCTGCCAGCAGACACTGTTGCGGTGACGCAACCGAAGGATGGCGTGGCAATGAGCATGCGGGAGATTGCAGCGGTTTGCCCGCTTGCCAGACCTTGAGTAAGCGTTTGGCACAAGCGCCACGGCATGGTCTGCAGATGCGGGCGGTGTCGTCGGGCGATTCCAACGGTTGATGCGTCGACAGCTGCAAATCCAAAGCAGCGAGCAACGTAGCGCGTCGATCGATACCTGCAAATAGCGTGTGGCTGAAATACAGCCACACGCTGCGCGACAGGTTGCCTAGAAGCGATGGTTCACGGTGAACTCCATGCGTCGATCCGGGCCGTACAGCCACTGCGTTTCGGTGTAGTACGCGGTGGTGAAGTACGCCTTGTCGAACAGGTTATAGATGCGTGCCGTCAGTGCCGTGTCCTGACGCACCTGCCAGCGCAGCGATACATCGGTGGTGGTGTAGCCGGGCAGTGCCAGCGCGTTGGCGGTATCGGCATAGCGCTTGCCCACATAACGCAGGCCTGCGGCGGCTGTCCAATCGGGCTGAAAGTTCCAGCTGAGCCATGCATTGGCGAGCCGTGCGGCGACATTGGGCGGGACGTTGCCTGCCCGCGAGATGGCAATCGCAGGGGCACCAGTGGCCTCGGTGAAGTCGTCGTAGCGGGCGCGTAATGCGGTTGCGTTGAGATCCAGTTGCCAGCCGTTGTGCGTGGCGAGCGATAGCGATGCTTCGATGCCGCGCGTGCTTTGCGCACCGACCTGCACGCGCAGATCGGGGTCGACGGGGTCGCGTGTGAGCAAGTCGGATTTGCGGATGTGATACGCGGCCAGCGTCCATTCGCCGCGTCCTTGCGCAAATGCCTGTTTCAGGCCCACCTCGGTTTGCCGGCCTTGCGACATCGCAAAGCGGCTGTTGGCCGGGCTGAGCATCAGCAAGCCACCGACCGGGTCTGCGGCGCGCGCGTATTGCGCGTAGAGCGCCAAGCCGGGCTGCAGATCGTAGACCGTGCCGATACGCCAGCCAACGTTGGAAAACGTGGTGCTGAAGGCCTGCGTACCGACGACAAGGTTCTGCCGATCGAGCGTGGTGTGGTCATAGCGCATTCCGCCCAGCACCGACCAGGCCGTGCTCAGTGCGAGCCGGTTTTCCAGGAATACCGCGTATTGCCGGGCATTGTTGCGATACCGCGGAATGGTGGGAATCTCGCTGCTGAAACGGCCGGGTACCGGTGCGTACGGGTCCACCGGACCGGCGCTGCCGACATAGGTGTTGTTGGTGTGCTGAAAGCGGCTGTCATTGGCATCGACACCGAACGAAAGCGTGTTGTCGAACCCTCCCACGCGTCCTCGCACGACGCTATTGGCGGTAAGCCCGGTCTGTTGTTGGTCGTGACCGATGGCCGTGTTGTCGGAGCGGTCGATCAAGCGCGTGGCGGAGTCGTAAAGATAGGCTTCGGCGTTGCGCCAATCGCGCTGGCTGTCGATGTGGTACAGGCGCATGCTGAGCGTGAGTGCGGCGGTGGGCGTCCACACCGTATCCAGCTGGGTCCACTGGTCGCGGAAGCGGATGACGCCATCGCCGATGTTGTAATTCTTGTGGCGCAGCGCGGGTAGCTGGCGTCCATCCACCAGTGGCGTGCCGAAGTAGCGCATCGGCGTCTGATAGCCGTAGGCGTAACGCAGGGTGGTGTGCAAGGTGGGGGCAATCTGCCAGCGCAGTGCGCCGGAAAAAGTGGCATCTGCGGCGCGGCCACGGTCTACCCAACCGCCGGTGGTATTGCCGCTGACATCCATGCGGTAGGACAGTGTGTCGGTCAGGCCGCCGCCGCTGCCGAAGGCCAGGCGTGCGGTGTCCTGGGTCCCGAGAGTGGCCTGGATGTCGTTTTGAATGGCACCGGCGCTCGGCATTTTCGGGATGATGTTGACGACGCCGCCAATGGCGCCATCGCCATAGATCACCGAGGCCGGCCCACGTAGGACTTCGATACGTTCGATGGACCAGGTGTCGAATGGAAAGGTGACGCCCACGCCGCCGTATTGGCGCAGGCCGTCATACAGGCGCATGACCGATGCGCTGTCGGTAAAGCCGCGGGTGGAGAGCGCGCTCAGCCCGTTGCCTGGATGCGCCATGGCACTGATTGCGCCGGCGCGGGTAATGGCGTCGGTGACGTTGCTGTCGCCGCGTGCCTCGAGTTGATCGCGGGTGATGACGTCCAGGCTGGCCGCTGTCTGGAACGGGCTCAGCCCCAGCGAAGTTCCGGTCGATGCAGGTGTGTCGCGTACGGCTTGGTCCTGGCTGACGAAGATGGTGGACAGCGTGTTGGGTGTGTCCTGTGCGATTGCACAGAACGCAGTGCAGAGCAGTGGCGCGGCCATGGCGCTGCGCAGCGCCATGGAAAGGCGGTGCGGGTGGGGCAGGTCGGTGTGCATGGACAGATCCAGGCAAGCGGCTCCCGTGGCGGGTGCCGGTATCGAATAAGGAACAGGTGCGCGATTGCTGCCGCCTGCGCTGGAGCCCGTGTGCAACACAAGGCAGCCAGGCACCGCGGTGGTGTGGTCGGACGCGCGGGGCAGCGACACGTGGACGGCGACGAGTGCCGCCGATGCCATCCCTGTCGGTTGGACGTTTAAGCGCTGGCCGGCGGCCCGCGTGGAGCGTGCGCGTAGCGGAATCGCCCGGTATCGATCGGCAGCGTATCGGGCGAGGCGAACACCGGCGGAGCGGGCGCAGCAAGCGGCAACCATGCGGCAAGCAGCATCGGCAGCATGCGCGCCGCCAATGCGCAGTAATCGCATGCATCGTGTTGCCGGGTGTGGTCGCTGCCGATTGGCGCGCCGCCCCATGCGTGTGCAGTGGGTGTGGCCGCTTCGGCAATCGCCGCAACTGCTGTCTCGCCGTGGTGGCAAAGCTCGCTGACGATGGGAGGTGCGACGGCAGCCGCCTGCACCAAGCGTGAGACAACCGGTGCCACAGCCATCAGCATGGCAGCCATGATGGCTAACCAGGCAAATGTGCGTAGAGGTGTCCGCCGCCGTCTCATACTGCGGATTCTATGTCAGCTGTGCGCATGCGATGCGGCAAGGCGATGCGTCGGCGGCATTTGGCGTGTTGATGACGATCCTGCTTTGCGCCGTGGTCACCCGTGCTTACCGCGCGGAGTATCTGTTCGGTTGTGTGCTGGGCATGACCTTCGTGTTCGGCGCGATGTTTCCATGCATCGTGTTCGTGGTGATTGCAACACTCTCTGCCGTTGCGCATCTCATGCTGTGGCCGGCGCTGCTGTGGGGCGTCGGCAAAGTGCGCGTGCGCCAGCCCCAGGTCTGATCCTGCGTCGGCATGCAGGGCTCTACGGGTGAGCTTCCTCAGGCCACCGCCGATGCGTACCGAACCCTGCCGCGCGGGCTGCTCATCCCATCGCGCGGCTTGTCGTCGAATATACGGTTCGTATACGATGTGTATATTCCAAGCCGGGAGCCACCATGGGCATCGTCAATATCGATGACGACCTGCACGATCAACTGCGGCGCGCCTGTACCGTCACCAGCCGGTCGATCAATGCGCAGGCCACTTTCTGGATCAAGGTCGGCATGTTGTGCGAGATGCATCCGGAATCCTCGTTCCAGGACATCGTGGCGCAGGAGCTGCGCGCGGCGGGAGTGCGGCCGCAAACCTTGAAGCCGCCCGCGGCAAAACCAGGGCGCGCATGATCAAGTCGCCGGATGAGATCGCACTGATGGCGATCTCCGGGCAGCTGCTTGCGCAGGTGTTTCATGCGCTGGATCGGCTGCCGCTGGAAGGGCGCAGCACGTTGGAGCTCAATGCCTTTGTCGAGCGCATGATTGTGGATGCGCTCGACGCACGGCCTGCAAGCAAGGGGCAGTACGGGTTCGAATTCGTGCTCAACGCGTCGATCGACGATGTGGTTTGCCACGGTGTGCCGTCGGCCGACGATGTGCTGCGCGGCGGGCAGATCGTCAATCTGGATATCACGCTGGAAAAGAACGGTTTTATTGCGGATTCCAGCACGACGTATCTGGTGGGCGAGGTTGCCTATCCGGCGCGGCGGCTGGTGCAGACTGCCTATCAGGCGATGTGGAAAGGCATCGCTGCGGTACGGCCCGGTGCGCGCCTGGGCGATATCGGGCAGGCCATTGCGCGGCATGCGCGCGACCACGGCTATAGCGTGGTCAAGGAGTATTGCGGGCATGGCATCGGGCGCGAGATGCACGAAGGCCCGCAGATCCTGCATCACGGCCACGCAGGAACCGGTTTGACGCTACAGGAAGGCATGGTGTTCACCATCGAGCCGATGATCAATCAGGGCCGCGCAGCGATCCGTTCGCAGCCTGACCAGTGGCCGGTGTACACCCGCGATGGCAAGTTGTCGGCGCAGTTCGAGCACACGGTGGCGGTGACGCGCACCGGCGTGCGTGTGCTCACGCTGCGGCCCGACGAAAAGCCGCTGTGCCCGGTGGAGTGATGCACGGCAACGCGCGGCACGCGGCGGCTGTCATTCTGGCGATGCGCGCCTGGACCCGTCGGGGAGGCGTGGGATGAGCGGAGTGGCGTTGGTCTGCAGCAGCGTCTGTACGGTTGTTTCGACACCGATGAACCGTCTGCGTTGCAGCAGATAAACCACCATGAGCAGCGCCAAGAACATCAGCGTTACGCCTGGCTTGATGATGATTGCGGGGACCAGAATCCCAGCCACGATATACACCATGGTCCAGTTGCAGTAGCCGGTGATAATGATCTCGCGGTGCCTGCGGTCGACTGCGATGTGCCCGCGCATGATCGGTGGGTACATCGGGCCGATGATCACCAGAAACGTCTCGCGAAACGCGTAGACATGTTCGGACAACGGATGGAATCTGAGTTCCGGCCAGCGCGACTGATCGAGCGCCTGTTCCACCTGTGCCAATGAAAAACAGTCCAGTGCCTGACGGCTTGCCGGAATCCGGCGCCGGAACACCGGCAATCCCCATCCGAAGTACATGCGGTTCCAGCTGATCGACAGAACGCCTTCGATCGCGATCACTACCAGCAGCAGGTTGAACATCGAGGCTCCTTATCGTGTATCGGCTACTGCTGCGGGGTATGGCGAGGGACTGCAGTCACTCGGTGCCACCGCTGACTGTAGCAACCCCGTATGTGGCACAGGCCATCGCGCATCCAGCGCGCAGCACTCATGGGCGCTGTGGCTGCCAGATTGCGTCAGGTCAGCGAAGCTGATGCACACTAAGGGCGGCAAAAATGTAGCGAGTCGTCGTCAGCTGGGTGTGGACGGCGCACGCAGAACCGCAGTGTACGAGTGATACATGCCGATTCCGAGCAACCACCACACCCGCTCGGCGGCTGCGCAGTCGTTATTGTTAACCACTCTAATTTTCACGGTTGAGGTCGCTACTGGCGACGTGCCGATCCAGCGACCCCCTGGTGCCATGCAGCCACAGTCTCACAATATCCTTCCTGCGCAGTCGTCCACTGCCGCGCAGCTGCGCCGACCCGTCGAGTGGTTGCGCCGGCAGTTGCGTGCCAACGACCTGTGGTTTATCGGGCTGGCTGCGCTGGTGGGATTGGTCGCTGCGGCATTGATGGTGCTGCAGGCCGGGCTCGCGCACGCGTTGCAGGCCTGGTTGTACGGGTTGGGGCCGGATGCGCGGCTCAGCACGGCAACCTCGATCACGCCCACGCAATTGCTGGTGCTGCCGCTGGGCGGGCTGCTGGTGGGCCTGGTGGCGTTGATGGCGCGACGGCGCAAGCGGCCGCTGGTGGATGCGGTGGAAGCCAATGCGCTGCACGGCGGGCGCATGTCGATGCGCGATAACCTGATCGTTGCGGTGCAGACCTTGTTGTCCAACGGCTTCGGCGCATCGGTCGGGTTGGAGGCGGCGTATACGCAAATGGGATCCGGCGCCGGCTCGCAGCTCGGTCGCATCCTGCGGGTGCGCCGCGCGGACATGCGCACCCTGGTCGGTGCCGGTGCGGCGGGTGCCATTGCCGGCGCCTTCGGTGCGCCGCTGGCGGGTGCGTTCTACGCGTTTGAGATCGTGATCGGCGCCTACACGCCCTCGGCGTTGGCGCCGGTGGCGGCTGCGGCATTGGCCGGTGCGTTCATGGCCAGCGCGCTGGGTGCAGCGCCGTACTCGTTACCGGCGGCGGTGGCGTACCAGTTGCAGCCACGCGACTACGCGATCTACGTTGCGCTGGGGTTGGTGTGCGCGTTGATCGGCATCGCTGTGATGCGTCTGGTGGCCGGCATCGAACGCAGCGTGGGGCGCTTCAATTTGCCGCTGTGGGGCCGTCCGGTCATCGGCGGGTTGCTGCTGATTCCATTGGCGATGTACTCGCCACAGGTGCTGTCCTCCGGCCACGGCGCGTTGCACCTGGATATGACCAGCAGCACCACCTTGCAGGTACTGGCCACGCTGCTGGTGCTCAAGTGCATTGCTTCCGGCATTTCATTGGGCTTCGGTTTCCGTGGCGGCTTGTTCTTTGCATCCCTGTTCATGGGCTCGTTGGTCGGCAGCCTGTTCGCAGTGGCCGTGAACCTGTTGGTAGGCGCGGCGGTGGTGGATGCGACCAGCGCCGCGTTGGTCGGTATGGCCGCACTGGCGGCGGCGATCGTGGGTGCACCGATGACCATGGCGATGCTGATCCTGGAGGGCACGCACGACTTTGTGCTGGCCAGCGCGGTGATGGCGGCAGTGCTGGTGGCCAATACGGTAGTGCGTCAGGTGTTTGGTTATTCGTTCTCGACCTGGCGGCTGCATCTGCGTGGCGAAAACATCCGCAGCGCACGCGACGTGGGCTGGGTCCGCAATCTGTCGGCCGGCAAGATGATGCGCAAGGACGCCAACCACACCGCGCACGACATCAGCGTTGGCGAGTTTCGGCAGCGCTTCCCATTGGGCTCGACCCAGCGCGTGGTGCTGGAAGATGCGGCGGGGCACTATGCCGGCGTGGTGCCGCTGGCGGTGCTGTATGCCGACAACGTGCAACCGGATGCGCCGGTGAGCGACTACGCCAGACATCGCGATGCGGCGTTGCTGGCAGACACCGACATCGTGGCGATCATGAAGGTCTTCGATGCCACGCAGGCCGACGAACTGGCGGTGATCGATACCGACCGCCGGGTGCTGGGCGTGTTGTCCGAAGGCTTCGTGCGCAAGCGCTACGCCGAAGAGCTGGAAAAGCGCGAGCGCGAATTGATGGGCGAACGGGCCAGCGGCGACGACTGACGCCGTGGGCCGAACCCGGTGCGCTCGCGTGAGTGCTGGATTGCGCCGACCAGTGCTGCGATGCGCGGCATCTACGACCACGCGACACGCGCCGGCCAGTGCGTGCACCGCGACGCGCGTGCGCCTACGCGAGTGCCACTACACGGCAGCTGGCGAGTTGGCTCGTTCGTTGGCTGTCGCGGCGGTGTCTGATGGGTGTGGCGCAAGCGCATGCGCGGCCATCAGCGCGGTGAGCCGGCGGTGGCAGTCGCGCACGGCAAGTGCGGAGGCCGGCATGTTGCAGGCGTCGAAGGTGTGCGCTTCCGCCTTCCAGGCGGCGAGCAGGTCTTCCAGGTCACAGAGCAGGCTCGGCATGGGGAGGTTCTCCGATGGGCGTTCTGTACCTACGGCGGCTGACAGCGGACGGATGCAAGACCGTTGTGTTCCAGGCTGACTCGGTTATTTAACAGCGGCTAACAACACGACTGCGCTCATCGCCAGGTGGCGCTGCCGGTGCTCGGTGCGGTATAGGCATGCGTACACGCCGGTTCTGAGCGTGCCGTCCACATTCACCTGACGACTGCTCGCAACGTTTTGTCAGCGGCTCTAAAGCCACAGCGCGGCGAGCCGCCCCCCGATTTGGGTACATCGCAATCGACATCGGCCGTGTGCCCCTCCGGCTTCTCGCGCCCGCCCACCGTTGTGTGCAGAGCGCCCGCGCCTTCGCCGGCGCGCGCACGTGATAACGCTGCATGCCGCTCACGCCGCCGTGCGCAAGCCACACGTGCGCGTCACGGCGGCGGGAGGAGGGTGGCTGTACGGCTTTCTGCTACAGGAGACGCGCATGCGCACTCAAGAGAACGATAACGTCCGGATCGACGATCCCAGCCCGCCCGCCGGGATCAAGGCGCCCGGCAAGAACGATGATCTGCTGCAGGATGGCCCCGCGCAGGACAGCGAGATCGATGACGACGACAGCATCGATGGCGATGGCGATGGCGATGGCGATGGCGATGGCGACGAAGACCAATAGGCCTGGGCGCGTGGTGCTGCACGGCGCCGTGCACACGTGCAGCGGGGGCGTGATCGATGAGAAGCACCGCTGTGCGGATGTCGCCGCCCGCTGTTGCGGATGCATCCTGCTGCGACAGTCCAGACGCCGCTATCGGCCTCTCGCCGTCTGTGGCGCCCCGCTGGTATCCCCAGTGCAGCATGGGACGCGGATACGGCAACCGCCATGTGCGCATCGACCTCACTCGTAAGCACGCAGCGTCCGACCTACACTGCACAGCCTTCCAGACTGTTGAGTGCCATGGAAACGTTGCCGCCATTACCGACAATCGCACTGGGTGAATATCGCCACTTCAAGGGCGGTCGCTACGAGGTGCTGGGCGTTGTGCGCAGCAGTGAAACCCTGGAGCCGCTGGTGCTGTATCGGCCGCTGGACAGCGAGATCGGCCTGTGGGTGCGGCCGTACGCGATGTTCATGCAACAGGTGGACGTGGATGGCGTGATGCGTCCGCGCTTTGCGCCTGTGGCGTGATCGGCGTGTGTCGTGATGCGGTAGCTTGCATGTGCCCGATAAGGCAGCCGTGAGCACGGCCAAAGCGCCGCTCACCACGCCCGACGGGCGCTACCTGATCGTACGTGGCCGGTTGTGGCGCACATCCGATCCACAGCTGAGCGCAGCGGTGCGCGCGAGGTTGGTCGCCGAGCTGATGGATGCACGTCGTGCGGTCAAGGCAGCCAAGCGTCACGACGATGCGCAGCAGCTGGCGCGCGCACGCGCCGAGGTCGATGCCGCCAAGATCGCCTTGGGAGAGCGCGGCCCGGTATGGTGGACCGACGGTGCCGACGACCTCACTCGGCATTTGGTCAAGAACACGCCCTATGCGGACTGGTTTGATGGTCTTGATGCCGCGCACTAGCGTGCACGCGGCAACATGCTGCAGAGCGTGATCGACAACAGAGGCGACGGAACCGCAGCGATGGCAGTGCCGCACGGCTCTGCGCATATCCGCGTGGCGCAACCTCGCAAGAACCTGTCGGCTCAGTACGCAAGCTGCCACACGCACAGCCGCGACCAGTTGCAACGACCCAGCTCGATGCCGCCGGGCTGGGTCGTTGCTGCCTGCGTAGGCGACTCAGCCCAGGTCGCAGTTGCTCGGCTGCGGCCAGGTGGTGGTGGGCAGCATCGCCTTGACGGCGGCCGGTGCGGTGATGCCGATGGTGCTGGCGCCGTACAGGTCTTCAAGCTCGTCGATGCTGACGATGTAGCTGTCCAGTGAACCCAGATTGGCGCTGTTGGGAATCAGCCAGCTGATGGCGCGCGTGCCGCCGCCGGGGTTGGCGGTGATGATGGTCTTCCAGAAGAAATCCGGCGTGCGAATGCCGTGGCTGCTCAGAAAATAGTCGTTGCTGGTATCGCTGTAGATCACCCCGCCGTAGACCTGCACGCTTGCGATATCGCGGTAGCACTCGGCCACGTTCTCTGCGCGCACCCAGATGCCCTGATTGAAGCTGGACACCTGCGGCACGATGTTGGACATCAGGTTGGCGCGACGGATGTAAGTCGCGTTGTAGTCCATGTGGTTGGAGGTCACCAGGTGGCCGCGGTCGTAGCCGCTGCGCACGCTGGCATACGACGCCGCAGTGGTCTGTCCGCCGCAACCGCTGGGCAGCTCGGTGTCCAGATTGAAACTGGATGGACGCGCGGCCGATCCGGTGTCGGCTTGCAGTACGTATTCGTAGCGCAGCGCGGTGTGGTTGGTGCAGTCGTAGCGCAGCGTGTAACCGCCCTTATTGAGGGTGACGACTTGTGCCTGGGCCGCGGCACTGAAACCGGTGAGTAGCAGAACGGCAAGCAGGGTCCTGAAGCGCATGGGAGTGAATCTCCTAGGAATCGTTCGGACGCACAACGCCACCGCCGATTGCTCATAGAGCAGATCGACGTTCAGCGGAAAGTGCGCTGGTCGGGGGACAGGTTGGCTCGGTCTCTAGCGAGCACAACAGCTATCGCATGCAAATGTTTCTCGTTGGTGACGTCAGCGTGAGGAATGTGCACTTGCACCATTTTTTTCGATGAAGGTGCGATAGAGATCACACATTCTTGTGCATACGTCGCGCAGGTGATAAGCCTTCGGTTATGCCTGGAGCACCTGCATACGCGACTGGATCACACTTCACACTTCACACAGCGCACCGACAAGCACGCCGTAATTGGCGTCTGGGTAGCCACGGACGCCGAGAGTCGGCAGTGGCGTCTGTACCCTCTGGTGCTTGGACACGATCAGTTTCCAAACCGCGAAGCTCATCGACCCACCAAGCACGAGCGCTTCGCCTGGGAACGGCGCCGCATCACCACATCGTCGCGTCGGCAGACACAAAAACTCCCCTTCCGCAGTCCGTGCGAAAGAGGGGCATTTGCGCCTGTCGTGAGGCACGCCGTTCGAGTGGTCGATGCGCTATGCGACGTTTCTTTCCAGGTGCTGTCCGCTTGCAGGCTCCAGCTGGAACTGCGTCAACGTGCCGGACTGCTTTTCCATCGCGCGTGCTACGGCCATGGCTTTTTCCACCAGTCGATCAACGGCACTCATCCGTTTTCGCCAGTGCCGCTGCGGCCATCAACCGAGCGCGATCGCTGCAGATCCGGCTGCAGCGCGCGATGCTGCGCGTCGGACGAGCTTACTGACCGGCAGTCGGCAACTTGACCACCACCTTGATCTCGAAGCGGAAGCCGGCCAGCCAGGTCACACCGACGGCGGTGACGGCGGGGTAGGGCGCCGGGCCCCAGTAGCTGGCCCAGCGGTCCCACGCCGCATCGAACACGACCTCGGGGTTCACCATGAACCAGGTGACATCGACCACGTCCTGCGATGTGCAGCCGGCGGCGCTGAGGATGGCATCGAGATTGGCGAACGCACGCGCGATCTCTGCGTCCAGCTCCGGCTCGGGCGAGCCGTCGTCGCGGCTGCCGACCTGGCCGGCGACGAACATCAATCCATCGGCACGCACCGCGGGCGAATACCGATGACGCTCATACAGCGCGTGGCGGCCCTGCGGAAAAACAACGTCACGTGTGGCCATGGGACTCTCCTTCAAAGTGCGACAGAACGGACGCCCACCCTAAGCGCCTGGCCACGCGCGATAAATCCGCAGCCTTGAGCAACACTGTTTGTAGAATCCAACTAATCTTGGCGCAGGAGTGGCGATGGATCGGTTCGATGCGATGCAGGCGTTTGCGCGTGTGGTTGAGACCGGCAGTTTCACCAAGGCGGCAGACACGCTGGAGATGAGCCGGGCCAGCGTGACGCATCTGGTGCAGCAACTCGAAGCGCGGTTGCGGGTGACGCTGCTCAACCGCACCACCCGCAGGGTGCACGTGACCGCCGACGGCGCCGCCTATTACGAGCGCGTGGTACGCCTGTTGGCGGACATGGACGATGCCGAAACCAGCTTGTCCGATGCATCGACGCTACCGCGCGGACGCTTGCGCGTGGATGTGCCCAGCCCCTTTGCGCGCTTGATCCTGATGCCGGCGGTACCGGCGTTTCATGCGCGCTATCCGGATATCCAGCTGGATATGGGCGTCAGCGACCGGCGCGTGGATCTGATCGGCGAGAACGTGGATTGCGTGGTGCGCGGCGGCACCATCGCCGATCAGTCATTGATCGCGCGGCGGGTGGGTGATCTGCAGACCGGCGTGTATGCAGCGCCAAGTTATCTGCAACGGCTGGGCACGCCTGCGCATCCTTCCGAGCTGGAAAACACCCGCCACCGCTGCGTCGGTTTCATGCGTTGGGGTACCACCACCACCGTGCCCTACGCGATGCAACGCGGCGACGAAGCGGTGACCGTGCACGGCCGGCATGTCGTCGCCGCCGACGACGGCAATGCCTATCTTGCCGCCGGGCTGGCCGGCATGGGCGTGTTGTGGCTGCCGGTGTACATGGCCGCCGCACACGTGGCCAGCGGCGAACTGATACCGGTGTTCGAAGACTGGCAGCTGGAGCCGATGCCCTTGTCGATCGCGTTTGCGCCCAACCGCCACGTGAGCGCCAAACTGCGGGTGTTCATCGATTGGGTGATCGAGCTGATGGCCGCGCATGTGCATGTGGGTGCGCCCGAGGTTGCGCTGAGCCGCGCGTGATGCGTTCGGTTTACGCAAGAGCGATGGCGCGGGGCATGCGCTGCTTCATGTCTCATGAAAAATTGGGCGGCGCCTACGAACTGGCGGGTCTGATGCAGGTGCCGCTGGTGTATGCGTTCAAGCTCACTTCCTACGACTGACGTTCCGTTTCAACAGTCGGCATGTCGAGGCGATGATTTGACCTCATCTGCAACTTGCACGCAGCGACGCAGGCCCGGACGCACGCGCCGCGTCGTGAGAACACGCACGCACCGTAGAGATGCAATCGTGCGCTGCGCACGACGCAGCCAGTTCAACGCACGACCAATTCCATTGTTTTACTCTGCCAGTTCGCGTCGGACCGGATAACGCCAGCCGCTGATCGCCGCGAACGGCGAGCGCGCGTAGATCCATTGCAGGCGTGCATCGCCATCGGCGCGGAATGCGGCATCGCTGGCGAGCTTGCGGTCGAATTCGGCGCGCAGTGCGGCGTCGTGTTGCAGCAGCCCTTCGGTGAAAGTCACCAGCTCGGTGCCATACAGCCCGCTGTCGGGACTGCCGGCATTGCGGAAGCGCCCACTGACCAGTAGCGAATCGCTGCTCTGCGGTTCGAGCAATGCAGCGGCCAACATGCGCATCGGTTGATCGGCTGGCACGCGAACGCTCCCCGCCGGGAAGGTTTCTTCCACGCGGCTTGGATGCGCTTGTTGCGTGTCGGCGTCCTTGAGGATGCGGATCTGCTGCACCACGCGTGTGCGTGGCTGGGACAGACGCTCGTGGCGGATGCCGTGGGCCTTGAGCAGGTCCACCACGTCGTCGTTGCCCGGTGGAATCCACCACGCCAGTGGATACTGCACTGCCTGCGTTTGCCGGTAGCCAATCACCGGCATCGTCCAAGTTTCATCGCGGCCTTCCCAGCGCAGCTCCTGGCGACCGGAAACCGGCGACAGCGCACGGGTATAGCTCACTCCCTTGAACGGTACCTGCGCTATCGGCTGCGGCAGGCGTTCCCATGCCACCATCAGCTCCTGCGGCCGCGCCGCGCGATCTGCCTGCTTGGCTGCTGCGATGGCATGCGCATCCCGGCCGACCAACTGCAGCGCCGCTTCCAGTAGCACGTAATCGCCGAGCACGCGTTGCCGATACGACTTCAGGTGGTGATTTTCCACCAGCACGGTGGGAATGCCGGCGAAGTCACCGTAGCCGGTGGAGTAGCGCGGGCCTTCCGGCGCGTTGCGCAGCCCGGAGCGCGGGTTGTCCTTGTCGACCAGGCTGGGGTAGATGGCGGGGGAGTGGCCTAGCTTGCGCAGTGCGTCGCTGACCACCGGCGTGAAGCGCTGCTGCAGCCACTCGGCGGTGGCACGTGAACGCGCGTAGGTGCCCCAACCGGCGTAGGTAAAGGTGATGTCATATTGATGATCCAGCCCATCGCTGACGTGCAGATCCAGATACAACGCCGGGTCGAGTGCGTGCAGCAGCGCCACCATCGCACGCGTTTCCGGCGCTTCCAGCGCGAGATAGTCGCGATTGAGGTTGAGGCCGCGCGTGGTGCTATTCCAGCCCATCTGTTGCGGGCCACGCAGTGCTGCACCAATCAGCGGGCCGCGCTGTTCGTGCCCGTCGATATTGAGGATCGGCACGAAGACAAAATCCACATCGTCGAGCAGATGGTCCTTGCCGCGCTGTGCGATATCGCGCAACAGCATCAATCCCGCGTCCTTGCCGTCGATCTCGCCGCCATGGATGCCGGCCTGCGCCAACACCACCGGCTTCCCGGGCTTGCCCTTGTGCGCACGGACCAGCAGCAACTCGCGCCCTTCGCCCGTTTTGCCGAACACTTCCAGCGACAACACCGGCGAGGCGGCGACCAGGCGCTCCAGCCATTCGCGCGTCTGCGCATAGCTGGGTGTGCTCGCAAAATCGCTGCGTTCCACCGGGGTGCGCCACGGATCGCCTGGCCCGGCAATCAATGCTTCGCTTGCACCCTGCCACGCGCGCACCGGCGGTAGCAGCGCGGTGGTATCGATGGGCTGCGCGCCGAGCTGTGCGGCACTGAATAGCGCTGCGACCAGGACGGTGGTGGAGGCAGCGTTGATGCGGCGCGTAGCGCGATTGACCGCAGGGCACGTGCTCGGTTGCGATGCCAGTGCGTCGAACAAAGGAGGATGCACAGCGGTCGTACGTGGATCGGGGCTCATGTGGGGCGTCGTGATTCCGTAGGTAGAGGCTGCAGTGATGACGCGCGAGACGGGTGTAGCGGTCTGCGCAAGGACATTGGGCTCGATGGACAGCGGGTGTCCTGATCAAGCCTGTCGGCCTTGACCAAGCGCGTTGCATGGCGGCTATGACGATGCCTGGAAATACGAGCGCAGCGCGGTGCTGTTTGCGTAATATTGTAACAAATATGTCTGCGCCCTCAAGGCAGCGGCACTGCAGCTGGAATCTCACGGACGGCACATCCGACTCACTTCGCGACCACGCACGCACACCAGATTGCCTCGAAGCAATCGCAGCCAAGCTCCCTCTGTACTGGGAGAAGGTCTGGGGTAGGAGGCCGTCGGCCAGCAGGCAATCGGTCGCAGATAAGCGCTTTGAGCGCCGCTATCGCAAAGCCCCAATGCTGCAATAAGCCCACTCATGCAACGCTTGTTACGTGTGACGCCGAACCATCCTCAAACAAGGTTGCCGACATGCGCGTCAACGCAGTCCAGCAACCACAAACTCAAGCAATCCGAGCTATGTGATAACGTATCAATTTGCTCGCCCACCCCATGCCATGCTCCCAAACCTGCAGCCAAACGCCGCGATTTCCATCCACGATCTGCACGTCGCCTATGCCGGGCGCGCGGTGCTGAAAGGGCTGAATCTGCACATCGCGCCCGGCAGCGTGTACGCGCTGCTCGGCGGCAACGGCGCCGGCAAATCCTCCACGCTGTCGGCGCTGCTGGGCTTCGTCAAACCCGTCTCCGGCAGCGTGCGGGTAGACGGCATCGACCCGGTCGCCGCGCCTGGCAAGGCACGCGCGCGGCTGGCATATCTGCCGGAAAACGTCGCGCTCTACGAGCATCTGAGCGCGCTGGAAAATGCCGACTACTTGCTTGCGCTCGCAGGGCAGCGCTGCAGCCAGGCCGACATCGGCCAGGCGTTCGCGGCCGCAGGCTTGCAACGCGAAGCCTGGAGCCAGCGCCTGGCTGGGTTTTCCAAAGGCATGCGCCAGAAGGTGGCGATTGCCGTGGCCACGCTGCGGCAGGTGCCGGTGCTGTTGCTGGATGAGCCCACCTCCGGTCTGGACCCGCGCGCCATTGCCGACTTCAACCATCTGGTCAGCGGCGTGCGCGAGCGCGGTGGCGCGGTGCTGATGGTCACGCACGATCTGCTGGGTGCGGTGGACGTGGCCGACCGGATTGGATTTCTCGAAGACGGCCGCATCGTCGAAGACCTCGGCGCCGGCGACAGCGGCTTCGATGTGCGCACCTTGCACGCGCGCTTTGCACGGTCGCAGGAACGCGCTGCATGAGCGTGCATGCATGAGTCCTGTGTGGTTGGTCGCGCGCGAAGAGCTGCGTTTCATGGCCCGCAATCGCTCCGCAGCCATCGGCGTGGTGTTGCTGATGCTGCTGACCTTGGTGGCGTCATTGACCGCCGCGCATCACCAGCGTGAGGTCACCGAATTCCGTGCGCGTCAGCAACAGGCCGCGCAGCAGGCCTTCGACGCGCAGCCGGACCGTCACCCACATCGGGTGGTGCATTACGGTCATTTCATCTATCGCCCTTTGCCGGCACTGGCCGCGTTCGATTCGGGCGTGGATGCCTTCACCGGCAACAGCATGTTTCTGGAAGGCCATCGTCAGAACACCGCCAACTTTGGCGATGTGCGTCAGAGCTCGCTGCTGGTGCGCTTCGGTCAACTGACACCGGCCTTCGTGCTGCAAGTGCTGGCACCGTTGATGCTGGTGTTTCTGGGGTATGGCGCGGTGGCCCGCGAACAGGAGGCCGGCACGCTGCGCGTGTTGCTGCTGCAGGGCGCCACGCGCCGGCAACTGCTCGGCGGCAAATATCTCGCGCTGGCCGCCGTGGCCGGCATCTGTCTGTTGCCGGCCTTGGTCGGCCTGATACCGATCGCGTTATTGCCGGGCCAAGCGGCGCTGGTCGCGCTGCTGGTGCTGGCCTATGGCGTGTATCTGCTGGTGTGGTGTGGCTTGGTGTTGGCTGTGTCGATGCTGTGCCGGCGCGGCCGCGATGCGCTGCTGGTGTCGCTGGCGCTGTGGGTGTGGCTGGCCCTGCTGGTGCCGCGCGTGGCGCCGGATGTGGCCAGTGCAGCGTACCGTCTGCCCACGCGGTTGGAGACCGATGTGGCGATCCAGCGCGACCTGCGCACGCTCGGCGACAGCCATAACCCGGACGACCCGCACTTTGCGCAGTTCAAACAACAGGTGCTGGCGCGTTACGGCGTGCAACGGGTGGAAGACCTGCCGGTCAATTACAAAGGGTTGCTGGCACTGGAAGGCGAGCGGCTCACCGCCAGCCTGTTCGAACGCTACGCGGCGCGCGATGCACGCATCCAGCAACGGCAGAACCTGCTGGTGCGCACGTTTGCCTTGCTGAGCCCGACGGTGGCGTTGCGCGAGGTTTCGATGACCCTGGCGGAAACCGATCTGCGTGCGCACGAACGCTTTCTCGCACAGGCCGAGCGTTACCGTTACACGCTGGTGCAACAGCTCAATCAGCTGCAGGCCGATGCGGTGAGCATGGCCGACGACACCGCGCAGGATGCCGGTGCCGATCAGCGCAAGCGCATTGCGTCGGCGCATTGGCAGCGCATTCCGGTCTTTACTTTTACCCCGGCGTCCAATGCCGACGTCGTAGGCGTGGCAGCTGCGCCGCTGGGTCTGATCGCAGCCTGGCTGCTGGCTGTCTTGTGCATATTGCTGGCCGCCGGACGGCGCGTGGGAGTGGCACGTTGATGGTGCTGTGGAAATACGAAGCGCTGTTGTTGCTACGCGCGCGCGCGGCCGTGGCCGGATTGCTGCTGCTCACCCTGCTGACGGTGTGCAGCCTACTCTCCGGGCAGCACGTCATCGACGCGCAACGCGCCAACATCGCACGCATCGCACCGCTGCAACAGGAAGACAGCGCGGCAGTGGAAGCGTATGTCGCGCGCTCCAACGATGCCGGCAGCGCGGCGTACTACAGTTTCCACCCGACCTGGGACACGCCATCGCCATTGGCCTTCGCCGCAGTGGGCATGCGCGATGTGGCGCCGTACATCTTGCGGATACGCGCGCTGGGTCTGGAAGCGCAGATCTACGATGGCGACAGTTATAACCCCGAGCTGGCGCTGGCCGGACGTTTCGATTACGCCTTTGTGCTGGTGTTTCTGTTGCCGCTGTTCGTGATCGCGTTGCTGTTCGATCTGCGCTCCGGCGAGCGCGAGGCCGGGCGTGCGCGCATGTTGGCGGCATTGCCAGGCGCGGGCACCGCCTTGCTGGTGCGCCGCGTGGTGGTGCGTGCGGTGGCGGTGCTGGCGTGTTTGTGCGTGCCGTTCGCGATCGCTGCAAGCCTCAATGCGGTGCCGCTGCTGCAGCAACTGGCAGTGCTGGCACTGACCTGCGCCTATCTGCTGTTCTGGGTGCTGCTGGCGGTGGTGGTGGGTCGCATCCGTTGGCGGCCGGCCGCGCATGCAACAGCGCTGGCCACCTGTTGGGTGGTGCTGGCGCTGGTGGCGCCGGCCTTGGCGCATGTGGCGATCAATCAGGCAGTACCGGTCAATCAGGGCGCCGAAATCGCGCGGCTGCAACGCGAGGCAGTGAACCATGCCTGGGATATTCCTCGCCAGGCCACGTTGCAGCGGTTCTACGCAGGCAATCCACAGTGGGCGGATTCGCCGCCGTTGACCGATGCGTTTCACTACAAGTGGTATTTCGCCTTCCACGAAAACGGCGATCAGCAGGTCGCCCCGCAGGTCGCCGCCTATCGGCAGGGCTTGCTGCGCCGCGAAGCGCTCGCGCGGCGCGTGGCCAGTGTGTTGCCGCCGGTGGCAGTGCAGGCCGCGCTCACGCGCTTGGCGCACACCGATCTGCAGGCGCAGCTGGCCTATCAGGATCGCATTCGCGCCTATCACCAGGCATTGCGTACGTTCTATTACGGATACCTGTTCCGCGACCGGCCGTTTACACGCGACGACTTCCCGCGTGCGCCGCGTTTCGATGCTGCCGCCAAGCCGGCGCCGCAGGGCAGATAAGGGCGGCTAACGAAACAATTGCGCTCCGCGCCAGGCGTGCGCGGTCGATGCCCGGTGTGGCTTGCGCAACTCGCAGGCTCCGGTTTCACGCGCGCCGCCCATACTCACCCGACGATGGGGCTATCAGTTTTTTACCCGCTCCAAGTAGTCGCCAGGACATGCGCCTGCGTTGCGCGTCGTGGAAGGTATGCCGGGGCCTAACGATGCAGCTCGCTGCGATCTCTTGATCGGTCGGTGTCTCTATCAGCCGCGTAGACGATGCAGCGTCGGCGGCTCGATCAAGATGCTTTGACGCTAGCGCAGCAGTGCTGCGTGACATGTGGTGGTGGGTAAACACCTTGCACGGTGAATGACACAAGCACCGCAATCACCCAGTACTGCGCCGCTTCGAGGTGCCACTACGGCTGCGCTTCTTGCCGGCGGCCAGCGGTGCGGCCGTTTCGTCGGCCAGCACGCCGCCGTGTTGCATCTGCTCCAGCCACGACAACGCATCGACATAGCCGAGGAAGTGCTGCAGATAGCCGGGCGAGCGTTCGCGCATCAGGGTGATGCAGCGATGCACCAGTACGCTGGAATTGAGCGGGCCGGCATCCTTGGGGGCGTCCTGCAGCGATTGACGCACCTGGCTGGCGGTACGCACGGTGGTCCAGGTGCGGCGGAAATCGTCCAGCGCCGGCAGCTCCGGAAACAGCTGCGCATCGGCGGCCGCGGTCTTTCTGCTGTCCACCTCCATCAACGCGGCGTGGCCTGCCAGCTGATCGGTCAGGGCACCGAGCGGGCTACGCTGCGTTGGCTGCGACGCAACGCTGGCCTTCGCGCTGCGCGCAGTTTTTTTGATGGTGGCCGCATACGCATCGACCAGGCCGGCAAGCGTTTGTTCCAGCACCGCACGCACTGCATCGGCCTGCGTTTCGGCACGCGTCGCCAGGGTCTGCATCAGATGGAAGCGCACCGGGTCCAGCCGATCGGCGCCCTGGCTGCGCCAACGCTCCAGGCGCGCGCGTGCGGATGCCGGCGTGCTCATCGTGTAGCGGCGGCCTGCGTGGGCGCGGCGCGCTGCGCACCGGACGGGCGTGCGATCGGGGCGATCTCTACGCGGCGATTCTTGGCGCGGCGCGCTTCGTCGGCGTTGGAGTCCACCGGTTGCTGCGCGCCGAACGCCGCAGCGAATACCGATGCGGCCGGCACGCCTTCGGCGATCAGTGCACGGGTCACGGTGAGCGCGCGTTGCGCGGACAATTCCCAGTTGTCGGCATAGCGGCGGTTGCCGCCCAGCACCGGGCGGTCGTCGGTAAAGCCGCTGACCATCAGCAGTTCCTCGCGCGCGCTCAGATACTGCGCCAACGGCGCCGCAAGTGACTTCAACACTTCGCGTCCTTCCGGTTGCAGTTGATCGGAGTTGAACGCAAACAGCACGTTGCCGCGAATACCGATGCGGCCATCGACCAGCGTGACGCGGCCAGCGGCCAGCGGTGCGGCCAGCGCCTGTTCCAGGGTCTTGCGGCGCTGCGCTTCGGCCTGGCGCTGTTTGACCTCCTGATCGAGACGGCTGGACAGCTGCAGCTGCACGCCGATCACCCCGACCAGGATCAGCACGAACGCGCCCAGCAGCACCGACATCAGGTCGCCGAATGCGGCCCAGATCGGGGTGCCCGATTCGCCGTCGCTTTCGATCTCGTCGCTCATGCCGGCTCCGCTGCGCCGGCATCGCTGCGGCGGCCCTCAAGCTGGCGCAGTTCTTCGATGATCTGCTTCTGCGACAGCATGCTGAGGTCGACCACTTCACGCGCCTGCGCGACGTAATACGCCAGCTGGTCGTCGCTGCGCGCCAGCGAAGCATCCAGTGCGGTGGCCACATGTTGCAGACGTTCGTTGAGCTCGCCGGTGGAGCTGCTGAACAACTGCACCGCCATGCCGAAGGCTTCGCCCAGGCTGGCCACTTCCACCGCGCTACCACTGACGTGCGCGGCCACCGCACCGAGCTTGCCGGTTTCGCTGCCGATCTGTTCGGTGAGTTGGCTGCCCACGCGCTGCAGCAGATCTGCCGAAGTGGTGACCAGCGCATCGACGGCTTCGCGTTGTTCGGTGGAGGCGTGATTGACCGCGTTGAGCAAGGTGTCCAGCGTGGCCAGCAGGCGGCTGCGTTCTTCCAGCATGGCGGTGTCGCGCACCATGCTTTCCGACAGGTTCTGGCGCAGCTCGGCCACGACATCGGCCGCGGCCTTGGGCGCTTCGGAGGCGATCTGCATCAGGCGCGAGACCTCGGCAATCGTGGCGCTGGTTTGCGCCTGCGCCTGCGTGGACAGTTCGCTGGCGGTGCTGGCCAGGGTGTCGCAGATGGCCTGCTGTTGCTGGGTGACGCGCTCGCCGGTCTGTTCCCACTGCGTGGCCAAGGTGGCGCTCATCGCGGTGAAGCGCTCGCTCCACACTGCAAGACGCTGCGCATCGCGCGCTTCCAGCGCGGCCTGCAACTCGGTGTGCGAGTGCTGCAAGGTGCCGACAAGGTCCGCGGCATGCGTATCGAAGCTGGCGGTTGCGGCGGCCAGCGCGTTCTGGTGCTGGGTGGCCAACGCGGCGCTGGCGTCTTGCTGTTGTGCCAGCGCGTCGCTCCAGGCAGTGGCGGTCTCGCTGCTGGACTGCTCCATGCGCTTGGATACCGCATCCACCAGCGCGGTCGAACGCGCATCGAAGGTGCTGGCGAACTGCGTCAGTGCGTTCTGCAAGTCGTGCGTGAGCGTGTGATTGGCGCGCTGCTGTTCGGCCACCGCAGCGGTCCAGGTGGCTGCGGTGGCAGCGGTGCTGGTCTCAAAGCCGCTGGTCAACCCGTCCAGCTGCTGCAGCACCGCCTGCTGCACGCCGTGCTGCAAGGTGGTGGTCTGCTCGGCAAGCTGTTCCAGCGTGGCCTGCAACTGCGTACCGAGCGACTGGGTGGTGCGTTGTTGTTCGGCAAGCACCGACGCCCAGGTGTCGGCATTGGCGGCGGTGCTGCGCGCAAAGCCGTCATCGAGTGCACGCAACTGTTGCTGCACGGCGGAGCCGACGCTGTCCTGCAGGGCGCTGTTGCGTTGCTCGACCTGCGCCAGCATGGCCTGCATCTGCTCGATGAGCGCCTGCTGCGTACGCTCCTGCGCGGCCAGTGCGGCCTGCCAGTGCTCGGCCGTAGTGCGTGCGCTGTCCTTGAAGCCGGCGTCGAGGCCATGCAGTTGCTGCTGCACCGCTGTGCTCACGCCCTCCTGCAATGCAGTGGTGTGCTGGGCGATCTGCGTAAGCGTGGTCTGCAGCTGCGTGTCGAGCGCCAGCTGTGCGTGTTCCTGCGCGGCAAGCGCGGTGGTCCACTGTTGCGCGGCGCTGCTGGCACTGCGATCGAATCCGTTGCTGATGCCGTCCAGCTGCTGTTGCACGGCCTGGGTAAGCTGCGCGTGCAGCGCGGCGGTGTCGCGCGCGATGCTGGCCATGGTGGTCTCCATCGCCGGCTGCAACGCCGCGCCAACCGCGCGCGCGCTGTCTGCAACGCCGGCCTGCAGCGATTGCTCCATCGAGGTGGCCAGCCGTGTGTAGGCGGCTTCGGTTCTGGCATGGAACTCGGCCTGCTGTGCGGCCAGACGTTCGTCGGCGGCAATGCTCTGCTGCTCGATGCTGCCCATCAATGCCTGCAGGCGATCGATCAACGCCGGCATCAACGCGCTTTGTTGCTGCTGCAGCTTGAACACTTCACCTCGCTGGTGCGCGTCCGAATGCGGATGCAATTCAGACGCGATCTTCAGATCCAGCCGCTGCACGGCCTGCAGGCGCTCGCGGCGGCACAGCGCCGACAACAGACCCAGCATGGCCGAGGTGGCAACACCGGCGATGGAGGTGCCGAAGGCGAATGCCAGGCCTTCCACCGGTGCCGCCAGCGAGCCGCGAATGGCCTGCAGGTCGGTGGCGCTTTGCAGCGCAAACCCGGTGCCCTTGAGCGTGGCCATCATGCCGAGCAGGGTGCCGAGCATGCCCAGCAACACCAGCAGACCGACCAGATACGACGTCAGCACCGGCGCCGGCAACGCCACACGCGCACCCTGGATGCGCAGACGCACCGCATTGCGCAGGCTCGGGTGCAGCTGCTCCAGCCACGCGTCCAGCGCCGACGGCGCGGCGGTGAGCCCGGTCACTGCTGTATCCAGCGTGGCGCTGGCCTGACGATAGCGATACAGCTCCAACGCACCGGCGAGATAACACGCGCCGATCAGCGCCGCGACGCAGGCACCCAACGGGTTGTTACCCAGATAGCCGAACCCGACCCAACAAACCGCCAACAGGCCGACAAGAAACACACACACGTGTACAAGAGTTTTGAACATGACGTCCCAGTTAGCGGGTACGAAGCGCTGCAAGCAGGCCTTCGATCGGGTGAAAACGAACATCCAGTTCGGCGAGCAACACGCTCTGCATGTCTTTGCGAAATACATCCAGCCAGCCATCGGACACCGCGCGCGGCGCGATCTCCTGATCGGTTGGCGCGCTGTGCGCGTACGCGGCCTCGCGCAGGCGGTCGAAATGCGTGCCCAGCAGGCCCGGCACGGTGTTCAACAAGGTCTGCTCGCGCGGGCTCAAGGTCAGCTCCATTACCGCATCCACTTCGGCCAGCCGTGCCATGTCGCTGGACACCAGCGCCAGCAGGTCGCGCAGCCGCCCACGCAGATCGCCGGTGGCGGTGCGCATGGCACGTTGCATCGCCAGGTAGTGCTGCCGAAACGGCGCGTAGTCGGGCACCGGCGGCGCTGCCTCCGTGTCCGTCGCAGCGCGCGCTTCGCTGCGCAACCGCGCGACCAGCGCATCCAGACCGGCCACGCTGCTGGTCGCAAGGCCGGCGCGCACGCGGGCGCAGGCGTCGGCATCGAGCGGACGCGGTTCGGGCAGGTCGTCGGTCTCGGGCAGCTTGCCATCCAGCGCCTTGGACACGGCCACTGCGCGTGTCCAGTCGATCCACTGGCTCAGCCGGTCGGCCAGCGCATGGTTGGAGTGGGCGACGCGGACATCGCTGAGGCGTGCGAGCAGGCGAATGAACGCCGGGCCCGAGAGGGGCGCCCGTGGAGCAGCTTTCGCCATTGTTCCGGTCAAAGACCGCGCATTTTACACGGGAATGACAGCGGGTCGGCCGGCGACACCGGGCGTGCGCTGCGGTGGCTGGTGACGTTCATGGTTGCGCAGAACTGCGGTCAGGGTGGTATTCGGGAGTCGGGCGGTGGCGGCAGGTGACTGGCCGGAGCGTTGTCAGCGCAGACGGCCGCTGTAATCGGTCGAGCCGGCAGCGTCAGGTGAGATGGTTGCGGCGCCTGCGCTTGCGCCGATTCATGAACGATATTCATGACCGCATGCCGCCTACATGGCATCGCGCGGCGCGCGGGTTTGCTACAACCACAGCAGAGCAGCCGGCGCCCGCCATGCAAGGCTGCCGTCGCGCGCCAGGCACTAGCCATCGCGCCCAGGCACTCGCTATCGCCGGATCTGGCGCCATCGCAGACCTGCCGCTGCGGCGCAGGCCGCCCGCACCCCTCAGGAGCATCCGCATGAAGTTCGACACTCCCGCAGGACTCAACCCCAGCGACCAACTCAAGGTGCTGGGCCAGCCGGTCGACCGCGTGGACGGGCCGCTCAAGGTGACCGGGCAGGCCCGCTACGCCTATGAATGGCACGACCAGCCTGGGCAGATGGCGTACGGCTACATCGTCGGCGCGGCGATCGGCAAGGGCCGTATCACCGAGATGGACACCGCCGCCGCACGGGCGGCGGCCGGGGTGATCGCTGTGCTCACCTACCAGAACGTGCCCACGTTGGGCACCGGCGAGTTTTACGTGCAGCGGTTTCTGGCAGCGCCGCAGGTGGACCACTACCACCAGGCGGTGGCCGTGGTGGTGGCCGACACCTTCGAGCAGGCCCGTGCGGGTGCGGCGCTGGTGCGGGTGCGTTACGCGCGCGAGCGCGGGCAGTACGACCTGGCCGCCCAGCAGGCCAGCGCCCCGGTGGCGCCGCAGGCCCCGTTCGGTGGGCCGCCACAGACCGCACAAGGCGATTTCGCCGCCGCCTATGCCGCCGCGCCGTTCACCGTGGATGCCACCTACCGCACCCCCGACCAGGCGCACGCGATGCTGGAACCGCACGCCACTATCGCGCGCTGGGAAGGCGAGCAGCTGATCTGCCACACCGCCATCCAGCAGATGAACTGGGGCACGCGCGATCTGGGCAAGGCACTGGGCGTGCCGAAGGAGCGCATCCGGCTGCTGTCGCCGTTCATTGGCGGTGGCTTTGGCGGCAAGGGCACCGCGCAGGCGGATCTGGTGTTGGCCGCGCTGGCTGCGCGTATCACCGCACGGCCGGTCAAGCTGGCCCTGCAGCGTCCGCTGATGTTCAACAACACCATCCACCGGCCCGCCACCATCCAACGCCTGCGCCTGGGCGCCACCGCCGACGGCCGGCTGACCGCGATCGGGCATGAGAGTTGGTCGGGCAATCTGCGCGGCGGTCGCAGCGAGCCGGCCACCTTGTCCACCCGCGCGCTGTATGCCGGTGCCAACCGGATGACTGCGGTTCGGCTGGCGGTGCTGGATCTGGCCGAAGGCAACGCCATGCGCGCGCCCGGCGAGGCGCCGGGGATGATGGCGCTGGAAGTGGCGATGGATGAACTGGCCGAACGCGTGGGCATGGACCCGGTGCAGCTGCGCATCGTCAACGACACCCAGGTGGACCCGGAACAGCCGCAGCGCCCGTTCTCCACGCGGCCGTTCGTGGCCTGCCTGCGCAGCGGCGCACAGCGCTTCGGCTGGTCGCAACGCAATCCCACCCCCGCCAGCGTGCGCGATGGCCGGTGGCTGATCGGCATGGGCATGGCCAGCGCCATTCGCGGCGCGCCGATCTCCAAGGCCGGCGCGCGTGCGCGGCTGGACCGCAGCGGCACGCTGACCATCGAAACCGACATGACCGATATCGGCACCGGCAGTTACACCATCGTGGCGCAGACCGCAGCCGAACTGCTCGGCGTGCCGCTGCAGCAGGTGGTGGTGCGGCTGGGCGATTCCAGCTTTCCGGAAACGCCCGGTTCGGGCGGGCAGCAGGGCGCTGCGTCGGTCACTGCCGGCGTCTATGCCGTCTGCATGCAGCTGCGCGAGACAGTGGCGCAGCGCCTGGGCATTGCCGCAGACCAGGCCCGGTTTGCCGGTGGCATGGTGCACGTGGGCGGCCGCGCCATCCCGCTGGCGCAGGCCGCCGAGCATGGCGAGCTGGTCGCCGAGGACGCCATGGAATACGGCACGCTCAAGCAGCAGTACGCGCAGCAGACCTTCGGCGCGCACTTTGCGCAGGTGGCGGTGGATGCCGACACCGGCGAAATTCGCGTGCGCCGGCTTCTGGCGGTCTGCGCGGCCGGACGCATCCTCAATCCCAAGACCGCGCGCAGCCAGGTGATCGGCGGCATGGTGATGGGCGTGGGCGCGGCGTTGATGGAAGAGATGGCGGTGGATACGCGGCTGGGCCTGTTCGTCAATCACGACCTGGCCGGCTACGAAGTGCCGGTGCATGCGGATATCCCGCATCTGGAGGCGCATTTCATCGACGAGGTGGACCCCACCATGTCGCCGCTGAAGGCCAAGGGCGTGGGCGAGTTGGGCTTGACCGGCGTGGCGCCGGCGCTGGCCAATGCGATCTACAACGCCACCGGTATCCGCGTGCGCGACTATCCGATCACGCTGGACAAGCTGCTGGCGCAGCTGCCGCGCAGAACGGGGTAAGTGCAGAAGGAAAAAAAGCGGTGTGGCGCCGGCCGGTGTATGCACCAGCGCCAGTGCCGTCAGCGAGCCATCGCGCGTTGGGTTGGCGATGGAGGCGATGCATCAAGCCGCGGACGATGCATCCATGTGCTAGCTGCTATGCGTGCGATTGAGCGCACCTGACACTGCGCGCTGCTAACAAAACTAAGGTGCTCATCGCCAGGTGTGCGCGGCCGGTGCTCGATGCGCATGTGCCCTTCGTACACTGCGGTTCTGAGCACGCCAGCCGCACCCACCTCACGACTGCTCGCGCCGTTGTGTAGTCGCTCTGATTGGAAGTTTTCCGCATCGATACCGATGCAAGTCGGGCAGCGCCAGATCACCTGTCATGTGCGTCTCTGGCGACCGCGTGCCTGTGATCGCACACTAACGAGCACGACCGTGCAGTTGAGCTATGCACTGCTCTACGCAGCATAAAAACCGTGCCGTTGGGCAAGCTG
Organism: Xanthomonas sp. WCS2018Noco2-27; assembly: GCF_031843525.1. Taxonomy (NCBI): domain Bacteria; kingdom Pseudomonadati; phylum Pseudomonadota; class Gammaproteobacteria; order Lysobacterales; family Lysobacteraceae; genus Xanthomonas; species Xanthomonas sp. WCS2018Noco2-27. The sequence continues at coordinate 34,572 of NZ_JAVTIK010000010.1, read as the reverse complement.
GGCGCGATGGACACACCGTTCCAGCTGCCTCTGTATCTGTCTCTCTAACCAATTCAGGTTGTCGCGCACCGTCGCCGAATTACTTCTGTTTTGTAAGGTGAACGGGTATAAGCTGCCGGCCGGGGAACACCCCAACGAGGAACGCAATGGACCACTCCGACATGCAAGTGTCCGATCTGCTGGTCTTGGAGCTGCAAGGGTTCCACGACGCCTATGGCAGTGGACCGGACTTCTGGGACGCTTATCAACGCATCATGGGCGTGGCGGCGCAGGCCGGCGGCAACATGATCAATCTGGCCAACGAAATGGCCTCACTGGCACAAGGGCTCGGCGCCATCGATCGCGCGCAGCTGCTGTAACTGCCTCTCGCGGTCTGGTGCTGGCGTGCGGCTGCCGCCACTGCACCGTGCACGTTGTGCCACCGTCGCATGCGTGAGGATCCGCGTGCTCACCTCATCTTTCTGTCGTTTTCACGCGCGCCTGCTGTGCGCATTTTTACGGTTGGCGCATCGATGGCACGTTCGTGATCTTCGCCGGTCACGCAGTGTCGGTCGGGGCGCTATCGCAATGCGCTGGGCAGTGGAGATGCGACGCGCCTGCGTTGTCCGCCAATGCAGCGGCGCCCCCAGCCCCGTGCCGGATGCGGTGATCCGGCACCTCGTTGAGGAGCCAAGGTGTGAGCGAAACAGTCGAAGGCGTGCGTGTGCATCTGGTCGGTGGCCCGCACGATGGGCAGATGCTATGTGGCACATCATTGCCGGGCGTGATGCTGCCGGTGGGGTATCGCATGACGCCCTGGCCGGGCGGCCAATCCGGCATTCATTGGCACCGTGAGCTCAATCTGGCTTGCGTGCATGGGGCGCTGGCGGCAGATGAAGTGTGTGCAGCGCTGGGTGCGCAATGGCGTCGCTATCTGGCGACCCGTCGGCAGCAAGCCGCCGCAGGCAAGGACGCCGACGTTGCCAACGGGTGCGCGAAGACGGCACTGGTGTGATGACGGTGGCGCCGGCCGAGTGCGCCGCTTTCTGCGTAGGACACACATTGTTGGCGAGGCGGAGGACGCGTAGCGCGTTCGCTGTGGAGCGGTCGCGTGCATGCGGCAGCCGGGCGCTAGACAAGGCGCGATCGATTCACTAACTGAAGGATTCGCGGGCCTGCATGTGGGGCGACATCCGCAGCGAATACGCGGCGTCAAAGGCAAACGCAAGCGCAATGTCGCGCGCTTGGCAGGTAAGGCTTACTCCGCGTCGGCTGGCGTCTTGGCCGGTGTGACCACGGCATTGTCTGGCGCGCCGCGCTTCTTCTCACGGCGCAGCGGCGTGTCGCCCAGGCGCTCAATCGCGCCACCGGATTGCTGAAACGCTTCCAGGTCGGCAGCCAGACGCTGTTCGGACAAACGCGGCTTGCCCGGTTGGTTGCTCACGGTCATCGACTGGCGGCGGGAGTTATTCATCGCGAATCCTCATGCGTTGTAGAGCGTCAAGGGGATGCCCCGCCGGCGCTGATCGTCGTAGGTGGCACGCACGTCGCGGCAGTACGGGCCGGACATGACAAAACGCCGACAGATCGCCGGGCGCGTTTCATAGATCGAGCAGCACATGCGCGCGGAATCGATCGCCACGCACCAACCTTCCTCATCGCGCGCCATCACGTGCCAGCCTTGCGGTGTCACGCTGGTCAGATGCTCGGGGATACGGTCGGTTGGATCGACCATGACGGTGAGCCGGCAACAGACGGCATCGCAGCGTTCGCAGAGATTCTTGATGGAAAAGGCCAGATTGAAGTGAAGGCGACACCGGGCTCCGGCCGCACTTGCACCATACACCCTGCACGCGGCCGGATGTGAACCGGCGCCCGCAGGACCCGCTCTGACCGCGCACCAAGGGATGTGCGGGCCGAGCGGCGCGTCTCGGCGAGCTGCCCGCCGGCAGCAACGCACGCCGTCGACTCGGCAAAGCGCGGATGCACCGAGATGACGAGCGGCATTGGCGCCTGGACGCGCCGCTTGATCGATGCAGGTGACGCGTTGTGCTGACCTTGGTCGTCACGGTCGCTAAGCAACTGGCCTGAAGAACAGGCCCGCGCCGCCTTGCCTTTGTCACGCCAGTGCGAAGACGGGTTTCACTTGTGCCATCGATGGCGCACCGTAGCGTGGTTGTGTCCATAGCACGCATCAGGAGCACCGCCATGAATACATCCAGGCAGCCTCCATCCGCGCACGACCAGTCCGCAGGTCGCGACCAGGACCACAGCGCCAAGCAGAAGCAGGACGCGCTGCAGGACGAGGCGGTGGAAGAAACCTTCCCGGCCAGCGACCCGGTATCGCCGTTCGTGCCCGCCAAACCGCTGGACTGAGCGCTGCGATTACGACCACTCAACTGCCGAGGAGTGATAACGCTGGCGGCGATCACAACCAGGAAGGCCCGATCACTGACCGGGCCTTCCTGGTTCGTGTAGTTGGATGCAACGCTTACGGCGTCAGGACCACCTTGCGGCAGTCGTCCTGCTTCTTGTCGAACAACGCGTAGCCCTGCGCTGCATCGGCCAAAGGCATGCGGTGCGAAATGATGGCATTGGGCTTGAGCTCACCGTTGCCGATACGCTCCAGCAGGTACGGCATGTGTTTTTGCACGTGCGTCTGGCCCATCTTGAAGCTCAGCCCCTTGTCGAAGGCATCGCCCAGCATAAAAGCGTGAATGAATCCGGCATACACGCCGGGCACGCTGACCACGCCGCAGCGCCGCGTAGCCGCGATGCATTGGCGGATCGCCACACCGCTGCTGCCCTCCAGTTTGAGGTTGGTGAGCGCAGTTTCGATTGCACTGCCTTCGGCCTCAAAGCCCACCGCCTCGATGCTGGCATCCACGCCACGGCCGTCGGTCTGCGACACGATCACGTCTGCCGGGTCGTCGATTTCGTCGAAGTTGATCGGGATCACACCGTAGGCCTTGGATGCGAAGTCCAGACGGTACGCATGCCGGTCGACCATGAAGATGCGTTCTGCGCCCAGCATGCGGCAGCACGCTGCAGCCATCAGGCCCACCGGGCCGGCGCCGAAGATCGCCACCGTGGAGCCCTGCTTGACGCCCGCATCGACAACAGCCTGGTACCCGGTGGGCAAGATGTCGGACAGGAACAACACTTGTTCGTCGTGCAGCGCATCCGGCACCACCAGCGGCCCGACGTTGGCCTTGGGCACACGAACAAATTCGGCCTGCCCGCCAGACAAGCCGCCGTAGAGATGGCTGAAACCAAACAAGGCCGCAGGCGGGCGCATGTCTTTGTGATTCAGCGCGGCGCCCTTGCCGGTATTGGTAGTTTCGCACGCAGAAAATTCTTGCAGCATGCAGTGGAAGCAGCGCCCACACGCCACCACGAACGGAATCACTACGCGGTCGCCCGGTTTGACTGCGGTAACGTCCGGGCCGACCTCTTCAACGATACCCATGAACTCGTGGCCGAGAATATCGCCATGGCGCAGGTCCGGAATCTTACCGCGGTACAGATGCAGATCCGAGCCGCAAATCGCCGTGGCGGTGACGCGCAAGATTAAATCATCGCGTTCGACCAGAACCGGGTCCGGTACGGTTTCGACCCGCACATCGCGTGAGCCGTGGTAGTTGAGGGCAAGCATGTGGATCTCCTGAAGGCCGACGGGGCGCGGCAACGCAGAGCAGTGTTTGCATCTGGTCGTTAAGCCAGTCAGCACGGTGCGTGCGCACGGTGTGCACGCGCTTGCTCGACGACATCGCGTTGATGCGCATGTCACGTCTGGATAACCCGCGCGCTCGCAGGCTGATTTCACGCGCATCACTGCGTTGCAACGCAACTGTGGTGATGCAACCCCGACAATTCATGATCGCCACGTGCGATCACTCAGGAGACAGGTATGGGACTTTTCAAGATGGTGACGGCCGGCGCTGTGGGTTATGTGGCATATAGAGCTTGGCAGCGTAGTCAGGGTCTGGCAGCAAACACGCAACTCGAGCAGGGCGCACGCGAGGATCGGCAAACCGCGCAATCTGCCATCGGGACGCCGCCGCATGGAGACCCGCTGCGCACCAGTGTTGGTGATGCACGCGACCGCCAGCAGGCGCTGGGCGCGTTGGCCATCTTCAACGAGCAAGAGCGCACGCTAGCGCAGCTGGCCGTGGTCAAAGGCGTCGAAGGCGAGCTGCTGGATTTCGCACGCAAGATGGATGAAGCACATAGCACTGCATTGACCGACCTCAGCCGTTTCGCACCAGATCGTAGCGGTCCGCTGGGACAAGCCGCATCCGCGCGTTCGAAGAGCGCACGCGACCAGCTGCAAGCGTTGCACGGGCAGGCATTCGAAACGCAGTATCTGCAAACTGCCGTGCGCAGCCACTCGCAGGCACTGGAACTGCTGGACAAACAATTGAGCAGCGAGCCGGGCTCCAGCGATCTGGGTAAGGAGCTGCAGCGCACGCGCGAAACCATCGCCGAGCATCTGGACCATGCGAAGGCACTCAGCGCGAAGCAGACCCAGCCGCACTGAGATCAGCTAGCGGTACTGCAGAGCAGCTAATAAACGGCTGCGTTGTGGCTAGGCAGACGTGATGGTCGCTCAATGAGGCATGTGCCACTCGTGCAACCGATTTTGAAAGTACTTTCTACGCCCCATCTGGCAGAAGTCAGTGACACTCTGCTAGCCGCTCTAGAGCCAGCAACATCGTTATGTTCGACCAGGGTTTTCGGTGGACTGTTGAATGCTGGATCAAGTGACCGTCGGGCGCGAGTATTGAACTCCAAGGTGATCATCGCGCAGCGTAAATAAGACAGGCAGCCAAAGCTGCCTGTCTTTTTGACTGAAGTACGGTACGCGACTGCGCACTGTAGTCACCTGGCGCAACTGACGCAGTGCGGTCTTGCGTTGGATTGAATCGGCAAGCCGAGTAATGTGCTTCTCATGCTGTCGCAGGTGCCAGCATGATTCGAAGCCAGCGGCAACCCTATTTCTGTCAAACATACCCGCATCCCCCTCATGGGTGACGCGGGCACGATCACATCACGCGCGCGTTAAAGCGTGACAGCGCCGCCGGAGATCGTCAGCAGCGTGCCCGAGGTGTAGCTGGCCGTGTCGGCTGCGAGCATGACGTAGGCCGAGGCCAATTCCACCGGCTGCCCAGGACGTCCCATCGGTGTCTGCGCTCCGAAATTCTCCACCGATTCTTCGTCCATGCCAGAGGGAATGAATGGCGTCCAGATCGGGCCTGGGAGCACTGCGTTAACGCGGATCTTTTTTTCGGCGAGTACGCCGGCTAGGCCGATGGTGAGATTGGCCAAGGCACCCTTGGTGGCCGCGTAAGGCAGGATGTTGGGGGTTGGCTTCTTCGATTGCACCGATGCAGTGTTGATAATAGAACCACCATCTTTCATCAAGGGCGCAGACAGCTGCACCAGATTGAAGACGGCGTGTACGTTGGTGTCGAAGGTCTTGCGCCACTCGTCCAACGTAATGTCTTCGAAGTTTTGGAAATATTTCTGATAGCCGGCATTGTTGACCAGGATATCCAGGCCGCCGAAGGCGCTGTTGACCTTGTCGATCAATGCGGCTGCCTGGCTAGGGTCGCTGATGTCGCACCCCACCAACAATGCCTTGACGCCGGCTTTCTCGATCAGTGCTCCGATCTTGGCGGCATCTTCCTGCTCATCAGGCAGAAATGCGATGGCCACATCGGCGCCTTCACGAGCATAGGCGATCGCAACGGCCGCACCGATGCCGCTATCGCCACCGGTGATCAAGGCACGCTTGCCCTTCAATTGCCCATGGCCGACATAACTGTCTTCGCCGTGGTCCGGGCGTGGGTCCATCTTTTCGGTGCGGCCCGGGAAGCTTTGCTGCTGGGGCTTGAATGGCGGACGCGGGTAATTGGGTACGGGCATGATCGTCTCCTGACGGTGGGTTTGCTGACAGGCAGCGCGCGAGTGCTGCGCTGAAAGCCAGTGTGGGCATGCAAACGTAAACATCAGGACTAGGCGATGTCGGCAGCGCGTGTGCTGGCGACCCACGCGTGGGTAGCGCAGCTGTCTGCTCGGTTACGGAGTTGCATTGATCGGCGTGCGCGTCGTTGCGAGCTTCATGTGTTCTTGCTCACTGCATTCGATACTGAGCGCATTGTCAGGAGACCTCCCATGTTTTTGCGCCGTAACGGGCTGTCGCTGTGTCTGCTTGCGCTGACCTTGTTTTTCATCGGCTGCCAGATCTATACCGGGCTCCACGCCTACAACACGGAGCTGCGCGAGCATGGATTGCCCACGCTGCAGCTGGCGGCCTATCTGCACAGCCCGCACTTCATGTCTGCGTTGTTCGAGAATTGGGAAAGCGAATTTTTGCAGATGGGCATGTACGTATTGCTGACGGTCAAGTTGCGTCAGGTGGGGTCCGCGGAATCGCGCCCGCTCGACCCCAATGAAGAGCACACGTCGATCAAGTCAGGCCCTGCGCCGTGGCCGGTACGTGCCGGTGGGCTGTGGCTGCGCCTGTACCAGCATTCGCTGGCGATCGCGTTTGGCATCCTGTTCCTGGTGAGTTTTGTGTTGCATCTGATCGGCAGCTGGCGGCTGGAGCTGCTGGAACGTGCACAGAAGGGCTTGCCACCGATCAGCATGCTCGACCATTTCACCGATGCCGGGTTCTGGTTCGAGTCGATGCAAAACTGGCAAAGCGAATTTCTGGCGGTGTTTTCACTGGTGGTCTTGACGATCTGGCTGCGCCAGAAGGACTCGCCACAATCCAAACCAGTCGAGGCGCCACATTCGCAAACCGGCGGATGATGGCAGTGGCAAGCCCGCTGCGCAGACACTAGGCGGACCCGCTAGAGAGCACTTCACGCCATCACACAGCGTCGTTCACCGCACTGCAATGTGCCTTGGCCTAGCGTGACATCACACCGCGACGCAGGAGATGCAGATGGGGACCGAACCGAAAAAGCCATGGGGCCCTGACGCCGATCAGAGCAAGCCATTTACGCCGCAGGAAAAACGCAACGAAGATGCGGACTGGAAAGTGCACGACATGCCCGACGAGGACCGTGACGTGAACAAGGCCGACCCGGAGCACGATTACGAACGACCGGATGGATCGGAAAAGCGCTGAGATCTTCTCGCAATTGGATAGCACAGCGCCCGCAAATGCTGACGTTGTGCTATCTGCCGCGTTGTGATGTCATGCCCGCACTCCACGCCGCGCAGCGCTGGAGCGGGCTCAATGGTGATAGCCCACATCCGCCGCGATCTTGCCGCGGAACACGCGATACGACCACACCGTATATCCCAACACCAGCGGCAACAGCACGATCAGGCCAACCATCGGAAAGATCTGCGACGACGGTGGCGCGGCCGCCTGCCAGATGGTGTAACTCGGCGGTACCAGATACGGCCACATGCCCAGCACCAGCCCGATGAAGCCCAGCACGAAGATCGCCAGCGTCAGCAAGAACGGCGAGGCATCGCTGCGTGAGCTGTCGCTGCTACGCCACAGCGCCAGTGCTACTGCCGCGGTCACCACCGGAATGGGAGACAACCACCAGAAGTTTCCACCCGCAAACCAGCGCGCCATCACGTGCGAGCTCAGGAACGGCAGCCACGCGCTGACCAGCACCAAGAAAGTCACCACCACACCGACCAGCGGCTTGGTCAGCTGACGCGCCAGGGTGTGCGTGCGCCCCTCGGTCTTGAGGATCAGCCAGGTGCTGCCGAGCAGCGCATAGCCAAACACCAAGGCCGCGCCGGTGAGCATGGTGAACGGGCTGAACCAGCCGAATACTCCGCCGATATAGCGCCCGTTCTCCAACGCCATGCCTTCTACCAGCGCACCCAGAATGATGCCTTGCGCGAATGCAGTGAGGATCGAGCCCGCGATGAACGACAGCGTCCACAGCCGTCGCGAGCGCTGCGCCTTGAAGCGGAACTCGAAGGCCACGCCGCGGAACACCAGCGCCATCACCATCAATAGCACCGGCAGATACAGCCCGGACAGGATCACCGCGTACGCCGCTGGAAATGCCGCGAACAACCCTGCGCCACCGAGCACCAGCCAGGTCTCGTTTCCGTCCCAGATCGGCGCGGCAGTGTTCATCATCAGGTCCACTTCCTGCTCGTCGCGTGCGAAAGGCGCCAGCATGCCCAACCCCAACACAAAGCCATCGAGCACCACGTACATCAGCACGCCAAAGCCGATGACGCCGAACCACGCCACCGGCAACCAGTAACTTAGTTCCACGGTGCGTTCTCCTGCTCCAACGCGGTGTCTGCTGCCGACAACGGGCGTGCTGGGGTGTGTTCGCCGCCGGCCACGTCCGGGCCGTCGTGACTGGGCTGCGGGCCGGCGCGGACCAGCTTGGTCAGATAGAAGATGCCGAAACCGAACACGAACGCGTAGCCCAGCACATACACCAGCAGCGACACCGCCACGGTGGCTGTCGATTGCGGGCCCACCGCGTCGGCGGTGCGCAGCAGTCCATACACCACCCACGGCTGTCGCCCGATCTCGGTGACGAACCAGCCGGCGACCAGGGCGATAAAGCCGGCCGGCAGCATCACGTTCCAGGCCAGGATCAGCGCTTTTGCATGCAGTCGGCCGCGCCACCAGGCGATGGCGGAAATCCACGACAGCAACAGCATCGCCATACCCAGGCCGACCATGATGCGGAACGCAAAGAACACCGGCGCCACCGGTGGCCGCTGATCGCGCGGCACCGAGGTCAGCGGGGTGATCTCGCCATCGATGCTGTGGGTCAGGATCAGGCTGCCCAGACGCGGAATAGCGACTTCATAGTCGTTGCGCTCGGCCTCGGCATTGGGCAACGCAAACACCACCAGCGGCACGCCGGCGCCGGCTTTTTCGTTATGCCAGTGCGCTTCCATGGCCGCCACTTTGAGCGGCTGATGTTCGAGCGTGTTGAGGCCGTGCTGGTCGCCGACCATGACCTGGATAGGCAGCACGATGGCCGCAAAGGCCACCGACAGCCGCAACATGCGCGCCGCCTCGGTCAGATGCACGCCCTTGCGCAAGTAATACGCCGCCACACCGCCCACCACGAAGCAGGTGGTGATGAACGAGCCCAGCGCCATATGCGCAAGCCGATACGGAAACGATGGGTTGAAGATGATCTGCATCCAGCTCACTGGATGCACGATGCCATTGACCATCGCGTAGCCCTGCGGCGTATGCAGCCAGCTGTTGGACGACAGGATCCAGAAGGTGGACACCAGCGTACCGATCGCCACCATGCAGGTCGCAAAGAAGTGCAGCTTCTCCGACACGCGACCCCAGCCGAACAGCATCACGCCAAGAAAGCTCGCTTCCAGAAAAAACGCGGTGAGGACTTCATAGCTCAGCAGCGGCCCGATCACGCTGCCGGCAATGCGGCTGAGCTCCGGCCAGTTGGCGCCGAACTGGAACGCCATCACGATGCCGCTGACCACGCCCATGCCGAAGGAGACGGCGAAGATGCGCAACCAGAAAAAGTACAGCCGCTTCCACCCCTCGTCGTGCGTGCGTAGCCAACGCCATTCCAGAAAGCCCAGCAGATTCGCAAGGCCAATGGTGAAGGCGGGGAACAACACATGGAACGAAATGACGAAGGCGAACTGGATGCGGGACAACAACAGCGCTTCCACAGGGATCTCCCTAGTGCCGGACGAGCGTGGGTACGTTCACGGCGACACTGGCGTGGCAAAGGTGATGGTCATTGGTGATCGTGATCGTGGGATCGGGGCTGACGTACAACGTCAGCATCTCGGGAAAGCGCTGCGCTATTGCGTTGCGCCTCGTCATGCTGCGGACCGCAAGCGTGTGCGCATGCGGCACTGAAGGTTAATCTGGCATAGCGAGCGCAACTGCAAGGTGGCAGTGCCGCGTTGCCGCGCCCGTTATCCGCGTGCCTGCCGTAGGGTTGCCTACAACGGCGCGCCGACTACGTACTACGTAAGTGCCGCAGGCAGCGTGGTGCCAACCAGTCGGCAAGGGCCGCATTGGTCGAACCCGGGGTAAGACACAGTGCGTCGCGCACTGCCTTGATCGCCTGATGTTCGGTCAGATCCGGCTGCGCGTTGTAGGCATCGCAGACGGCGCGCACGGTGCTTTCGGGGATGCCATCGAAGGAGTGATAGCCAAGCTGGCCACGCCGATGCTGGTCCCGCCAATACGTCAATTCGTTTTGCACATCGGCGTGGCGATGTACCGACACTGCATGCATGAGACACCTCGCTCGGCTAGGTCAGGGAGCAATGTTTGCGCGTTGAAAGTACGTTGCTGTGAGGATGGCCTGCACGCCGTCTCCACACGGCACGCGCCGGCAGTGGATCACGTCTCAGGCCACTACGTTCACTGGCCGGCTGGTTTAATACAGCTGTCGGCATCAGCTCACATCACTTCCGGCCAAACCACCGGTTGCGATGCAACAGCACAAGCGAACTGATCCATTGAGTTCAGCCCGGCTGCGCACTCCAAGAATGCGCGGCAACCGTGCTGGCAAACCTTGCACTGTTTGGCGTTTCGGCATGCACGGCGCGGCGACCGACCCCGACCATGACGCTTGGCACTGGCAAATTCAGGCCCAGCCGTGCGTACTTCGCGTATGACGCGGCGAGCTCGACTTAGGGGGGGAAGGGCGCCGTTCGATCACGATGGTCGTGACTGCAGCGTGCAATCTCGTGGTGATACGCAGGCGCACTCTTCGCGCCGCCGTCACAATTCTCAACTGAACATGTACTAGTCATTGCGGACAGAAGCGCTCATGGACCGTCTTTCCTGCGCCATCATCGACGACGACGTGGAGTTCTGCGATCAGGTGGTGGAGTTAGCCACCGATAGCGGCTTCCGTGCCAAGGGTATTCACACTCTTGGCGAAGCCAGCCGTTGGTTGGACAGCAATTTCCCCGATCTATTGGTCGTGGACGTTGGCCTGCCCGACGGCAGCGGTTTCGATCTCATCGAACGGTTGGACCCGGACCACACACCGAAGATCGTGGTGGTGTCGGGCGATTACGCCTATGAAACCCAGGGCCGCGCGCAGCAGTTCGGCGTCAGCGAGTTCTTGACCAAGCCGTTCGCGCCGGAGCGCCTGGAGCGCGTGCTGGGTGGCCTGCGTGAGGCGCAGCAGGGCAATCTGGGCATCATTGGCAATAGCGACAGCATCGTGCTGTTGCGCAAGGACATCGTGCGCGTGGCGCCGACCGATTTGAATGTGCTGGTGACTGGCGAGACCGGCACCGGCAAGGATCTGGTCGCTCGTGCCATCCACCGGGTGTCCGGCCGTCGCGGTCGCTTCGTGCCGGTCAACTGCGGTGCGATTCCGGAAGAGTTGCTGGCCAGCCAGCTGTTCGGCCACGAGCGCGGCAGCTTCACCGGCGCCGACCGTCGTCACGCCGGATTCCTGGAACAGGCCGCCGATGGCACGCTGTTTCTGGATGAGATCGGCGAAATGCCCAAGCGGCTGCAGGTCTATCTGCTGCGGGCGATCGAGTCGCGTAGTTTCATGCGTATTGGCGGCAACGAAGAGATTGCGCTGGATGCCCGCGTGGTTGCGGCCACGCATCAGCATGTGCAGCGTGAGCACGCGGTGCTGCGCGAGGATTTGTTCTACCGCCTCAACGAGTACCCGATCCAGGTGCCGGCGCTGCGCGAACGCCGCGGCGATGCGCGCGTGCTGGGGCTGCGCGTGATCAACGAACTCAACGTCAAATACGGCAAGCGCAAGCTGCCGACCAAGTCGCTGCTGCGCTATCTGGCGTATCACACCTGGCCGGGCAACGTGCGCGAGCTGCGCTCGTTCATCCACTATCTGTATCTGCGCTCGGACGGCGATCTGCTGACTGCGCCGGATGTGGAGCAGACCGTGCCGCAGGCCGACGAAGACGGGTTGCTGATTCCGGCCGGCTGGACCATGCGTCAGGCCGAGGACGCCATGATCGAATCGGCCCTGGCACGTACGCGCTTCAACAAGAAGGCGGCGGCACGCGAGTTGGGGATCAGCGTGCGGACGCTGCACAACCGGTTGAGCGACAAGGACGCGTAGTGACGGACGCTGCATTGCAGGGACGGCAGCGCGAGCTGCTGCATCAGTTGCGTAACCGTCTCAACGTGATGGGTTTTGCGTTGTACGCCTTGCGCAGCGACACCTCCAAGCCAATGGAGACGCTGCGTAACGCGCATCAGTCCGCCACTGAACTGCTCAACCAGCTGGGCGAGCAAGAGCGTGCCCAGCAACTGGCCGACGACCCGCACCCCGAGGCATCGCCGGCAGCACTGCCGCCTGGCGACCACTGATCCGTCGTGCTCTTCTGACTGGGTGTGCTGGGTCTGCGATCTGGTGACGGTTAGCAGTCGTGCCGATGCGGAAGCCCTGCGCGTGCAGATCAACTGCATCCAGATGCACAAGCCCATCGATGCTTCAGTGGTGGCCCTACTCGTATAACCGCCCTTCGGAGTCGAAGGTTTCGCGTGACGAGGTGGTGCTGTCTCAGGAGATGGAAGCACGCTTCGTGCGGAAGCTGGCCTGTCCGCACTATGCATTGGTAGATAGTGACCTTGTGCAGATACTGGAAACGAGCTGGATATGACCCACGGACGTTTGCAGTCAATCTCGAAGAGCTGAGTGACGCCAACCAAACGATTGAATCGTCCAGTAAAGCGTTTCTATCGCCGAACTGAAGAGCGGTGGACGCCGAACGATACGCACCGTGCCCATGCTACGCCGCCAAGTGGCGAACCCGGCCACAGCACGCGCGCTGAAAAGCGTGCGTGCTGTGGTGTAGAGCGCGTGCCGCTTCCACTGGCGGTACGGTGCTGTCCTTGATGCACAGCGCCGCCCCTGTCAATAGCGCCGCCCCGCATGGTCGATCAGGCCGCCTTGCTGGTCCTGGCTGCTTTCTGGTTGCCGCCTTGTTCGGCAAGCAGGGTCAGCTTTTCGTCGGTGGCCTTTTCTTCTTCCAGCGTGGCCAGCAGCAGCGGCAGCGCATCGCTATAGCCGAGTTGCTTGGCCATTGCCGCAATAGTGCCGTACGAAGCGATCTCGTAATGCTCCACCTTCTGTGCGCCACCGATCAGTGCGGCGTCGCGCACGGGGCCGGCTTCGATTTCATCGATCACTTCGCGGCTTTCTTCCACCAGGCCTTCCATCGCCGCGCACTTGATGCGCTTGAGTTTGATGCCCAGCACCTCGACCACCTGGTCGATGCGTTCGATCTGACCCTGGGTTTCTTCAAGATGGGTTTCGAACGCGGCTTTCAATTTCGGCTCGGTCGCCGCACGTGCCAGACGCGGCAGCGATTTGGTGAGTTGTTTCTCGGCACTATAGATGTCCGACAGCTCGTGGATGAAAAGTTCTTCGATCGTCTTGATCGCCATGGGTGGTTCCCGTTGTTGGTCAGAGGTTTGAAATGTCGCGTTCGCCGCCTGGCGGTTACGCGTTTTGGTTGCTCGCGTTCGACAAACGCGAGCACGATGGTTTTCTGATACGTGATTAGCCAGCCGGCCAAAGCGTCTGGCCTCAGGCCGTATCGCGTGATCGCTAAGCTAGTCTTGCGAGTGTTAGCGCGATTAGTGGAAACGGTGATCCCGATGCGATGGCGGCCTGTGCCGTAACGAGTGCGTGCACGAATCGCTCGCGTGGGCGCGCGTTAGAGCACGCCAGCTGGCTAGCAGATGCTTCTACATGATCGTGCGTGCATCGCGGTCGCCTGCATCGGGCTGTATAGATGCGACGCGGCATTACTACGAATGCCGTCTTACTGAGATAACGACAGGCCATGCGCAGGCAACATATCGGCGATGGCATGCATGTGGGTGGCGTGTGTGCATGCGGCATAGACGGATGCGCTACAACGCAGTTCACACACCTGCACGAGATGTCCTATGACTCCGCTGGATAAACCGTTACGTCGCGAACTACAGATCGGCGACCAGGCATATACGTTGATCATTGACCCCGACGGGTTGAAGCTGGTCGAGAAAGGAAAACGCAAGGGCGTGCGCTTGCGCTGGGACGCGCTGATCAACGGCGATGCCGCACTGGCCATCGCCTTGAATGCCTCACTCGGCGATGGGTGAGGCATTCAAGGCGCCGTGCATAGCACCGCGACGACCCGCTTGACTCAGGTCGTCGGAAACAACTGCGCCAGCGTGCGTACTGCCGCTTCGGTTGCGGCCCGGTCGGGAGTTGCATCGGCATTATTGAAGTCGTTGGCGCCCTGCGCCTGTACCAGCAGCCCGTCGCGACGCGGCACCACGTTGAGATTGTGGCCGCGCCAGACCAGACCGTAGGTGACCTCCGGTTGCGGGAGCAGGCGTGCGGTCTGGCCACGCACCGGAATCACGCTGTCGTCGCCCAGCAGTGCACGCGCGCCGTAGCCGGTGGCGTTGATCACGATTTTTTCGCGCAGGTCGGCAAACTGACGCGGATCGTCGAAGCTGCGTGTGTAAAGCTCGCCGCCCGCCTGCAGAAAATCCTGTAGCAACAGCCGCGCATATGCGCTGATGTTGAAGGTCAGCTGGCTGTAGCGCCGCACGAACGGTACCGGGAACGGGTGGCTGCCGGCAGTCAGTGCTTGCGAGCGCGGGCCAAGGTCGTGCAGCAGCGTGCGTTCCAGTGGCGGGTAGTCTGGTTCGTGCGCCTCGGCCGAGGTGACCGGTTGATCGAACGGCACATCCGACAAGGCATAGCCATCGCGCCATTCGATCGGCTCGCCGGGCAGGCCGAGCAGGGTCTGATATCGGCGAAACGAGATCCGCGCCATCTCTTCCCAGCGCGTCTTGAAATCGGCTGTGGCGTGCTCGCTGGTGCAGACGCGCGAATCCGGCGACCACACGCCGGTGGCATAGAACGAGCGCACGTCCGGCAGCCGCTCGCGGGCATAAATGCGCACGCGCAGGCCGGCGCGTTGCGCTGCCACCGCCGTGGTCAGCCCAATCGCGCCGCAGCCGATCACTGCCAGCTCGCGCACGTTTGCATCGGCCGCGCGCACCAGTCGCAACGTGTGTTCGGCCGCGCCCCACGACAATGACCAACCGCTGCCGCCGTGCCCGTAGTTGTGCACCACGGTCTTGCGTCCGATGCGTTCTGCCTCGATGCGCGGACCCTGCGCGCGGAACGGCCGCGTGCAGCCGTCGATGGCGATGATGCGATCGACCGATGCGCGCATCGGCGTCAGTGCGGGCGTGGCAGCGAAGGGAATCGGCAATGCATCGGGCGGCGGCAGCGGTGTGGACGGCGCAATGGCCGCCTTGCCGGTGGCGGCCCAACTGCCGGTCGAAGCGGCCGCAAGCGCAAGGCCTGCGCTGTGCAGAAAATGACGGCGGTGCATGCGACTCCTGCGCGGTGGTGTGGAGGGTGGTCGACCGACTGCGATGTAAGACGCGCCGGCGTCCCGCA
The DNA here is from genome assembly GCF_031843525.1 of Xanthomonas sp. WCS2018Noco2-27. Classification (NCBI taxonomy): domain Bacteria; kingdom Pseudomonadati; phylum Pseudomonadota; class Gammaproteobacteria; order Lysobacterales; family Lysobacteraceae; genus Xanthomonas; species Xanthomonas sp. WCS2018Noco2-27. The sequence goes on along the minus strand of NZ_JAVTIK010000010.1, from coordinate 19,174 downwards.
GCAACACAGCGGGGCCACCCGATGGCAACGCACGCCGACCTGGCACGACAGCGTGCTAGGCCGCCTGCTTTACGGCAACCAGGCAAGCGGTCTGTTGCTTGCGTGTGTCGAGCATACCGCGCAGGCCTTGGCCTGCCGACCAGCCAGGTCGGGTTTCGTCCTGCGATCCCGGTACTTGAGGTGGCGCTGACGGCCATTCGTCGCCCGGGGCTTTCGCAGCCGCACGTGCCGGCTATGCTCGCTCCCGTCCCATCTCCGACGAGTCCCTACCGTGTCTGCCAGCGTCTTTCTGATCGTGCGTATCGTGTTCGCCTGGGCTGCAGCGCTGGTGGTGGCGGGCAGCATGTGGGCACAGCTGTTCGGCTCTACCGGCGCGTTCTTCGGCCTGATCTGCATGGTGCTGTTGACGCTGGCGTTGATGAGCGCGATTACCCATGTGCGGCGCGTCCGCCTGATCGCCGGACGGTTGGACCACGACACCTTGTCCACGCGTCAGCGCCGCCAGATCGAAGTGCCGCTGGAGGCGCAGGCCAGCTTTGCGGTGGTGGAAGAGGCGGTGCGTGCGCTGCCTCGCGTGCAGGATGTCGAATGCGCGCCGGGCAGCTTGCTGATCCGTGCCAAGATCCGCCGCTTCGACCCATACGCAGGCCGCAAGCCTTCGCGCTGGAATCTGTTTGCGCGCTTTGCCATTACCCACAACCAGGTGCTGGTGACGATTGCGCCGGGGCAGGGCACCAGCAGCGTCACCGTGTTGTGCGAGCCCGATGCCGGCGCCTGGGTGGACCTGTTTGCGGTGGACGAAGGCAGTAACTTCGAGAATGCCGAAGCGATGAATCGCGCGGTGGTGCGCCGGGTCGGTGAGCAGCGTCGCGACGAGCAGGCCGCCGCCGAGCAATCGGTGATGGAGAAGGAACTGGCCGTGGCGCGCTTGAACCTGCTGCATGCGCAGGTGGAGCCGCACTTTCTCTACAACACGCTGGCCAGCGCCCAGGTATTGGCGCGCACCGACCCGCCGCGCGCCGACATCATGATCGGCCACTTGATCCAGTACCTGCGCCGCTCGCTGCCCAGCGCGGACGATGCCACTTCCACATTGGGCGAAGAGCTCGAACGCACCCAGGCGTATCTGGAAATCCTGCGCATCCGCATGGGCACGCGGCTGGCGCTGCAGGTGGAAGTGCCGTACGAGCTGCGCGCCCTGCAGGTGCCGTCGATGATGTTGCAGACGCTGGTGGAAAACGCCATCAAGCACGGGCTGGAGCCCAAGCCCGGCGGCGGTACCGTGTGGATCCTGGCGCGCTGCCTGGACGAGCGCCAGGCCACACTGACCGTTGCCGACGACGGCCAGGGGTTCAACACCCATAGCCACGGCACCGGCATCGGGCTGAAGAATCTGCGCGAGCGGCTGCAGTTGATCTATGCCGGCACCGCCAGCTTTGCCATCGTGTCCAATTTCCCCAGCGGTGTGGCGGCCACGCTCACGCTGCCCTTGCCGGCGCAACCGGCCGCGCCGCGCCCGCCGCCGCTGCCTGACGCCGCCACCACCGAGCAGGTGCAGGCGTGAGCGCGCTACGTGCGGTGATTGCCGAAGACGAAGCGCTGCTGCGGCAGTCCTTGCTCGCGCTGCTGGCCGAGGTGTGCCCGCAACTGCAGGTGGTGGGCGAATGCGAAGACGGCGCCAGCGCGCTGGAGACCATCGCCACTCAGCAGCCGGATGTGGTGTTTCTGGATATCCGCATGCCCGGCCTCACCGGCATCGAGGTGGCACGCGCGATGCGCGAGGTCAGCCCGCGCACGCAGGTGGTGTTTGTCACCGCCTACGATCAGTACGCCATCGATGCGTTCGAACACGGTGCGGTGGACTACCTGCTCAAGCCGATCAACCGCGAACGTCTGCAGGCCACCTGGCAACGCGTGCAGCAACGCGCCGCCGCCGGGCAGCCGGACGGCAGCTTGCTGGAAGCGCTCTTGCAGCGTCTCTCTGCACGCCCGGCAGCGCCCGGCGTCGCGCCGCCACTGGCCTGGCTCACTGCCACCAGCGGCCGCGAGACGCGTTTGATCGCACTGGATGAGGTGGCGTATTTCCAGGCCGATCAGAAATACACCACGGTGATGACGGCCGGCGCGGAGGCGCTGCTGCGTACCCCGCTGCGCGAGTTGCTCGATGTGCTCGATCCGCAGGTGTTCAAGCAGATCCACCGCTCCACCATCGTCAACATGAAGGCGGTGGCTTCGGTAGTGCGCGACGACACCGGCAAGGGCCGGCTGGCGCTGCGCGGGCGCAGCGAAACGCTCACCGTCAGCCAGCCGTTTATGAGCCTGTTCCGCGGCATGTAATCCCCCGTCTCCCCCATACCGCATCGACAAGAAAGGACTGCTTCCATGCGCCTGATCGCCTCCCTGGTGTATTGCCTGCTCGCCCTGGCCGGCTGCCACGAACGCAACGGCACCACTTCGATCACCCGCGCCACCAGCGATGGCCGCGACGTGCTTTTCAGCAAGACCTTGGTCACCGACGCCGAGACCAATGTGCATTGCCTGGCCAGCAGCAGCGGCCAGTGCCATTACCTGATCTATGAAGAGCAGTGCCCGGCTGCCACGACCGCCGCCACGGCCAGCGGCGGCACACCGGCGCCGGTGTGTGCGCGCAAGACGCTGGACAGCTTTGCGCTGCTGCCCGGGCAGGTCCGCGCGCTACGCGGTCTTCCGGCGGCAGCCCACACCTGCGTGGACCGCAGCGTGCCCGCTGCCGAGTGCCACGGGTAAGCCGCGGCGCGTGGCAGCGCGGCAGCGCGGCAGTGTTGCGTAGTGCAAGCAACAACTGCGACGGGCGCACGGGTGCGCGCGCCGTCGCATCGCGGCGTCGCGTAGAGCCTGAATACGCACTGACGACAAGCGGCCGCTTCTGCGATCATTGTCGGCTTGTTGCCGGTTTGCGGCGCCCTCACTGTCAGGCTTTTCATGTCCGAACATTCGTTGCGCCGCGACGTCGGCCCTTTTGCGCTCATGCTTACCGGGCTGGGCTCGATCATTGGTTCCGGCTGGTTGTTCGGCGCCTGGCGCGCGGCTGGGCTGGCCGGTCCGGGCGCTGTCTGGGCCTGGATTCTGGGCGCGGCGATCATCACCACCATCGCGCTGTCCTACGCCGAACTGGGCGCGATGTTCCCCGAATCCGGCGGCATGGTGCGTTACAGCCATTACTCGCACGGCTCGCTGGTGGGCTTCATCGCCGGCTGGGCGAACTGGATCGCGATCGTCTCGGTCATCCCGGTCGAAGCCGAAGCCTCGGTGCAGTACATGGCCTCGTGGCCGTGGGCCTGGGCGCAGGGTCTGTATGTGCAGGCACCTGGCGGAGCTGGCGAGTTGTCGGTGCCCGGGCTGCTGATTTCGGCGGTGCTGGTGCTGGTGTATTTCTTCCTCAATTTCTGGAGCGTCAAGCTGTTTGCGCGCTCCAACACCTTGATCACGGTGTTCAAGCTGGTGGTGCCGGCGGCGACCGGCGTGGCCTTGATCGCCAGTGGCTTTCACAGCGAAAACTTCAGCGTCGGCATCCATGGCGATGCCCATGTGATCGACCTGGCAGCAGTGCTCACTGCGGTAGCCACCGCAGGCATCGTCTTCAGCTTCAATGGCTTCCAGAGCCCGGTGAATCTGGCCGGCGAGGCACGTAACCCGGGCCGCAGCATTCCGTTCGCGGTGCTCGGCTCGATCGCGCTGGCCACGGTGGTCTACGTGATCCTGCAGGTGGCCTATATCGGCGCGGTGCCGCCGGATCTGCTGGCCAAGGCCGGCTGGCACGGTATCGATTTCCGCTCGCCATTCGCCGAGCTGGCCATCATCGTCAATCTGCATTGGCTGGCGATGCTGCTGTACATCGATGCGTTCGTCAGCCCCAGCGGCACCGGCATTACCTACACCGCCACCACCGCGCGCATGGTGTACGGCATGGAAAAGAACGGCACCATGCCGGCCGCGCTTGGCAAGCTGCACCCGGTGTGGGGCGTGCCGCGCATGGCGATGTTCTTCAACCTGGCGGTGTCGTTCGTGTTCCTGTTCTTCTTCCGCGGCTGGGGCACGCTGGCGGCTGTGATCTCGGTGGCGACGATCATTTCCTATCTCACCGGGCCGATCAGTGCGATGGCGCTGCGTCGCCACGCGCCGGAACTGCATCGCCCGCTGCGCATCGCCGCCTTGCCGGTGCTGGCCGGCGTCGCGTTCGTGATGGCGACCGAGCTGCTGTACTGGGCGCGCTGGCCGCTGACCGGCGAGATCATCCTGCTGATGGTCGTGGCGCTGCCGGTGTACTGCTACTACCAGGCCAAGCAGGGCTGGCCGGATCTGCGCCGCAATCTCAAGGGCGCGGCCTGGATGATCTGCTACCTGCCGATCATTGCGCTGCTGTCCTGGGCCGGCAGCAGCGATTTCGGCGGCCATGGCTACCTCAGCTACGGTACCGACCTGGCGGTGGTCGCCGCAGTCGGCGTGGTGTTCTACATCTGGGGCGTCCGCAGCGGCTGGCGCACCCCGTCGGTGGAGCAGGCGGTGGCGCGGGCTTGAGTAGGGCTGCGCACCTGGCCTGAAGCGCAATGCGGAATCCACGCAAGATCGTCCTGCATTCACTGCACGGCGAACGGTCAGGGCTAGCCGCTCTGGTCGCCGACTGGATCGCTGAAGGTGTCAACTACGTCGGTGTGGTCGGCGTCGATGCCGACCGCATCGAGGACCTGATCGATGACTTGTGCGTGGGAGATGGTTCGGCACCGTACTTCATGCTCACAGCGGCGCATGGCCCGGACGGGTCTCTGGAGGATGCTGTGTCCTTGGCGCAGCTACTGTCCGATGAGTTTGCAGGCCCGGTTCGTGTGATTGAGTTCTAGTCGTTCGAACATGCTGGCGCCACCGCGTCATGCAACTCTTGCTTCAAAGGCGCAGTAGGGCCATGACACAGCGACTCGAAGGACCTGGCGTGCGTCAGGATCAGGGCACTGGTCGGTGTTCAAATGCAAGACGGCCGATGGAATTCCTTCGGCCGTCTTGCAGTTCAATCGCGCGTTCTGGTTTGCGATCTGTGCGCAATGCTTCAGGCGTTGGCCACCAGCCGTGGCGCGCCATCGAAGCGGTCCAGGTCGCGCAGCAATTCGGTGTAGCGACGCAGGCGGCCCATCTCACGCATGTTGACGATGTCCTCGTGGCGCAGTTCGCGCTTGGAGGTCACTTCCTGCTTGTAGTGCAGCACTTCCGGGTAGCGACGCGTCATGTCCAGCGCGTCGGCAACGCACTCGACCGAGTCTGCATCCGGCGCCACCCGCGCGCGGCTGTTGAAGGCGCGCAACCAACGCTCGAAACCGGCGCTGTGATCGAACAGATCGGCGATGTACCACATGATGAACAGGATCGACGCCCACGAGGTAAAGATGATCACCACGCGGCTGAAGGTCAGGTGGTAGTCGTTCTGCCACAGCTGATGCGTGATCACGCCCAGCAGCACCAGCGAAATCGCCTGCCAGCCGATGATCGAGGCGATCACCCATTGTTTTTTGGCCACCTTGAGCAGATCGAGCTCTTCGTCGAGCTGCGTGTCGGTCTTGTCGCGCCAGTAAACGACCTGCTCGTCGAAGGAGCGTCGATGGAGTGCGTTGTCCTGCAATAGCAGGCCTAAACCCTGAAACAAAGCGATCATGACAAGCTCCTAACGGATGACTGGTACGAACGACTTGCTGCATCGGCGGTTGCCGGTGCCCTGGAGCGACCGACGCGCCTTGCGATGCATGACAGAGGTCGGACGGCTCTAGTTCTAGCACTTTCGCTGTGCATGGCAATGCCTGCGGCGAACCTGTGGCCGCGCAAAGTTGCGCACTTGCGCACAAAACGCTGAATTCAGGCGGTTTGTCTGCAGTACCATGGCATCGCGCGCGCGTTGCATCGCCACTCTTGTTGCACTGCACACTTGCTACTGCGGCGATCCCGCGCGTGACTGGCTTGGCCAGGCTGGGGATTTGCAGGCTGGGGAGTGGGGCGCGTCGGCGGGGGTGGGCGAGCGCGGCTACCAAGACGACGGCGCCGCCTCGGCGTGAGCGCGGCCGGTGCTCATCATTGGCACTGCACTGCGGACGCGTCCGGCGCGCCCGCGCCGTCCGCGTCCACCTGACGACTGCTCTATGAGGTGATGGTGGCTCCAAGCGCGGGCGCTGCGCCCACGCAGCCGGCTAAACAAAAACGACGGCGCGTCGCTGTGGCTGACCGGTGGATGAGGCAGCTGTGGCAGGCTAGCCGCGCACTGACGTGATCATGCAGGCGCATCCGTATCATGGCGGCATGTCAGCCGTCCTGCGTACCCTCACAGCCCCCGCCGCCGAACAGATCCGCCGCTGGGTGCTGGGCGCGTTTCCGCGTGGCCAGAGCACCATCGAATACGATCAGCCGCTCGGCGATCCCGGCATCTTCGGGCCCGACAGCGTCACCTGGCGCGTGCACTCCGAATTTCCCGGCATGTTGTCCGGCGGGTTGTGCGCATTGATGCTGCAACTGTTGCACCCGCGCGCGCTGGCCGGGGTCTACGACCACTCCAACTTCCGCGCCGATCTGGTCGGTCGGCTGCGGCGCACCACCAACTTCGTTGCCGGCACGACTTACGCGCCGCAGGCCGAAGCCGCACAGCTGATCGCGCGCGTGCGCCGTATCCATTCGCATATCCGCGGCCACACCGCCGACGGCGTGCCGTACGAGGCCAACGATCCTGCGCTGCTGACCTGGGTGCATGTCACCGAAGCCTACGGATTTCTGCAGGGCTGCCGGCGCTATTGCCGTGACGTACCGAGTGCCATTGCCGACCGCTATTACGACGAAGCGCGACGCGTGGCCGAAGCCCTCGGCGCCACCGACGTGCCCGCCAGCGAGGCCGAGGTAGAGGCGTATTTTGCGTCGGTGCGCGGCGAGCTGCGCATGGACGCACGCTCGCGCGAGGTGCTCGACATCCTCACCAGCATCCAGCTGCCGGTACCTGCGGCAGGGCTGTCGCGCGGCGTGTTCCTCGGTGCCGGCACTGCGTTGTTGCCGGTCTGGGCCAGCGACATGCTGGGCCGTACCACCACCCAGCGCGCACAGGCACGCGCATCCGCCCGCCTGCTGCGTAGCCTGTCGCCGTTGTTCCGCACCGCGTTGCGCGACGGCTTATCGGCCCGTGCCTGCCGGCGCATGCAGTTGGAACCGGCGACGTTGCTGCAGTGGCCTGAGTAGCGGTTTGGCAGGTGGGAGTTGTGTGCGGCTTGCGTGCTGGTTTAGTGCTGCATGGCGCTGCGGGTGCGGTTACATCGCCGCGACTACCGACCCTCACCCCAACCCCTCTCCCGGTGGGAGAGGGGCTTGTCTGCGGCGTCTTCTCACAAGGCTGCAATAACCGATCAATCCTGCAGTGAATGACCTGCGATGTGCCTGCGCATCCGGCACCAAGTTTGTCTCACGCAGCGATTTGACCTGCGGTATGCCTGAGCGAGCGGCCTGCAACGTCCTCTCTCGCGGTGATTGACCTGCATGTAAAGAGCAATCGGCAGCCAAGACCCTCTCCCCCGAGAGATGCGTTTGGGTGAGGCAATAGCGCGCGTGGAGCGACAACGCCAGTAAAGAGCAATCAGCAGCCAAGACCCTCTCCAAACGAGAGATGCGTTTGGCTGAGGGAATAGCGCGCATTGAGCGACAACGCCAGGCATATCGGGCCGACATCAGGCCGACACTGCAACCTACTGCACAGGCCGCGTTGTGAGCGATGGCCGAGTGAGCAGCATGACCATCCGATGACGGCAGGCACGCTGACAGTTGCGTTTACATCGCCGCTTCACGACCAACGCCAGCACTTACCAGATCTTGACCCGCTGCTCGGGCGCTAGATACAGCTGTTGATCCTGCGTCACATCGAAAGCCGGGTACCACGCATCCAGATTGCGCACGGTCTGCGCGCGGAAGCGTCCGGGCGCGTGCACATCGGTGAGCACGGCGTTGCGTAGTGCGGCGTCGCGGTACTTGCCACGCCATGCTTGCGCAAAGCCAAGGAAGAAGCGCTGATCCGGGCTGAAGCCATCGATGGTCTGCGGCTGCTTGCCCTGCAGCGACAACTGGTAGGCGTCGTACGCGGTGGCCAGGCCGGCAACGTCGGCGATGTTTTCGCCCAGCGTCAGCTTGCCGTTGACCGCCAGATCGTCGAACGGCTTGTACGCGCCGAACTGCGCGGCCAGCGCATTGCCGGCGGTCTCGAATTTCTTCAGATCCTGCGGCGTCCACCAGTTATGCAGCTCGCCGTGTTCGTCGAACAGTGCGCCCGTGTTGTCGAAGCTGTGGCTGATCTCATGCCCGATCACCGCGCCGATCGCGCCGTAGTTCACCGCATCGTCGGCGGCCGGGTCGAAGAACGGCGGTTGCAGAATCGCGGCCGGGAACAGCAGGCGATTTTCCAGCGGCACATTCAACGCGTTGACCTCCTGCGGCAGCATGTACCACTCGCGATGATCGACCGCCTTGCCCAGCTTGGCGATGTTGCGGCGATACTCGAACAGGCCGGCGCGTTCCACGTTGCCCAGCGCATCGTCGCGGCGCACGTCGAGCGCGCTGTAGTCGCGCCAGCTGTCCGGGTAGCCCACCGCCACGGTCAATCCGGCGATCTTGGCCTTGGCGTGCTGTTTGGTCTCCGGCGTCATCCACTCCAGCGCATCGATGCGCTTACCGAATGCAGCGATCAGGTTCTTGACCATCTCTTCGACGCGGGTCTTGGTTTGCGCACTGACGTACTTCTGCACGTAGCGCTTGCCGACCGCTTCGCCCAATGCGGCGTTGGTGGCATCGATCCCACGCTTCCAGCGTTGGCGTTGTTGCGGCGTGTCTTCCAGGGTGGTGCCGTAGAACGCAAACTGCTCATCAGCGAACGCCTTGGACAGATACGGCGATGCACGATCCAGCGCTCGAAAACGCAGATAGTCCTTCCAGGTCTGCAGCGGCTCGGACTGCACCAACGCCGACAACCCGCGCACGGCCTGCGGCTGCCACACGATGAAGTCCTGCTGCGCTTTCAGACCAGCGGCATCGAAGAACAGCGGCCAGTCCAGGCCGGGAGCGTTCCGCGCAAAATCGGCCTGTTTCCAGGCATTTGCGCCCGCCTGCACGTTGTTGGTCTGCTCGGGCGTGGCGTGCACGCGCGCGATTGCGACTTCCAGGGCCAGGATGCGCTCGGCCTTGGCCGGAGCATCGTCGATGCCGGCCAGTTCCAGCAACTTGACGATGTGGGCGCGGTAGGCATCGCGCAGCCGCGCCATGCGCCCGCCGTCCAGGTAGAAACTGCGCTCGGGCATGCCCAGGCCGCCTTGCACCAGGTACGGCGCGTAGCGGCCGGGGTTGTGCAGATCCTGCGAGACCCACAGGCCGAACAGACGGTCGGTGTAGAAATTCGTCGAGTTGAGCAGGTCCACATCGGCGCGTAGCTGCCCGCCCAGGGTGCGTGCCAGCGCCTGCTTGTCTTCCAGCTGCGCAATGGCGTCGAGCTCCGGCTGCACCGGCCGCACGCCCTTGGTCTCGATGCTGGCTTCGTCCATATAGGCGGCGTAATAGTCGCCGATCTGCTTGTCCTCACCGGTGACGCGGTCGTTGGCGGCAGCGCCTTCGATGATGTCGCGGCTGTGGCGCTCAGTGTCGATGGCGATGCTGACAAAGCTGTTCAAGCTGGAGCGGTCGTCGGGAATCTGCGTGGTCTTGACCCAGTTGCCGCTGGCGTAGCTGAAGAAATCGTTGCCCGGCGCCACGCTGCGATCCATGCCTGCCATATCGAAGCCGAAATCACCGAGCTTGGGCGTGCTGGGGGCGGGCGTGGTGCGGGTGTCGGCCGCTGGCGCCGCGCCATCGCGGTGACAGGCTGCAGTGGTCAATGCCGCAGCAGCCATGGCAGCGATCAGGACAGGGCGGTGCAAAGAAGCCATGCGGCGCAACTCGGAAACAGGAACAAGGACCGCAGTGTAAGTGGCATGCGGTGCCACGTCCCGATTTGAGGGCAGGCGCCCAGGCATCCTGGCGCGTCGTGGACACGCTCGGTTCAGCGCCGTCGCTGATACCAAAAACCCAGCGCGTCGCGGGTCTGCAGCATGCGGCGCCCGCGCCACAAGAAACGCAGCAGCAAGCCCAGGTGCTCGCGCTTGGAAAAACTGCGCAGCTTGCGGTCGGAGGTGTGCACGGTCTGGCACAGGATCACAAAGCGCCCGCACCGTGCTAGCGCACGGCTCAAGGCCACATCTTCGCCGGCGTAGTACCGCGTATCGAAGCCGCCCGCGCTGACGAAGGCCACGCGCGTGCAGAACAGAAAGCAGCCGGGCGCGATGCCGGCAACGCGAAAGAACCAGCCGAACGCAGCCTGCGCTGCACGTTCGAACCACACCCGGTCGCCCTGCAGATGCACCTGTGCACCGCCGCCCACCGCGCCGGCCTCCAGCGCGGCCAGTGCGGCGCCGACCACCTGCGGGTTGATCAAGGTATCGGCATCCAGAAACAGCAGGCGCTCGCCTTGTGCGGCCTGTGCGCCCGCGTTGCGGGTGGCGGCGATATGCCGCAGCTCGACCTCCAGCACCTGTGCGCCGTTGTCGCGCGCAATGCGTGCGGTGTCGTCCTCGCAAGCATCGGCCACCACGATCGCTTCGTAGTCCAGGTGCATCGCCTGTGCGCAGGTATGCAGGCACTGCAGCGTTTCGCCGATCAGTGCAGCCTCGTTATGCGCGGGAATCACGAAGGACAGCATGGGACGTGGTGTGAGCGATGATGCGCCGAGTGTGCAAGCAACGGTGGTGCGATGGCGTGAGTGCATGCGATCGGCACAGCCATAGCGTGCTCGGCCGGACGTGGCCGTCGGGGCGAGGCACGCATGTCTGCCCCACGTGTATTTCTTCGCTCCGGCGCTGTGCACAGACGCTTTCAGTCGCCCAGCGCGAAACCGCAGCGATCGCTGCGGTCTCGCGGTCATGGCTCAGCGGTTGACTGCGCCCATCATCGCTTCGGGGTAACGCGTACCGGCCGCAGCCTGCGCCGGGAAAATCGCATCGATGCGCGCCAGTTCGTCGGGCATCAGTGCCACCTCCAGCGCGGCGATGTTCTCGTCCAGATATGCCTGACGCTTGGTGCCGGGGATCGGGATCAGGTCCTGGCCCTGCGCCAGCACCCAGGCCAGTGCCAGTTGCCCGGGTGTGATGCCCTTGTCGGTGGCGATCGCCTTGACCTGCTCCACCAACTGCAAATTGCGGGTGAAGTTGTCGCCCTGAAAACGCGGCGAATGCCGGCGGTAATCGTCCGCGTCGAAGTCGTCGGGCGATGAGAACGCGCCGGTGAGAAAACCGCGGCCCAGCGGCGAGTACGGCACGAAACCGATGCCGAGCTCGCGCACGGTAGCGAACACGCCGTTGTCTTCCGGCTCGCGCGACCACAGCGAGTATTCGGTCTGCACCGCGGTGATCGGGTGCACGGCATGTGCGCGGCGGATGGTGTCTGCGGCCGCTTCCGACAGCCCGAGAAAGCGCACCTTGCCCTGTTCGACCAGACGCGCCATCGCCCCGACGGTGTCTTCGATCGGCACGTTGGGATCCACGCGGTGCTGGTAGTACAGATCGATGTGCTCCACGCCAAGACGGCGCAGGCTGGCCTCGCAGGCGGACTGCACGTAGGCCGGGCTGCCATCAATGCCGCGCACCGATGGGTCGTTGGGGTCGAGCTTGATGCCGAATTTGGTGGCCAGAAACACTTCGTGCCGGCGGGATGCGATCGCCTTGCCCACCAGCACTTCGTTGGTGTGCGGGCCATACATGTCGGCGGTGTCGAGCAGGCTGATGCCGCGGTCGAGCGCACGATGGATCACCGCGATCGAGGTGGCCTCATCGCTGCGATCGCCATAGAACGCGCTCATACCCATGCAGCCGAGGCCGAGTGCGGAAACGGTGGGGCCGGATCGGCCAAGTGTGCGGGTTTGCATGGTGGGGGAAGCTCCGTGCAGCGAGGTAGGCGGGGAGAGTGGCGCGGCGTGCGTTAGCGCGATGTAGCCCACGCGCGAATGCTTGAGGCCGGTGAGTTGGGGTGGCGATGCCTTTTTGCTTGGGAATTGCAGCGACGTGCGGTTTCCACGGTTTAACGGCGGATGCGCTCAGCGAGAGTCCAGTTGTTGAGGGTACTGATTGCAAGGCAGCGTCGCGTAGTGAACAGCGTTTGCTGCAGCATTCGATGACCTGTGGCGACACACAGCGTCTGCGTCGCGTTGCGCTCCCCGTATCACCCATCACGCGTGACGCGTTACAGACGCCGCCATGGGCACTCTGGCCTGATGTCGAACACTGCACGCGCGATGTTGCAGAACATCATGCTGTTTCGACGCACGGCGCGATCTAGCATTGCCACGCGATTTAGGTATCACTGAGTGCAGTGCGCGCAGCCCCAGCGATCCGCCAGCGTGGTCACACGACGCAGTCAATGCCAACGACATCGGCCAAGCTGCACGCCTGCTCTCGGCGCCACGCCTGCAACCGTACCGTCAAACAAACCAACGCCCGCGCGTATCGGGCCGCCTCAAGCCGGCCCAAACGCGCGGGCGCTGCGATGGTGGCCTCAGCCCTTGAGCTTGTTGGCGAACTCGGCGACACGCTTGCCGAGCAGCTTTGCAGTTTCCAGATCGCCGCTGCGCGGGGCTTCGTCCGGCGATGCGTCCGAGGGCGAGATTGCCAGCGCGCCGCCCCAACCGGCGGTCCAGTTGATGTCCTGCGGCCCGTGCGCCTTGGTGTTGGACGGCGGCAGACCGGTGCCGACCCAGACCTGCCCGTGCTGCTGCGACAGGGTCCAGAAATACTGGATGGTGGCGTACTTGTCGCCGTTCACCGAGGCAGAGTTGGTGAAGCCGGCGGCTACCTTGTCCTTCCATGCCTGCGCAAACCACGGCTTGGAGCTGTCGTCGGCAAACCTCTTGAACTGCCAGGCCGGCCCGCCCATGTAGGTGGGGCTGCCATAGATGATCGCGTCGGCTGCGCCGATCGCCTCCCAGGCGTCGTCGGGCAGTTTGCCGTCCTGGTCGATGCGGTACAGCGTGGCCTCGCCGACACTGGCGGCCCCTGCATGCACGGCTTCGGCCTGCTTGACGGTGTGGCCGTAGCCGCTGAAATACACGATGGCGATCTTGCTCATGGACGCTCCTGCTGAACGAGGGAGGCCGATTGTGCGCACACCAGCCGCGACAGATGAATGACCACGTGCGGGACGAACTGTTGCCGCGGCCGCTTGGGGCGGCCAATACAACCACTGCACAGCCACCGGACAGGCGCAGCCGGCGTTCGGTGCTCACATGTCCTGGTTCTGAGCGCGCCACCCACACCAACGTAGGATTGCTGGCGCGTGTTGCCGGCCGCTTTAGCCAGCAGCCGGCGTCAGGTGCGGCGTGTGCCAGGCGCGCCACCCACTCCAACCGACGATAACTGACGCGTATTGCCAACCGCGCTTAGCCGGCCGCCGGCTCGGCCAGGCATTCGAGCAGGTAGTCGATGAAGCTGCGCACCTTCGGCGCCAGATGGCTGCGGCTGGCGTACACCGCAAAGATGCCGATCTCGCCGAGTTGGTAGCCGGGCAGGATGCGCAGCAGGCGACCGCTGGCGATATGCGCATCGGCCAGGAAGTCCGGCTGCATCACGATGCCCTGGCCGGCCAGCGCGGCCGCATTGAGCACGTGGCCGTTGTTGGCGCGCAGCCCGCCGTGGATACGCACATCGACATCGCCGTCCGGGCCATGGAAGCGCAGCTCGTCGCCGCTGGGCGAGTATTGGTACAGCAGACATTCGTGGCCGGCCAGGTCGGAAGGGTGCTTCGGCGTGCCGGCGCGCGCCAGATACGCCGGCGCTGCGCAGGGCAGCAGCCGGACCTTGCCCAGTTGCCGCGCGATCAGCATCGGCGCCGGCTGGCGGGTGATGCGGATGGCCACATCGAAGCCTTCTTCGACCATATCGACCAGGCGATCGGTCAGCGACAGGTCCAGCTCCACCTGCGGGTAGCGTGCGCGAAAGCCGGGCAGCAGCGCGCCCAGACGCTCGATGCCGTAGCTCACCGGCGCATTGACTCGCAGCACACCGGACGGCTCCAGCGCCTGCGCGCCGATGGTGGCTTCCAGGTCGTCCAGATCGGCCAGCAACTGCAGGCAACGCTGGTAGTACGCCGTGCCGGCGCTGGTCAGGCTGACCCGGCGCGTGGTGCGGTTGAGCAGGCGCGTGCCCAGGCGTTGTTCGAGCGCGGCGACCTGGCGGGTGACGTTGGCGGTGGAACGGTCCAGCGCATCGGCGGCGGCGCTGAAGCCGCTGCGTTCGGCCACCGCGGTGAACACGCGCATCGCATCGAGGGTATCCATGACCGCTCCGATTGTTTCTTTGGTTGCAATAAATTATCCGAATCCGATGTATTTATCAGATTTTAGTAAGTAATAGGCTGTGTGGGTCCTCAACGGAGTGCCCGTCATGTCCACCCACCTCGCACCGCCTGGGACTGCTGCCTACGGCGCGGCACTGCTGCGTATCAGCCTGGGTACTCTGTTTCTGGTGCACGGTCTGACCAAGCTGTTGGTGTTCACCCCGGCCGGCACCGTGGGCTACTTCCAGTCGCTCGGCCTGCCCGCCGCGCTGGCCTATCTCAGCATGGCGCTGGAACTCGGCCTGGGCCTGGCGTTGCTGTTGGGCCTTTACGCGCGCTGGGTGGCGCTGCTGGGCGTGCCGTTGCTGCTGGGCACCATCGTCAGCGTGCATGGCGCCAACGGGTTCGGTTTCTCCAACCCGGGTGGCGGTTGGGAATATCCGGCGCTGTGGGCGGTGTTACTGATCGTGCAATCGCTGCTGGGCGATGGCGCGCTTGCGCTGAAGCGGGCGCGCTGAAGCCTGTCATTTTGAAGCCTGTCATTTAAGGAGCCACGCATGAGCCGCATGCCATCGTTGTACATCTCGCATGGATCGCCGATGACGGCGTTGCAGCCTGGCCAGGTCGGGCTGCGCCTGGAAGAACTGCGGCAGCTGCTGCCACGGCCGCGCGCGATCGTTGTCGCCACCGCGCACTGGCTGGGCCGTCGCCCGCTGGTCAGCGCTGCCGCGCGGCCGGCGACCATTCACGACTTCGGCGGTTTTCCTGCGCCGTTGTACGAGTTGGAGTATCCCGCCCCCGGCGAGCCTGCGCTGGCGCAGCAGATCACCCGTCGCCTGGAACAGGCCGGCCTGCATCCGCAGCTGGACCCGCAACGCGGCTTCGATCACGGCGTGTGGGTGCCGCTGCGCTTGCTGTACCCGGCGGCCGACATCCCGGTGGTGTCGGTATCGATCCAGCCCGAACTCGGCCCTGCCCACCAGTTTGCGGTGGGGCGCGCGCTGGCGCCGCTGCGCGACGACGGCGTGCTGGTGATCGGCTCGGGCAGCATCACCCACAACCTGCACGATTTTCGCCACGGCTACAGCGTGGAGCGCGAGGCGCCATATGTGCGCCCCTTCATCGAATGGACCGAGCGCAAACTGCTGGAGAACGACATCCCCGCGCTGCTCGACTATCGCCGACAGGCGCCATACGCCGAGCGCGCGCATCCCAGCGACGAGCACCTGTTGCCGCTCTATGTCGCGATGGGTGCAGCCGGTGGCGACCAACTCGGCGCGCAGCGGATCGATGCCGGGATCGATCTGGGCTTTCTGGCGATGGATCTATATCGCTTCGACGGCGATGCCGCGATTGCCGCTTGATCGGGGTGTGAAGGCAGTGCCGCTGCCGCGGCGGCATTGGAGCACTCACGGCGGCCCTTTGGCCGACGGCGGTAACGGCGTGACTGCCGTCCCGCAGCGTCGAGTGCATTAATGCGACGCCGCAGCGATAAGAGCATTCGGCCGTACCGCAGCGCTGACGGCATCACCGCAGCACCGCAGTGTTGAGGCATGACCACAACATCTCAGTGCTGAGGCATCACCACAACACCTCAGTGTTGAGGCATGACCGCAACACCGCAGCGTTGAGGCATCACCGCTGCCCCGCAGCGCTCTGAAGCATTCACGATCTGCTGCGGTGCAGTCTCATAGGCTGAGACGCCCTCGCTGCATGCTGCCCGCGTGAAAATCCTCGACAAGCTCGCCGTCCTCGCCGACGCCGCCAAATACGATGCCTCGTGCGCCTCCAGTGGGGCGAACAAGCGCAATTCGCTCGGTACCGGCGGGATCGGCAGTACCGAGGGCATGGGCATCTGCCACTCGTACACGCCCGATGGCCGCTGCGTGTCGCTGCTGAAGATATTGCTGACCAACTTCTGCATCTTCGACTGCGCGTACTGCGTCAATCGCGTGTCCAGCAATGTGCGCCGCGCGCGCTTCACGCCGGAAGAAGTGGTCACGCTGACGCTGGATTTCTACAAGCGCAATTACATCGAAGGCCTGTTCCTGTCCAGCGGCATCATCCGCAACTCCGACTACACCATGGAACAGCTGGTGGAAGTGGCGCGGCAGTTGCGCGAGGTGCATCGTTTTGCCGGCTACATCCATCTCAAGACCATTCCCGACGCCGCACCCGAGCTGCTGGCTGCGGCTGGCCGCTATGCGGACCGTCTGAGCATCAATGTGGAGTTGCCGACCGAGCAGGGCCTGACCTTGCTGGCGCCGGAAAAAAGCGTCGGCGGCATTCGGTCTGCGATGGGCGAGCTACGTTGGCGCATCGAAGAAAACCAGCTGGAGCGCAAGGCCGAAAAGGTGCGCCGGGCCAAGCCGCCGCGCTTTGCGCCGGCAGGCCAGAGTACGCAGATGATCGTTGGCGCCGACGATGCCAACGACCGCGCCATTTTGGACACCAGCCATAATTTGTATGGCAATTACCGCATGCGGCGGGTGTATTACTCGGCCTTCAGCCCGATCCCGGATGCATCGTCCAAGCTGCCGTTGCAGGCGCCGCCGTTGCAGCGCGAGCATCGGCTGTATCAGGCCGATTGGTTGCTGCGGTTCTACGAATTTTCGGTAGAGGAAATCGCGCCTGCACAATCCAGCGGCATGCTGGACCTGGATGTGGATCCCAAGCTGGCCTGGGCGCTGCGTAACCCGGAGCGGTTTCCGGTGGATCTGAATGTGGCGCCGCGTGAGATGTTGTTGCGGGTGCCAGGGTTGGGTACCCGCAATGTGGAGCGGCTGCTGTTGTCGCGCCAGCATGCACGGTTGCGGGTGGGCGATCTGGCGCGGCTGCGGGTGCCGATGAAGAAGCTGCTGCCGTTTGTGAGTGTGCTGGATCATCATCCGCGCCAGCGGCTGGATGATCCGGCGCGGTTACGTGCGCAGTTGGCGCCCGCACCGCGGCAGGCAAGTTTGTTCGATTGATGCCCCTGCCTTCTCCCATCGGGAGAAGCTGCCCGAAGGGCGGATGAGGGTGCGCCCGCAGGTATGAGCTGGACGTTCTTGATGGCTACTACGAATCTCCAACTTCGGTCGCCGGATCCATGTTTCAAGCGGTTGGGCGCCTTGCGGCGCGGGTGACGTGTCTTGGCAAACGTCACCAAAACCGCCATCGCCTGATGCAATCCTGCGCGGGAGCGACAAAGCGACAAAGCGACAAAGCGACAAAGCGACAAAGCGATAGCAGCGATACCACTGCAAAAAAACAGCAGTAAAGATGCAAGACACAACCAGAGTGCCGGCGACGAAGCGACGGCCGGATCGGAAATCTTGAGGTCGGGTGTACGTAATGTTCAGCGCTGAGGTCGAACCACCGTGGAGTTTCGAGGCGTGGCGTGCGTTGGCGCGGGCGGGGTGGTGTGCGCAGGTAGAACCGGACGATGTGGCGTGGAACGGTGGGGCGCAGGGCGGGTTGTTGATGGGGCAGGGGTTGCTGGAGTTGCCGCTGACCGTGCCGCCGCCGCGGGTGTCGGCGGACTTCATGCAGCTGGCTGCATCGGTGTTGTGTCATCGCGATCCACAGCGGCACGCGGTGCTGTACCGGTTGTTGTGGCGAATCGCTTCTGGCGAAAAGGCGCTGCTGGAGCGCGCCACCGATGTGGATGTACACCGGCTTCGACAATGGCAAAAGGCGGTGCAGCGCGATACGCACAAGATGAAGGCATTCGTGCGCTTTCGGCGGTTGCCTGGAGAAGAGGAAGATTTCGTGGCCTGGTTCGAACCCGAGCACTGCATCGTGGATCTGGTGGCGCCATTCTTCGCGCGGCGGTTTGCCGGCATGCAGTGGGCAATCCTTACGCCATACCGCAGCGTGCGCTGGGATGGCGAGGCGTTGTCGTTTGGCGATGCGGCGGTACGGTCGCAGGTGCCGGCCGACGACGCGCAGGAGACCTTGTGGCGCACGTACTACGCGCACATCTTCAATCCTGCGCGGCTCAACCCCACCATGATGCGGCAGGAAATGCCGCAGAAATACTGGAAAAACCTGCCCGAAGCGGCGCTGTTGCCGGAGTTGATCCGCGAGGCGGGTGTGCGCGTACGCGAGATGGCCGAGCGTGCGCCCGAGCCGGTGCGGCGGCGCGTGCCAGCGGCGCCCGCGCCTGCCGTGGAAGTTGCAACGCAAAGTCTGGCGCAGTTACGTACGGCCGCGCGCGACTGTCGCCGCTGCGAGCTGTGGCAACCGGCGACGCAAACGGTGTTCGGCGAAGGGCCGGACGATGCATCGGTGATGGTCATCGGGGAACAACCCGGCGACGAAGAGGATCTCAGCGGGCGTCCGTTCGTGGGCCCGTCCGGGCGTCTGTTCACCATGGCGCTCGGCGAACTGGGCGTGGATCGCCAGGCCTTCTACGTGACCAATGCGGTCAAGCATTTTCGTTTCGAGCAACGCGGCAAACGGCGCCTGCATCGCAATCCGGAACGTGCGCATGTGCAGGCATGCAGTGGCTGGCTGCAGGCCGAGCGCGCGCAGCTGCGGCCCGCACACATCGTTTGTCTGGGAGCGACTGCGGCACAGGCAGTACTGGGGCCGGGCTTTCGTTTGATGCAGCAGCGTGGGCAGTGGCAACGGCTGGACGACGGCACGCCGGTACTGGCGACGGTGCATCCGTCCTGGGTGCTGCGACAAGGCTCCGAGGCGGCGCGCGAGGAAGGTTATCGCGGCTTTGTGGAGGACCTGCGGCTATTGTTGGCGCCGCCGAGTGCGGCAAGCGATCTGGCCAAGGCATAAAAAAAGCGCGTGC